>JAHFQC010000030.1:0-9876 GCA_023259375.1 Alphaproteobacteria bacterium
CTCTATTCCCGTACCGGCTTCGATTTCTTTGTTGTTCGGCGTGATCACCGTCGCGCCGGCATAACGCGCAAAATTCTTCGATTTCGGATCGACGACCACCTGCCGGCCGTGACGGCGCGCAAGCTCGATAGCCCCAGAGACAACCCTGTCCGTCAGAACGCCCTTCGCATAATCCGACAGGAGCAGGACTGCACTGGACGAGATGTTGGCTTCGATGACAGCCAAAACCCGATCTTCGTCTTCCTTGGTCAGCGGCTTGGCCACTTCGCGATCGACCCGCAGAACGTGCTGCCCCTGAGTGACGTATCGCGTTTTTTCCGTCGTCGGACGATCGGCGCATTTCAGCAATATCGCGTCAATACCGCCATCCGCCTCGAGCTCCCGCGCGAGAATTTGCCCGGTTTCGTCTTCGCCGATAACGCTTATCAGCGTGCAGCGACCGCCCAACGCCGTTATGTTGCGCGCAACGTTGGCGGCTCCGCCGGGATACATCGCGCTCTTGCCGGCAGAGAATATCGGTACGGGACTTTCAGGCGAAATCCGCTTGATCACACCGTCCGTAAACTGATCAAGCATGACGTCGCCCACGCACAAGATCGCGACATCCGGGAATTTTTCGACAATAGCCATGTCACCCTCTAACAATTATGTCCACGAACCGCATCTTTGACGTGCTATGTCCCTCACCGGCGCGCATTTCAACAGCTGCTATGCCAAACTGAGTTCGCGTTCCAGGGCGCCGCAAAGCATGTGGCCGAGGAGAATGTGGAATTCCTGAATGCGCGCAGTGGTGGCTGACGGCACGATCAGAAGGTGATCCGTAACCTCCGCCATGGTCCCGCCGTCACCACCTGCCAAACCGGCCGTGATCAAGCCCAACTCGCGCGCCTTTCGTAGCGCCTGCAGAACATTCGGGCTCTTGCCGGACGTCGAAATGCCGACGGCAAGGTCCCCCTTGCGCCCCAATGCTTCGACTTGCCGCGAAAACAGGTCGTCAAAACCAAAATCGTTGCCAATCGCAGTCAAGGCGGATGTATCCGTCGTCAGCGCGATCGCCGCAATGGCAGGACGGTTCTTTCTGTAACGGACAACCAACTCCGTCGCGAGATGCTGCGCATCCGAGGCGCTGCCTCCATTGCCGAAGAAGAGAATTTTTCCGCCGCCTCGAATGGCGTCCGCGGCGGCCGCAACCAGGGAGACGAATGGTCCACAAAGAGCGGCCCGAGCGGCGGTAACCGCAGCTTCGTGTTCGCTGACTTCATCATTGAAGAATGTCGCGATACTCACATCATCCATGGAAACACCTCGTCCTCAATCGGTAGGGTCCGATCAAAATGCCCGCCAAAACGTCATGGAGAGAGGGAACGCACTGCGCCCAGAAATGGGACCACCACATCCTGTTAGTTCGCTTTTTTCAGCTTCGTCCATACATACGATGACAGCCCCCCGAACGCGCACCACCCTCCCATAACGAAGAATACCACCAAATCGTAACTGCTAATGTCTGGCGCACGGTATAGGCAATAGATTGCCGAAAACAGGACGAAATAATTGCCGCGTACTTGGTTGGAGGGAAATTCCTCCGACCGCCCGCCCAACCGGTAGTTTGCGTATCGACTTGACATCATGACGATCTGCGCCAACGCCAGGACTAGACCCTGCACGACAGGCGTCACAATCAGATAGATGCCGAGATATTTGATCGCCTGCAAATAGACGTACAGGGCCGTCCGGCGCTCTGCGCGCGTCAGGTTGTAGACCTTGAACGTCGCATACTGCACGCCCAGCACGACCGCCCAGATCGTACCGCTGCGCAGCATCTTTGCAGGCTCGGCTCCGCTGACCAGCCAGCAGCCCGCCGCACCGAATATCACGCACCACAGAAGCGCCCGCGCCACGACGTGGCTGCCGGAAAATCGCGCCGCCCTTTTATTGACGACGGGCTTGTCTTCCAGCTTCGCCGCGTGGAAATCATTATCGTAGTAGCCGGTTTCGTATATCGAATAGAGCGACAGGAAGAGACAGGTCGCTCCGGCCATAACGGCAAGATCGCGGTTCACCGCCGCGAAAACCAAGGCCAAGAGCATGATCGTGTAATCACGCAGAAAGATGACCTTCAGGGCGGCTCGCCACGGGTACTTGCCGAAAATGGTATAGCTCAGCGGCAGGAACCGCGGAACATAGCTGTATTTTTCGATCTCGGTGTCCCACGTCAAAAGACAGGGGTGATCGACCGCGTTCAACAAATCTCTGTCGTCCTCCGAATCCGTAACGCAGACCGATTTCTGGATGGCGTCGGCGCTCAACGTCGCCTCCAGCCGCTCGATCTTGCTTTGTGTCAGGACCTTGCGATCGCGAAACAACGGAACGAACGACAATTGGCAGCGCGTCCAACGCGAGCCCTCAAGCATGGGCAGGACGACTTCTTCATAGCCATTGGAGCAGATGACGATGCGATCGTCGGGGACGGATTGCAGTTTCTTGCTGAGCTGCGGATTTTCCCTTTCCCGCAGCAGCGGCGCGGCAATACGCTGCCACGACCGCAGGTTCCACGGCATGAACCTGATGATGAACCGCAGAGCCGAGGCCTCGGCAGCGCGCGGCGGAACAGCAAAGAACACCTTGCAGAGCTTGAACCAGACGATCGTCAGCTTGACCACAAAAAAGATCAGTACCTTCGGTTTGGCACTGATCAGGAACAGGTCGGTGGAATTTCCCAATAGCAGCGTCTGATCGTAGTCGATCAGGGCATACCCCGACTTTCTCGCGGACAGCAGATCTAACTCGTTTATCGCGTTATCGACGTGATTTAGCATAGAAGACTGCTCTTAACTGGTATGCCGGTTCGTTTGCAGCGCCACAAACCACGGCTTTACTGCCAACGGGCGGCACCATTTCCTCTGCGGCTGACCATGGCCGAATCTATACCGTGTCGTCAGCCTTCATGCCAATATCGCCACTATGCCGATACAGACTGTTCCAGGCTTGCGCGAAGGTTGCCCGCAAATTCAGCCCCGATCATAATCGCCGCTCATCTTGGCGATTTGTTCAGGCCAGCGGGAAAGAGGATTTGCAGCCTCGCACGCCTGTTCAGGCCGACGCTTTACCGGCAATCAGTTCCGCGATGGCCGTAACGTTCTCCGAACTCAGGTCCGGATATATCGGCAAGCACAGCACCTGATCCGCAATGCGCGTGGCAACGGGCAGATTGGCCGGCGCGGCGGACGGCATATGCCTGTACGTCGACATCGTGCTGATGAGCGGATAGAAATACCGCCGCGACAGAATGTTGTGTTCCTTCAACATCTCGTACAGGCCGTCGCGCGAAAGCGGATAATCCGGGCCGACCAAAATGGGAAAATAGGAGTGGTTCATGTCGACGCCAGCCGGCGTCTTGAAGCACTCGATGCCCGGCACGTCCCGCAGTTTTTCGAGATAGCGCGCAGCAATGGCGCGCCGCTTGGCAATGGCTTCGTCAACGTATTTGAGCTGCAGCAGACCGAACGCCGCCTGCAGTTCGTTCATCTTGGCATTGATGCCGGCCTCGGTCACTGTCACCTCGTCGACGAAACCGAAGTTCTTGAGGTAATCGATGTGCTGTTTCATCGCCATGTCGGCACATACGATGGCACCGCCCTCCACCGTGCTGTAGGCCTTGGTGGCATGGAAACTAAGCACTGAGAGATCGCCTGCGCTCAGGATGCTTTTGCCGTTCTGACGTACGCCGAAGGCATGCGCCGCATCGTAGATCACCTTCAAACCATGGGCGTCGGCGATCTTCTGGATGGCTTCAATCTGGCACGGCGCGCCGTAGCAATGAACCGGCATGATCGCGGTCGTAGCGGGGGTAATCGCCGCTTCGATCTTGGCAGGATCGAGATTGCAGGTATCGGAATCGATGTCGACGAAAACCGGCTCGAGATTGTTCCACAGCAGCGAATGCGCCGTGGCGACGAAGGAATACGGCGTCGTAATGACCTGCCCGCGAATTTGCAGTGCTTGCAGCGCGACAATGAGGCCAAGCGTTCCGTTCGACACCAGTGCCAACGGACCGCAACCGAGATATTCCGACAGGGCCCCCTCGAGCTGCTGATGGAATTTGCCGTTATTGGTCAACCACCGACTGCCCCAGATCTCCCGGAGGTATGTCAAGTACTCTTCCAAGGGCGGCAAATAAGGGACTGTGACGTATATCTTCTCGTTTATCATTTCCGCTCTCAATCGGCCGCTAACGCCACATGACGAAGCATTCCAATCAAAGTATCATCCTCAACGGCCCGGCGCGCGATTCATACCGGCCTTTTTTCGTTACATTTGCTCTCTTCCGTTTCAAGCATCCCCGATGGGAAGTGCATCGCGACAACGCGGCGGCCCGGCCTCGCAACACGACGTCGTGCGCGGCGACGCGCCGTATGCGGAATTACCGTCACATCCGGGGATGGACGCCTCCCGACACTCAGTCGACGGACGACGCCTCGACACTAAACCGGCCGGCGACGTCTTTGGCGACCTTCGCCCAATCGATGCCCGGCGAGAGCGCTTGCTCCATGCTATGGGTCGACAGGCCCGGAACAGGGGTCAGCAGAACCCGGCGCATCAACTCGGTCAGGATGCGAAAGTGGTACATGTCGTTCAGGCATAATGTGGCGAATTTGAAGTCGCGCAGAAAGACGCTTCTCCGCTGTAAGAAGGTGCCGCATGTGCTGGGCACTGTACGCCAGTGATGTCCACCCGCCACGACGATTTTCGACTTGAGATGATGATATCGCCGGGCGTCGATGTAATCGCAGTTCTCCGGATATTTGTCGCCGTGATCGTACAGGGAAAGATAATCCCATCGGACGTTTGACTGCGCCAGGGCAACTACAGGGGCAACCCAGTCGGGCAGATGCAAATAGTCATTTTCCAAACTATAAATGATGTCATCTTCATCCCGGATCCTGTCCACACAGTCCTGCTTGATCAGGCTGAGGCACGCGGAGCTGGCGCGACGCTGCGTGCCGCCGGTAATGCGTACGACGCGGACGTTTTTTCCGATCGGCGACGCCTCGACGTCCGGGCGCGCCAAATACCCCGGAATGAAATCGGCTGCAAAATCCGCCTCGGTGCCATCGAAGACGATCGTCAGAAAAATGTCTTCCGGGGCTTCGCTCGCCAGAAGAGAGTCTAGCAGACTAGCGAAGCAGATCTCATGAGAGAACCAGCTCGGGCGGCCGCGGGACGTCGTCCTGGTGACTGGGGTATGCCGATAATAAATATGAATTTTCATTCCACTAGTCTCTATCTTGCAGTGACAGCGCCTCGCCGCTGCGGATGACACATCTCACCGCCCGCCGCTCGCCTGCCCCCCAGAACGTCGCCCCGACCATAATTCCGAACGCAGGTGCAATTTAGATGACGAACCGCCACGCACCCAGAACGGTTCGACACCATAGGTTACAGTTCTCTTGGGGTTAACTAACCGAGAATACCCCATCGACTCAGCTCCGCCAATCGCGAAGCCCCCGCCCGAGGCACAGCTTGCGGACGCCTCTGACCGCAACCGCCTCGAAGTATTCGTATTCAGGCAGCTTGAGCGGCTTGGAAAGCCCGACGACCACGATGATTCCGAGAGCCACTTGCGACAGAAACATCCAGGCGTAGGGCAGCGTCACCACCTCCCCAAACGCAAAGACTGCAGCCGCCATACAGGCAGCCACGGCAAACGACGGAGCGATATCGCAAAGCTGGTCAAAGGACGAATATCCCGTCATCTGTTTGCTTTTAGAACTATTGATGAAAAACGAGATTATCGACTCGACGATGATCGCCTTTATCATCGCCTGAATGCCGAAGAACACCCCAACCGCCACCACCGGGATTACCATCATCTTCTTCATGATTTCCATGATGAGGAACAACCCGGACCGTCCCCTTAATTGGACGATGCTTAGGTTGACGGCGGAAAGCGGGTAAAGCACGCCGGCCAGGCACAGCATCTGCATGTACAGAATCGACTCTGTCCACTTCGGGCCGATGGTAAATAGGATAAGACTTTTTGAGGTCGCCGCCAGGCCAAACATCAGCATGAAGGAGATGTACATCAGGACGCGCACGAGCTTGCGAT
The DNA here is from genome assembly GCA_023259375.1 of Alphaproteobacteria bacterium. Taxonomy (GTDB): domain Bacteria; phylum Pseudomonadota; class Alphaproteobacteria; order Micropepsales; family Micropepsaceae; genus Rhizomicrobium. The sequence continues at coordinate 6,107 of JAHFQC010000030.1, forward strand.
AATACGCTCGAAGGGCCACGTCGTCGTGCTGCAGGGTCGCCATCTTGGGATAGGCCACGCGCGTGACGATAATCGCCAAGTTCCTGGAAGGAACAGTCTGGAACTGTTGGGCCCTGGTGAAATACCCCAGTTCCTGCACGCTGAAGACCTTGCCGATGACGATGCCATAGAGATTTGTATAGATGCTGTCGATCAAGCCGCTGACCAGGAGCTTGCTCCCGAAGCCGAACATCTCGCGGAATGACGTGTAGCTGAACGACAGATCCGGCCGCCACGAAGACAATATCCAAAAGAACATCGTATTCAGCGTGCTGAGCAACAGCATCATGATCGCCAGGCTCCATACGCCGAAGCCCATATACGCCAGCGTTATGCCGACGCTTCCCGCGCCGAGTGCGGAAATCACCGAGACGATCATCTGCTCACGGAAATCGATCCGTTTAATGAAGATCGTGCGCTGGATTACGCCCGCGGCGTTGATCACGATGCAAAAGGAAACAGCCTGTATGAGGTGTTCCAGCCTCGGTTCCTTGAATACCTGCGCGATCGCTCCTGCCGAAAGGATCAGAATGAGCGTCAAGACAAGGCTGATGCCGAGGTTGCAGTAGAATACGGTCGAGTAATCGGTCTGGCGGCAGTCGACCTTGCGGATCAGCGCACTGGGAAAACCACAATCAACGATCGCCTGAGCGACCGTGGTGAAAGCCACGATGATGCCGATCAGGCCAAATTCCCGCGGCGCCAGTATCCGCGCCAGGATGATCCCGATCAGAAACTGGATGCCGATGAACGCGAAGTTGTCCAGTAAGCTCCAAAAGAGCCCGCGGACGGTGGAAGGAGCAGCCGATTTGTTCATTCTGCTAGGCACCACTCTTCGGCCGAACGCCAGGATTTTCCTGGCCGCCCCAAAGGCGAATGTCTTGCATGCCATTCGGCATCAACGGGCGATCGATCATCACTGCGGCGCCGCCAAGGCGCGCTTCTCCATGGCCCATGAATAGCCGCAAATTCCACCCATCAGCATGACGGTACCGTCGAGACAGTTCTTGTTGAACAGTCCCGTGATGACCAACGTCGTAAACAGGATGACGATGCCGATACCGATCATCAGGTTCGACAGGTCCTTATCAACTATCCGCACGTTGCCGAGCTTCCTGCGGATGACGGAGACACAGAATGTCAGATACAGGCCCACACCTAGAATGCCGTACTTGGTCAAGATGTAGAAATAGCCGTTATGCAGGATGGGCGCGTAGCGGAACGTCATGTTCTTCGCCACTTCCACAAAGATGCCGAGATCGACCGCCGCTCCGAACCCCCGCCCCAGAATCTTCTGCGGCAGCGACGCATTCAGGAAGCCCTGAAAGGCCATGAACGCCTCAAAGCCGCGCCAGTTGTTGATGATATCCTTCGGGCTGTTGGTAAAGCTGATCTCACTCAATGAGTGCAGAAACTTCTTGGCGATTAGGCCCACACTACCGCTGTAGTTCACCATGGGCACAAGGATTATAACTGCAATTGTGGTGAAAGCCCCGATTCCGAAGAGGCTCCGCATCACCAATTTGCGGTTGTTGAATGCTCCGTAAAGGGCCAAAAATCCGATAAGGGTGCTGATGATAACCGTTCGGCTGAACGTCAGCACTATGTGGGCGATCAAAATGAACGCGATTGCGGAGGCCGCGCCGCGGTGGCGGGTAATCGAAAGGCGGTTTCGATACTTGAACAGGATCGGCACGGAAAGAAGTGTCGCCGGAATTTTGACGTCCTGGAACTGATAGGAGGCGTCAATGGTACTTTGGAATCCCGAGCTCAACATTGCCTCCGCCAGCCCGGCGAAAAACACCATGGCCAGCGCGACACCCAGCAAGACGTAGAGGCTCAAAAAAGTGTTGATATTGCGCATCCGCGAACCGAATACGAATGCCAAGTAGAAGTAGAGAATGATCTTGGATAGGTACCAAACATCCTTGCCCTGCTCGTACATGTTGTTCTGCATGGCGAAGATCGCACCAACCGGGAATAGCAGCAGCAAGGGCCATAGCGGCCGAATACAAGCTTTCGTGGTGCTCTTGAAATTGCTGGTGAGGACATACAGCAGGGTGACGCACAAAAGTGCTGCGTAAAGCGGCCCCCCGGGGACCAACTCGGTTGCGCCTATAAGTATGGTCAGCACACATTCCGGCCGCGCGAGCACCGGGAGCAATCGCGGTCCAGAAGCGATTGGGGCGACAGCTGACATCAGGCTACCGTTCTGCTCTTAAACCATCTGGCCGGCACACCGAGATAGATTCCGTCGGGCTCGAACGTCTTGCCGGTCAGAACAGCACCCGCGGCAATTACGCATCCCTTTTCCACGACTGCACCGTCCAAGACACAGACCTTGGCGCCGAACCAGCAATCCTCCTTGATCTTGATGCCGGTGCCGCTGATCCCTTGGTCGCGAATGGGTATCTCCGGATCGCTGAAGTTATGGCCTTCGGGATGCAACGACACATATGGTCCAAAGATGCAATTATCGCCAATTTCCATGCCGTAGCCGCCGCCGATATTGCAATAGGGGCCGAAAGTGACGTGGTTTCCGAGGCGGATGCCGGGGCTGATGAATTTCTCGGAACCGGACGCTCGCATGACGGAATAATCCCCAATGGAACAACGATTGCCGAGCGTTATGCCATGACAGAACCGGGCATCGAGCAATGCATAGGCCCCGATTTTTATGACGCCTTTCAGATGAACATTTTTCATGCCACGAATGCGCGCGCCCGGGCCGAGGAGGATCCATCCCCGCCAGTGCAGCCCGACGATCTGATAGATCGTGCCCCGCACCAGCATCACAAACAATTCGAAATAGCGGCTGAGTTGGTCCCGACTCATTGTCCTACTCGCGTTTCAGCGGCCCCCTTTGCGGCGCGAACCTGTACGGGCTTCCTTCTGCTCCACCGAATGCGTTGACGGGACCGGAATGCCCTCGCCCCGCACGCTTCAACGCCCGGCGCGCAGACAATCGGTAGTACCGACGCCGCCCCGTCGCCGCTTTATAGCGGCCGCCAACAAACCGGCCACTCCGCACGGTTTCACTGGAAGGCGCCCCCATCAAAGCCGGCCCAGCCCAGCGGCGCAGGTGACCGCGCTAGATGACCATATCCTGCTGATAAACCGATAGCAGCGTCTCATACTGGCGAAGGATATGCTCCCACGTATATTGGCTTTCGTGACGCTGCCGGGTCTTGGCTTTGGCATGCTGGCGCCACGTCGAATCAGCCTCGACCCTATCGAGTACCTGCGCGCATGAATCGACATCGCTAAAATACAGCTGCTCTTCCCCCGCTACCCATTTGTTGAAAACGTTATCATGGGCAACGACGGCGCAGCCGGCCCCGAGCGACTCGACCAGCGAAGGGTTGGTGCCGCCTACGGTATGCCCGTGGCAATACGCCAGGGCGTGAAACCGCAAGGCGCGCACAACGGATTGATCATAGAGAGAGCCCGGAAACAGCACCCCTCCCTTTGCCGCCTCTAACACCGCGGCGTGATAAGAATTGTGCTCCGGATCCAGAGCGCCGACGCAGATGTAACGGTTCTGCCGCGGTTTAGCGCTGTAGGCCTTCACAATCTCAAGAATCGAGTTCTCGGGCTCAATGCGGCCAATGCTCAAGAAATAGCGGCCCGGCTCCACTCCGAAAGCGCGGACTGGTTCCAGAGGAGCCTCGGTTATGCTGTCGGCCCCATAGGCGATAGTGACGATGTCCGAACGCTTGCGGATGCGTCCA
>JAHFQC010000030.1:9886-48581 GCA_023259375.1 Alphaproteobacteria bacterium
ATGGTAGGCAATCGCCGGATGATCGGCGATCAACTTATCGGAAATCCGGGCACCGCTCCATTCGTTGAGGTAGAACCAGATCTTGGCAATCAAACCCCATTTTGAACGTTTCCATTCGATGCCATCCATGTTCATCAGCAGTGGACGGCCCGCCAACCTCAACCGGGCTGCAAACAGAGCGGTATTGTATCCGAGCACCAGCGGCAGGCCCGGCTCCTTCAGTGCATGGGCAATGGAAGCCCAGTCGAACGCCAAGGTGCCAAAAGGACCAGACATTGAAGTGGCGATCGTCACTCTGCGAACGCCCTTCCACATATCGATCTCCGGCTGCCCGAAAATCTTCTTGCCGCCGTCCGCTTGACAATAGACCGTCACGCTCCAGCCGCGAGCGACAAGATAGAGTGACAATTTCTCTGCGAAAGTCTCAAAACCACCGTGAGCAGCAGGGATGCCTCGCGTCCCCAGGATAAGGAGACGCTTGGCCGGCACGTCAAGGCCTTGCACGCGGGTCCCTTCATTCACCAATAAATCGGTCATTCGTAGGTTTCCGCGGTCAGGAAGGAACCCCCGCGCATATCCTTATCCGACAGCAGAGGTTCACGCTTGAGCATCCAGTTGATTCCCAGAGACGGATCGTTCCACCGAATGGAACGCTCATGTTGAGGATAATAGTAATCGGTTGCCATGTATAGGAATTCGGCGAAATCGCTGAGGACGTAGAAGCCGTGGGCAAACCCTTCGGGGATCCACAGCTGTTGTTTGTTTTCAGCGGAAAGTACCGCCCCAAACCATTGGCCGAACGTGGGTGACGAGCGGCGCAAATCAACGGCCACGTCGTAGACCTCGCCGACTACCACTCGCACCAGTTTCCCCTGCGGATTATGAATCTGATAATGCAAGCCCCGCAAAACGCCACCAGCCGACCGGCTGTGATTGCATTGCACAAAGTCCCGATGAAGCCCGGTGGCCTTCTCAAAATCCCCTGCGTTGTAGCTTTCCAGGAAGAACCCGCGTGAATCGGAATATACGGTCGGCTGAATAAGCAACACACCGTTCAAATGGGTTGGCGTGACCTTATAGGGCATATTCAATTGCCTCGTTTGATAAGCGACAGCAGGTATTGGCCGTAGCGATTTTTCTCCAGCGGCTTGGCCAACCTCGCCACGCTCTCGGCGTCAATCCACTTCTGCTGCAACGCAATTTCTTCGGGGCAGGAAACCATCAAGCCCTGTCGCTTCTGCAATGTCGCAATGAAACTGGACGCCTCCAGCAGGCTGTCGTGAGTGCCTGTATCGAGCCAGGCAAAACCGCGCGCCATGGTGGTGACATTCAGCTTCCCGGCTTCCAGATAGCAGCGATTGACGTCGGTGATCTCCAATTCGCCGCGCGCCGACGGCTTGATGCTGGCGGCGATGTCGCAAACGTCGGTGTCGTAGTAATACAGTCCGGTTACGGCGTAATTCGATTTCGGCCGGACAGGCTTTTCTTCGATGCTCACAGCTTGGTTGTTCGGGGCGAATTCAACCACACCGTATCGTTCGGGATCATTAACATGATACGCGAAGATGGTTGCGCCCTCCTCGCGGCGATAGGCCTCGGTAAGCAGCTTCACCATCTCGTGGCCGTAGAAGATGTTGTCGCCGAGCACTAACGTGCTCAAATCTCCACCGATGAATTCCCGGCCGATGATGAAGGCTTGAGCCAAGCCGCCGGGGTCCGGCTGAACGGCATACTGAATGTTGATGCCCCATTGGCTCCCGTCCTTCAGCAGATCAGCGAAACGCGGAGTGTCCTGAGGGGTCGAAATCACCAGAATATCGCGAATGCCGCTCAGCATCAGCGTGGAGAGCGGGTAGTAGATCATCGGCTTGTCGTAGATCGGCATCAGCTGTTTCGACACAGCGTGACTGATCGGATAAAGGCGCGTACCCGATCCACCGGCGAGGATAATACCCTTACGATTTTTCATATCCCGCACTCTTTCACGATCTGGTCGACTATCGCATCCACCCCCTCAGCCCACTGCGACGGGACCAGACCGAACACCGAACGCAGCTTTGTGGTATCGAGGCGGGAATTGGCCGGTCGCTTTGCCGGCGTCGGATACTCGAATGTCGAAATTGGAGCAACGTTTTCTGGCTTTACCCTGAGCGCCATTCCTTGACCAGTTGCCCTGGCGATGACCCGACGGGCCAATCCGTTCCAGCTCGTCTCGCCTGCGGCAGTCAGATGATACAGCCCCCAAGGCCTATCGTCTGCGCCAACGGAACCGACCTGCGAGAGAACGGCCAACGTCGTCCCGGCTAGCAGGTCTACCGACGTAGGCGCCCCTACCTGGTCATCCACTACGCGCAACGTTTCTCGTTCAGCCGCCAACCGAAGCATGGTCCTGATGAAGTTCTTCCCATGAACTCCGACCACCCAACTCGTGCGAAAGACAAGATGCCTGCGGCACCGGGCAGCCGCCAACTCGCCATCCCGCTTCGTAAGTCCGTATACGGACAACGGGTTTGTTGCGTCAGTCTCGACATATGCCGCCGGCTTGGTCCCGTCGAACACATAATCGGTGGAGTAGTGCACGAATATCGCCCCGAGGCGCTCACATTCCTCAGCCAACACGCCAGGGGCCTCGGCATTAATGGCGCGAGCTTTGTCCTGTTCGCTTTCGGCATTATCAACGGCAGTATACGCCGCAGCATTGACGACGACGCCTGGCCGAACGTCCCGAACCAGGACACGCAGAGTTTCGGGGCGAGAGAAGTCGATCTCGGGATAGTCAAACGCAACCATCTGGCCCAGCGCGGGCAACGCCCGGTGTAGTTCGCAACCGAGCTGACCGTTGCAGCCCAGTAACAAGACTGTCGCCGCAGACACGTCAGGCCCCGTATTGCTTGGCAACCCATCCACGATAGGCACCACTGGTTACACCTTCCACCCAGTCGGGGTGCGAGAGATACCAAGCAACCGTCTTGCTCATACCCGTCTCGAAGGTCTCGAGAGGCCTCCAACCCAAATCACTACCGATCTTCCTGGCATCGATGGCATACCGCCGGTCGTGGCCCGGGCGGTCCTTCACATACGTGATCTGGTCGGCGTACGCTTTTCCATCGGGCCGCGCTCTCAATTCGCCAAGAACGGCACAGATTGTGCGAACGACGTCGATATTCGCCATCTCGTTATGGCCGCCGATATTGTAGGTCTCGCCGATCTTTCCGGCGTCCAGCACGCGCATGATGGCGCGGCAATGATCCTCTACAAAGAGCCAGTCGCGCACCTGCAGGCCGTCGCCATAGATCGGTAACGGTTTGCCCGACAGGGCGTTCAAGATGACCAGCGGAATGAGCTTTTCCGGAAACTGGTAGGGGCCATAGTTGTTGCTGCAGTTGGTCGTCAGCACCGGCAGCCCGTAGGTTTGATGCCACGCGCGCACCAGATGGTCGCTCGCCGCTTTGCTCGCGGAGTAAGGCGAATTCGGCTCGTAACGATTGTCTTCCGCAAACGGCGGATCCGCGGGGGTCAGTGAGCCGTAGACTTCATCTGTCGAGACGTGGAGAAACCGGAATGCCGACCTTTCGGCTTCCGGCAAAGCATTCCAATAGCCGCGCACAGCCTCCAACAGCTTGAACGTGCCGACGATATTGGTTTGGACGAAATCTTCTGGACCAAGAATGGCGCGGTCTACATGAGATTCGGCGGCGAAGTTTAATACGGCGCGGGGCTTGAACTCGCTGAGTAACCGGCTGACCAGAACATGATCGCCGATGTCCCCGGTCACAAAAATGTGCCGTGCATCCGCCTTGAAGTCGTCGAGGCTGGCGAGATTGCCGGCATAGGTGAGTTTATCGAGGTTGACGATCGGTTCCCCGCAACTCGACAACCACTGTCGCACGAAGTTGCTTCCAATGAACCCGGCGCAGCCAGTAACCAGTATGGTCATTGGTTTATCACCCCCATATTAGCACAAGTCTTACGTGGTGCTGCGCACATCATTTCCGCTCAAGCGGCTTCAGAAGCTTTTCCAGTGGGGGAAAACTAAGACTGCCCCAAACGAGCACAATCCAGACGAACAGGGATGCCGCCAAGACATAAAGAAGCAGCTTTTTGGGTCCGGGAGGCGATTCCGGCGTCACCGACGCATACGGCGGAACGATCAGCGTTGAAGCAAACCGATTATCAGCCTTGATTACCGTGTAGAGCTGTTCCTGGCTCGACAAGATTCCAATCAACGTCGCGCGTTCGTCGGATTGCGTGGCGTTGAGCAATTCCTTTTTGATAACGGCAGTCCTGGCTACGATGTCCTGGCGCCGATCCTCTCGAATGAGACTGTCGGTCTCGTACAAAATCAGGTCGAGCAACCGCTCAGCTTCTGCGGGGTCCCTATATCGAAATGAAACCTGCGTGTAGGTAGCCGAAGACAATGTCGGCGCAGAACCGGACGGAGACACCTCTGACACGGAGAGATGGTTTTCCATGTACCGCTTGAGATCGTCAACGTTGGGACCATCCTTGTTGGGCAGATGGAACATTCCCCTGATAAATCCGAGTTGGAGACTCTTCTTGCGCCAGGCTTGCATCTCCTGGTCCCAGCGTTCCGGGAAAATGACGGGGAGAATCCGATCCTGTTTGATGAGGACCTTGTAAAGCCTGGGCGACCTGATCAGGGCGAGATATTCCTGATACGGATCGTTCGCGCCTTGGCTGCCGCCCCCGAAGAGCTTCTTGCTGACGCCCGAGATCGGGCTATCCATCCCGGACAGGATCGATGTCGACGGCGACGGGCTCGGCGGCCCGATAAGGGCGTTCGCCACATACACAGGCTTGCTCACAGCGCAATAGATGCAGCCGAGAACAGAGAACAGCACGAACAGAATGATGAGGAGCTTATAGTGCCCTAGTGCGCGATGGGCGAACTCCTTCACCCCGTCCCAATTGAAGAACTTGTCCTCGCTCTGGTCTTTCTGCAGAGAAGCTACCGTGAAATTTGGTTCGGTTGTCATCTTAGAAGCTTTTCTGGTCGGTTTCGTATCGATTCGCAATTCACTAATTCAGCAAGAAACCCGTCAACAAATTTCCGAACAATTCGCCAAGTGTACGGATCTTGTGTTGAACTGCATCTGAGCAGCAGATTGGGCGTCTCTAAGCTCCCCCATCGGGGTGGCGCCCCCCCATTGCCCGAATCCCCACGCGCGCGCCACTAGTCAGCCAAACAGGTGTCAGCATGGCGGTTCGTGATGGCAAGTGAATTTCGCGCACCATCTACCAAACTGCTTACTCGTGCACCAAATCGGCGAATAGTCACAGCAGAAGGAATATTACGCGAAACAGATAAGATGGGAAATGACACCTATTTTGTGCGCAAAGACCACTGAACAGAGGTGTTGATCAGACCCGCTTACCAGCATTGCGTAGGCGGATGACGCATAGCAGGCTGACGCCGTTGAGCGGTATTTGGCTCAGACCGCTCGAAGAAAAGAACAGCAAGCTGAAGAAGCTCATGGCCGGCCTGTCGCTCGACCAGACGATGCTGCAGGATGCCATAAGGGGAAAATGACCCAGCCGCCTTGCGATACACCCACGCTCCGCACTTCGGGTGAATGGGCACCCGTTGAAAGTCGTGGATTGGGGCGTGCGAGACCTACAGGGAACTGTCGGCCGGCACCACATGGGCGCGCGGCAGAAAGACCGGTACGCGCCCCCCCAACATGTCGAGCAGAACGGAGATCCGCCCCGCATCGGATAGGCTATTCAATTCGCCGATGAGACCCGTGAGCGGGCCCTCATTCACGCGCACTCTTTGTCCGAGGTGAAACCCCGGCTGCCAATCAAGAAGTCCGTCGGGCTTGCAGGCATCGCGAAGCGCTTCTACGACGCCCCGCGGCGCCGGCGCAGGCTGGTCACCATTGGAAACCAGACGAACGACACCAACCGTCGCGTTGATGTCGCGCCAGGGCTGGCTGCCCACGTCGAGATTCACAAACAGGTAGCCCGGAAAATAGGGCGCCTTCACGGCCTCGATGCGGCGCGCATGGCGCCGCGTCCTTTTGCGATAGGGCAAGAAGATATCGAACGACTGGCCCGCGAGATACACCGCAGCGGTACGCTCGCGATGCGGCTGACATTGAACCGCATACCAACGAGGGCGCATCATGTCACACACATCATCTCACACGCATCATATTCAAGAGCGACAGGCGCTGCCGCCCTTCGAAAAACTACCATCATGCCCAAGCCCCCCCCGTGCGCAGGAACGTCATTTTCGCGAATATCAAAAATACCCTGCGCCTGCCCTATGCGATTTGAATGATAAAACCTCTCGCACAAAGCACCATCATCCAACGTGCAATATTCTTTCGGAACAACCTGTTGTGTACCACTCTGGATCCGCTGAATACAAGCACGGTGGTTGGACCGCGAATTTTCGCCGCTGACCGTTAGGCTCTGTTCGCAAAGGGAAAAACAAGGGCCCGGTAGGGGATTAGGGCGTGCCTGGAACGCTCGGGTACGGATCAAACGCCATCGGCGTTACCTCCGTGTAACCGCCACGCCGATGCTCGCCTCTCCAGCACATTTCTTCGTCGTCGGTGAACCTTTGGCTGTTCAGACCCTCAGCCAAAACTCGCCACTCCCGGAACCGATGTTGGCGTCGACTACGGGTTGCCGAGGCATCTTCGCCCGCACCGCTCAGAGGCCGTTTGGAAATTCGCGCTTAGGGATTCCGGGGGGCGGCGGATTGTGATTCAAGCTCGGGATATGAGCCGTGGCCTGATTGCCAAGATCGCCAAGAAGACTAAGCGCTGTCCCTCTGACCTGACAGACGAGGAGTGGGATGAGATCGCGCCGTTGATGCCCAAGCCGGGGCGTCGGGGCCAGCCGCGGGAGGTCGACTTCCGTGAGGTGATCAATGCGGTGCGCTACCTGGTTCGCTCGGGCTGCGGCTAGCGGATGCTGCCGATCCACTTTGGGCCCAGGCAGACGGTCTACGGCTGGTTCCGCGAACAGGCCCGGCGCTTCTTGTTTCAGACCATTCACGACCTACGCTGACAGTCAATCGCGAACGAGCGCGGCGCGAGGCCAGCCCCTGGCCGGCGTGATCGACAGCCAGTCGGTGAAGGCTTCCCACACCAAAACAAAAGGTTACGACGCCGGCAAGAAGATCACTGGGTGCAAGCGCCACATCGCGGTGGACACCGATGGCCGTCTGCTGATGGTCAATCTGACGACCGCCGACATCTCCGACGGCGCCTATGGCCGGCTCCAACACATGGACAAGGCCGCCTTCCTCGACTTCGTCATCGAGATCATCAAGCGGTCCGACGATCAAAAGGGTTTCCAGGGCCTTCCGCGCCGATAGGTCGTCGAGCGGACCTTCCCGTTAGCGGCGCCTGGTGCGCGACTACGAGCAGCGTATCGACGTATCCCACGCTATGATCCTCGTCGCCATGGGCGGAAATCTGCTACGAGATACTCTCATCCCTGAATTTCAAAACGGACTCTCAGACCGTCCATCCGCCGGTCCAGGAATGTGGCCTCTGGAAGACTCGCCGAGGTCTTCGGACGGCCCAGCCTATTGAGGATATTCCAAGGCCTTATTGCTGTCCCACAAATCATCGCCATACAGCAGGCGTGAGTTCGAAATCTGCCTGCCAGCCGCATATCGGGCAAACAGCATTTGGAGGTTTTCGTCCTGCGGCTCAACCCCGGGCTTAACGCTCTTTGCGCGAACCGCGAACAACACCGCATGGCGCAATCGCACGTCCTCTCGGCTGGTGGTAAACGGCTCAAGCCTCAAACCGTGATCCCCATGCACGATCACGACGGCATCGGGCCAACGGCGATCGACGATTTGCAGCAGCGTGTCCAGCTGTTTCAAGGTGCACCGCACCTGGTCGGCATAGGCGCGCTCATAGACCTGCCGCTGCGCTCCGTGCCACGACGCATTTACCAGAAACGCCTGTTCGGAATGCCACGCGCAGTTTTCGTCGTATACGATCGCGGAATGCGGCAGCAGGACGTGCAGCACGAGCGCCACATCACCTCCATCGTGCAGCAATGTCGCCTTGGCGTCTTCCAGCGGGCGCAAGGTGCCGCCCCAGCCCGTAATCGCGCGCGTTCGGCGATAGCGGACCAATTGGAAAAAATACGGAACCTTCTTCAGCGCAAGTTCCCCGATTGCATAGGCCTTCTGCAGCGGCGAGATGTTGCTGACACGAATAATTCCAAGGTTCATGGCAGGGTAGAGAACGCAACGCTCCATGCGTTTGACGTCTTCCGGATCGCGACAAACGGGCACGAATTCGTTACCAATGTAGATAATCCGGTAGCCGCCATCGTGGAGCTTCTCGAACCACGCGTAGGGATGGCCGTAGCGTGGCATGTCCTTCGGCATCGGGCGCGCAAGAGAGAACAGCGCGGACAACGACAAATCAGTGTGGGGATACGCGCTAAAGGCGCCTTCGTAGAGACGAAAGCCGCGATGCGTGAAGAATGTCGAAACGTCGCGACGCAGCCGATTGCCTTCTGGAAAGGTCGTTCCGATGCCGGCATTTCCCGCGAACTCGTCGAAAATGATGTGCAATACCAACCGATGAGGAGGCTTCGGCGACGGCGCATCCCTTCCCCACACAAAAACCTCGCGCTGGGGGAAAGCGAGAATGCCGACAATAAATACAATAAGGGCGCCACCGAGAATAAGAGCAATGTCGCGACGCATCGCGACCGCGAGCCCAAGCGGCAGAACGACGAACATCAAGAGCTTAAAGATGCGACGAAGAGTGTTGTTCGAAATAACGTTGCCGTCGATCCACGTCAGAACGTTGGAGATGAGCACTGCGGCAAGAACGATCAACGCCCCGAACACGAGTGCCGTGAACCAGTCCGGCGCCCACTCCAAGGCATAACCGATCCCCGCGCCAAGCACACAGGCGCCAGCCAGCAGGATGAACACCTCTTCCGTCAGCAGCGGGTAATGATGGGACTGCAGGTAGCCCAAACAGGTTGCCAGCAGAGACAGCGTCGGGACAAGCCGCCGCGCCCACAGCTTGATTAGTTGTTCGTTCATCGCCTTTGATATGCGTACAGGGTTCTCCCCGTATCCGTCACGAGTTGCTCTCCTACGACGTCCGCGATACTGCGCAGCGCTGCAAGAAAGCGATCCTTGGAATAATCCACCGCATAATTGCGAATGCGTCTGCGGATGGCGACACACATCGGATCGTCGGGCGGCACGAACTCGATAATGCCCCTCCTGCCCAGACCGACAATGCGGGCCACCACATCATCAAGCGGAATTCCCTCGCCGAGCACCAAGTGATGCAGTATTGCCAAGGAGTATACCAGATCAGCCCCGCATCGATCGTAGAAACTCGACCATTCCTGGTCTTTCCAGCCTTGTGACGGAGAAGCATTCGTCAGGTTCATCACCAAAGGTAGGACGGGAAAATCGCGTTGCCGGGCCTGATTATATGCAATGTTGGCCGCGACCTCATCCTGTTCGATACCCACGACACTTTTGACATCCAGTGTGGCAGCAAGGAATGCGGCTTCTCCGGTATTGGTGCCGAGGTCGAGGACGGTGTCCGGCCGCCATTTCGCCGTCCACTCCTTCACGAAGCTGAGCTTTGCATCTAGTTGGGGTGGGGTATAAATTCGAGCCTGGGTGTAATCAGTCCACGCACTGGCGATCGAGGGCGGAGACATCGATGCGATCCAGTCGCGGAGCGAACCCAGGAAGTAATCGAACCTCTCATCCGACATTTGGCCTTCGCGAGCCTTCGACGCATCGGCTCCGCCCTGTCTAATTATGCGAGCATGCATAATGACGTGAAGGAAGATGCGGGGGCTCAGACGTTTTGGAAACCGCAGCATCGATGCGAGCTGCTCGGTGGGAATTCCGCGAACACGTCCGCGATACCAATCGTTATACGGAACGCCGACTTCAGCCTGCAACAACAGCGGATTGAGAAACTGCTCGCAGAACTGCCGATAGCCTCGCCAATATCCTGAGGCACGACGAGGGATAAACGAACCGATATCGATGAAAACCGGCCGATGACCGATAAACTGAATGTTATATGCAGTCGCATCGCTAAGTTCGATGCCGCGCCTCAAAGCCGCTCGCTGAATGTCCAGGTGCAGCAGTGCGGCGGCCTTCAGCTCATCGAAGCACCACTCATAGGGGTACGAGATTAAGGACAATCGCGGCTGTTCGAGAACACGCCCGTTCGGCTCGCCCCCCAATTCAACCGCGGAGCAACTGTCGATCGGCGTCGTCGGAAGGAGACAGCCGTTACCCGTAAGTTCCTCGACTAGACCACATGAAACTGCGGCGGCGTAATTTTGGACCCCGGCAGCGCTCAACACACGCAGCACGGCGTCGTTTTTCAATAAAACGAAGCCGGCAGGATCTCGAAACGAAGATGGCGCTCGTTCAGCTTTCATGAGCAGTGAACTGGGCAACAACCCAGTGGATGCCCTTGCCGATCAGTGCACGAAATCTCCGCAGAGCGATCGCAAGTCCGGCAAAAGCTGCAATCGTGGCCTGGATGACCAACGAGGCGGAACCGGGGTCAACATAGGCATCCGCCTGGGTCGGCATCATAAGTGCCGCGACGAGTAGAATGAAGAGGTCTTTGTTCATTGCTGATGACTCCTCTAAGGAAACATCCGCCCCCCTCAAACCACATTCCCTACGCCGCAGCGGAAGTTGCCGAAGCGTCGGTATTCCACCCTATTTTTTTATTCGCCGAAGTTCACCGAAATGCGCAGCATCAAACGCCGCACTCAATATGCATTTCGCGGGCGGCAGACTTCGAGCACAGTGCGAGCCAAAATCTCAAAATCGAGGAGAAGAGAAGCATTCAAGGCATACCAAATGTCCATCTCGACACGACGGTGCATCAACTCGATACTCGACGTTTCGCCCCGATAGCCATTTGCCTGGGCCCAGCCCGTAATGCCTGGCTTGACGTGCTGGCGCAGCTCGTAGTTGGGAATTTGCTTCGAATAAAGCCGATCATGCGCCACAGCGTGCGGTCGCGGACCAACCAAACTCATCTCGCCCTTCAAGACATTGAACAGCTGAGGCAACTCGTCCACCGAGCTGGCACGTAGAAAACGGCCCACGCACGTCACGCGCGGATCATTCCGCATGGCTTGAGGAATGGTGTCCCCGTTCTCGAGCACGTTCATAGTGCGGAACTTAAAAATACGAAATTGCACGCCATTCTTTCCGGTTCGCAGTTGCCGGAAAAAAATTGGCCCCTTGGAATCCAGCTTGATGGCAAAAGCAGCTGCCAGCATTATAGGAGATAGTAGGATTAGGGCGACCATTCCCACGAGGATATCAGTAGCGCGCTTGCCAAACTGCTCAAGGCGTCCCAATGGCGCCCGCCTAAGCTCAAACGCCACACGATTGCCGATCACTGAGGCGCGGCAACTGGCAAGGCCTGCTGTTGCTAAATTCGGGACAACATACGTAGCTACCGGCAAAATCGAGAGTCCACGGCAAAGAGCCTCCAACCGAGCCGACGGTAATCCTGCCGAACAAAGGTAAAGAGCGACGCCTTTCGTTTTGCGCAGAGCACGGCTCGCTTCGACTACCAAGCGCTGCTGCTGCATTATCCATTCTGCGTCAGAGCAGTCCAGCTGAAGCGGAATCAGAAGCGCTTTACACTCCGCCTCATCTAGTCCTTCGAAAAACTGGCGCACACCAACCCGATTAATGTCGCCAAGCACAATAATGTCACCAACCGAGTTGCCAAACTTCCGAGCGATAACTGCTATTCCAGGGGCCGAAAGAGCGCGCCAAAAGCCAAATGCCATTGAACCAACAACAAAATAGCTGACGAGAAAGGCGCGCGACATCTCACCGCTCGCGCGGAAGATAAATTCAAAAAATAGAAATGCGCCAACTCCAAAGGTCCAGCTCTTTACAGCTTGGCGAAAACGGCCAGAGCGCGTTGTGACGCCCGGTGCCCGACTTTGTCCGCCAGAATGATCAATCAGCAGCGTGATCACCGCAATTGCCAAGCCTGTCCACAGACTTCCTGGGGCGTTCACGGCCGTAAAATGGCCAGCTCCTCCGAACGGAAGGCTGATAAAGCATCCCAGAAGTATAATGACAGAAATGTCGGTGAGCACTTGAAGAGGAGATATGAGATCGCGCGGAGTGACGCCTAGGGGAGACTTGGTATTTTGCCCAGCTGCATCCCACTGAACTGACGGAAAAATAGGAAACACATTCGCTCCACGCGCGGGCGCCCCATTAGAGCTAACACTGCCTCCCTCGCTATTTCCTACTCTTTTCTGAGCTTCCCAACCTCGCAAAGCTTCGCTCATGTCCCCCTCACACCACATCCTATGACGAATAAGCCCGCAGAGAAACGAACAGACCCGCGCAGAGCATTATCGGATGCGCCGCGAAACCTACACTTGCATCCAGCTCGGTAGCAACGCATTTCCGACCTAGTCGATGCTAGGTCGCAGGAAATCCCGTGATATTTCAATGACGGCTCTAAATCTATTCCATAAACGTACTTTCTAGTTACTTCGTCCACTCGCCTCAGAAACAGTTCTTAACATGGTGGTGCAAAATGACGAATCTGTGAAATATAATGATTATAAGTTGCGCGCCGCAACAATGATGCGAATATAACCTAATGAAGCTTTGGAACGCCCTTTGTCCGCCGGGGCCCCACAGCATATCTGGAAGGATGGAGCGTCCAGCCGTTGGCTCGAGTTTACCCCCCATGTTCGAACATGGCACAGGCCAAAATTGCGCCTACTCAGGACGAGCCATGTCGCTCGAGCTATTCATCAGTACCAGCGGCTTTTTATGAAGCGCGCAGTATAGACGAACCTCTTTACTAGTCTCCGAGCAGATCCTCGCAAATCCCGCACATTTTTTCCATAGCAGTGGATATTCAGACATTCGGCGTAGAATTTGCCGCCCAAAAATCGGTGTGCACGTTATCCGTCGGCGTCTGAGGAAGCTGGTGTCGATCGCTACACCTCGGTCAAGCTCCCGCAGCTGTAGGTCCGCGGAGAAAAACCCTGAGCCCAGGTCGTCTCGGATCGGCTGAGAATAACGGGAGTGCCCGCAAACACGTTCGAGGAACATCGACCACGATTATATCGCGACAATAGAACCAAGCCTCGGTCGCCGGCGCATAGCGTGTGACCGCATCGACTAAGGCCAAGACTCGCGCCTTACTGCCATCAAAGATGCTGGCTATGAACAAAATCATCACCCCCATCTTTTCGACAAGAGGTTTCTTGCCGGTCGCAGCACGGCATATATACGCCGATACCAAACGAGTGCTCGGCGATCTCCTAGACTGAGGTCTAGAGAACTGCCCAATTGAGACGATGGTTCCCGGTGTAGTAGCTCGAGCCAATCGCACGACCCCGAGCGTTGGGATGAGTTTGCTGTCTCAAGGTCAGTCGAAACATCCGCTGGAATCCATCATTTACCTGACGATCAGTTTCCGTCCCAGCACATATTTCGCCAAAGTACGGGCTTAGGTCTCCGCCATTGTGTCAACCTTGCCGTCCTACTAGAAATGCGTTGCGGTCTCCATCTCCACGACCTCAAAGGGCCAAACTTGACCTCGACCATTCTTGTGACCGGCGGTGCCGGCTATATCGGCAGCCATATGATCCTCGGGCTTATCGATCGCGGCGATCGGGTCGTGGTGATCGACAATCTGTCGACCGGGGTGCGCGAGCAGGTTTGTTCCGACGCCGAGCTCGTCGAAGGTGACGTCGCTGATACGGAACTGGTGCGCGACATTCTCAAGCGCCGCAAGGTCGATGCCGTGATCCATTTCGCCGGATCCGTGATCGTACCGGAATCCGTGACCGATCCGCTCAAGTACTACGACAACAACACGGGGGCGACCCGCAATCTTCTCGCAGCCTGCATTGCCGAGGGCGTTAGCCGTTTCGTCTTTTCCTCGACGGCAGCCGTCTACGGCATGCCCGACACGACGATCGTCACCGAAGAAACCCCGACCGCGCCGATCAACCCCTACGGCCGCTCCAAGCTGATGACGGAGTGGATGCTGCGGGACATCGCCGCGGCCCATCCCTTCCGGTTCATGGCGCTGCGCTACTTCAATGTGGCAGGGGCCGATCCGGCGGGACGCACCGGCCAGTCGACGCCGCGCGCCACCCACCTCATCAAGCGGGCCTGCCAGGCGGCGCTTGGGCGCGTTCCCGCACTCGACATCTTCGGCACCGACTTCGACACGCCCGACGGTACCGGCGTGCGCGATTACATCCACGTCAGCGATCTCATTGCCGCCCATCTCCTGGCGCTGGATGCGCTCGCCGGCGGAGCGGAATCTAACGTGTTCAACTGCGGCTACGGGCGCGGGCTCAGTGTGCGCGAAATCATCGCCGCGGTGGAGCGCGTCTCCGGAAACAAGGTCCCCGCACGCGAAGGACCACGGCGCGCCGGCGACCCCGGCATGCTGGTGGCCGACTCGAGCAAGCTGACGCGCCAGCTGGGCTGGACCCCGCGCCACGGCGACATCGACGAAATCGTCAAGTCCGCCTATGCCTGGGAAAAGCACTTGGCCTGATCTTTGTGCCTCTGCCCCTGCCCCATAGGCAGCGGGCACAAGGTGCGCTAAGAACATCCCGCCATTTCAACCGGAGCTGCCATGAGCGTGCTCGTGACCGGCGCTGCCGGATTTATCGGTTCTCACGTCTGTCATGCGCTGCTGGCGCGCGGCGAAACCGTTACCGGCATCGACTGCATCAACGATTATTATGATGTCCGGCTCAAGGAGGCGCGGCTGGCGCGGCTGACCCAGCGCGCCGGGTTTCGTTTCCTGAAGCTCGATTTCTCCGACCATGACGCGATGCTGGCGCTGGCGGACGAGAACATCTCGCACATCGTCCATCTCGGCGCCCAGCCGGGCGTGCGCTACTCGCTGATCAATCCCTATGCCTACGTCACCGCCAACGTGATGGGGCACGTGACCGTGCTGGAACTAGCGCGGCGCCTCAAGACGCTCAAGAACGTGGTCTATGCCTCGTCATCGTCAGTTTATGGTGGCAACACCAAGCTGCCGTTCACGGTCGGCGATCCGGTCGAAACCCCGGTTTCGCTCTATGCCGCCACCAAGCGCAGCGACGAACTGATCTCGCACACCTATGCCCACCTCTACGGCATTCCGCAGATCGGCCTCAGGTTCTTCACCGTGTACGGACCGTGGGGCCGGCCCGACATGGCGCCGTTCCTGTTCACCCGCGCGATGCTGGCCGGAGAAGAGATCCGCGTCTTCAACAACGGCGAGATGTGGCGCGACTTCACCTATATCGACGACATCGTCGCCGGCATCGTCGCGGCGATGGACAAGCCACCAGCGCTCAAGCCGCCGCATAAGGTCTACAATATCGGCAACAACAACTCCGAGAAGCTGACCGACTTCATCGCGGCGCTGGAGGATGCCCTGGGCATCAAGGCCAAGATGCGCTTCGAGCCGATGCAGCCGGGTGATGTGGTTTCGACCTACGCCGACATCGAGGACACCAAGCGCGAACTCGGCTTTGCCCCGACTACGCCGATTTCGGTCGGCGTGCCGAAATTCGTCGCCTGGTATCGCGAGTTTTACGAGGTCTAGCTCAACACGCCTCGACGCAAAGCGCGATGCCCATGCCGCCGCCGATGCAGAGGGTGGCTAGGCCTTTCTTGGCGCCGGAACGCTTCATTTCGTGAAGCAGCGTGACGAGGATGCGCGCGCCCGAAGCGCCGATCGGATGGCCGAGCGCGATAGCGCCGCCGTTGCGATTGACCTTTGCGGGATCGAAGCCGAGTTCGCGCGTTACCGCGAGCGCCTGGGCGGCGAACGCTTCGTTGGCCTCAATCACATCGAGATCGGTCACGCTCCAGCCGGCCTTGGCGAGAGCCTTGCGGGAGGCCGGAATGGGACCGGTGCCCATCACAGCCGGATCGACACCGGCGGTCGCCCACGAGGCAATGCGGGCGAGCGGCGTGATCCCGCGGCGTTTGGCTTCATCGGCCGACATCACGACCAGAGCCGCAGCGCCGTCGTTGATGCCGGACGCATTGCCCGCCGTGACCGTGCCGTCCTTGGCAAAAGCGGGGCGCAGCTTGGCGAGGATTTCGAGGGTAGTGTCGGGTTTGATGTACTCATCCTTGTCGACCACGACATCGGCTTTGCGGCCTTTGACGGTGACCGGAACGATTTCCGCCTGGAAGCGTCCCGCTGATTGCGCGGCCGTGGCCTTCTGCTGCGATGCCAACGCCAACGCATCCTGATCGGCGCGGCTGATGCCGTATTGCTTGGCGACATTCTCGGCGGTGATACCCATATGGTAATTGTTGAAGGCATCCCACAGACCGTCCTTGATCATGGTGTCGGTGAGTTCTCCGGCGCCCATCTTGACGCCAGCGCGCAGATGCACCGCATGAACCGACTGGCTCATCGATTCCTGACCACCCGCGACCACGATGGAAGCATCGCCAGCGGCGATCGCCTGTGCTGCCAGTGCCACGGCGCGAAGGCCTGAACCACAGACCTGATTGATACCGATGGCCGTGGTTTCGACCGGCAAACCGGCTGCCAGTACTGCCTGACGTGCAGGGTTCTGCCCCTGACCGGCGCCCAGCACCTGCCCAAGAACGACTTCATCGACATCGGCGGGCGCGAGCCCTGCCCGATCCAGCGCCGCACGGAGCGCAGTTTCGCCGAGCTTGATGGCGGCCACGGTCGCGAAGGCACCGTTGAAGGAGCCGATCGGTGTGCGGGCGGCGGAGGCAATGACGATCCCGGTCATGGAAGTCTCCTGCAATTTCACGGGAGGAAAAGGATCGAGGTGAGCAATCGGGCGCGGCAAGGGCGGCATGATTGCAGAGCGCTCCCGGCCACTCACCTCGAAAGACTTACAGCACTTCGAACAATCCGGCCGCGCCCATGCCGCCGCCGATGCACATCGTCACGACGACGTATTTGGCGCCGCGACGCTTGCCTTCGATCAACGCATGCATGGTGCAGCGGTTGCCGGACATGCCGTAGGGATGACCGATGGAAATCGCACCGCCATCGACATTGTAGAGCTCGTTGGGAATGCCGAGCCGGTCGCGGCAGTAAAGCGCCTGCACTGCGAAGGCTTCGTTCAATTCCCACAAGCCGATGTCTTCGACCTTGAGGCCGAAACGCTTCAAGAGCTTTGGGACAGCGAACACCGGACCGATGCCCATTTCGTCGGGATCGGTGCCGGCGACCGCGATACCGCAATAACGGCCGAGCGGCTTCAACCCGCGCTTGGCGGCCAGACCCGCTTCCATCAACACGCAAGCAGCAGCGCCATCGGAAAGCTGGCTGGCATTGCCGGCCGTAACGCAGCCGTTCTCGCGCACAGGCTTCAGGTTCTTGAGGCTTTCGAGCGTCGTTTCGGGGCGGTTGCCCTCGTCCTTCTTGAGGGTAACTTCCTGCATCGAGGTGGCGCCGGTCGCCTTGTCGGTGACAATCTTCGTCGCCACAACCGGGATCATTTCGGCGTCGAAACGTCCGGCAGCCTGGGCGGCGGCAACACGCTGTTGCGATTGCAGCGCGTATTCGTCTTGAACGTCGCGGCTGACGCCGTAGCGCTTGGCCACGATCTCGGCGGTATCGATCATCGGCGTGTTGAAGGTCGGACGCAGCGCGATTATCGCGGGATCGTAGGTGATGCGCAGTTCCTTGGTCTGCACCCGCGAGATCGACTCGACACCGCCGGCGACGATAACGTCCATGCGGTCGACGATGATTTCCTTGGCGGCCGTCGCGATGGTCATCAGGCCCGACGAGCATTGCCGCTCGACGGTCATGCCGGGAACGGTAACGGGTAGACCCGCAGCCAAAGCACATTGGCGGCCGATCACGTCCTGCTCGCCTTGGGTCAACGAACAGCCGAAAATGCAGTCCTCGATTTCGGCGGGGTCAACCCCGGCCCGGGCCACCGCCGCGCGAACGGCATGGGCGGCCAGCGACGGCGCCGGCGTGGCGTTGAAGGCGCCCTTGTAGGCTTTGCCGATCGGCGTACGCGCCGCGGCAACGATGACAGCTTCGCGGCTCATGTCAGGCTCCCTTCTTGTCGGGAGCGACGTAGCCGGCTTTCTTCAGCTCGACCTCGCTCTGCATGAAGCCGTAAGGCGGCACGATTTCGCCGGTGCGATCCACGACCTCCGCCCAGCGCGCCATCAGTTCGTCGGCGGACGGCGGGTTGCCGGGAACATGAATGCCTTTGGTCAGGGTAATGTTGGCGATTTCGAAACCGCCGGCACCGGCGCAGAGGATCGCGCGCGTCGGAGCGCCTTCATCGACCAGCGCCAGGATCGCAGGCGCAACGAAATCGGGCTGCAGCAGCTTGAGCTGCTCGTCGGGCAGGACGCCCGCGGTCATGCCGGTCGCCGCGGTGGGCGCGATGGCGTTGACATGGATGCCGTACTTGGCGCCTTCGATCGCCAAGGTCTGCATCAGGCCGACGAGGCCCATCTTGGCGACGCTGTAGTTCGACTGGCCGAAATTGCCATACAGGCCCGACGACGAGGTCGTCATCACGACGCGGCCGTACTTCTGCGCCCGCATCGTCTCCCATACCGCCTTGGTACAGGTGACGGAGCCCATGACATGGACTTCGAAGATCAGGCGGAAATCATCGAGCGAGATCTTGGCGAACGACTTGTCGCGCAGGATGCCGGCGTTGTTGACGAGAATGTCGACGCGCTTCCAGTCCCGGACGGTCTCCTCGACCATCGCCTGGACGGCTGCCACGTCAGCCACCGAGCACTTGAACGCGCGCGCCTCGCCACCGGCCGCCACGATTTCCTGCGCCACAGTGTCCGCGCCGTCGCCGAGATCGTTCACCACAACCCGGGCGCCGCGCTGCGCCAACTGCAGGGCATAGCTCCGCCCCAGACCGCCACCGGCCCCGGTTACGATTGCAACTCGTCCATTCAGATCAATCACGTGCGTCTCCTGTCCTTTTCACGGCCGCGGTGCTGCAGGAACGAGCCAGACTTGGTCTCGCACCTTCGCAGTCCGCCTTGGGCCCCCTATTTCATTCACTCTCACATTAATGAGTATTGATTGTCTAGTGAGTTTATGGCAGCGTGACAGAATGCGCGACAACGCGCGGGTAAGCGCCACAGAGCGCACGGGAAACGCAGATCACGAATTCAGAGAGGGGATAATGAGGACCTACGGACTACTGGTGGGCGCTTCGGCGCTGGCGATATCCTGTTGTGCGACAGCGTTCGCAGCGGATCCGCCGTCATCCAAAAAGGAGACCGCCGAACTCGAGACGGTGGTCGTCACCGGCCAGCGCCGCACCGAAAACCTGCAAACGACAGGTGTCGCGGCGACGGTTCTGACCGCGACCGACATCGAGAACAAGAACGTCGTCAAGATCGACGATTTGCAGTTCACCGCGCCCGCCGTGGTGATCAACAATTTCGGCCAGGGCATCAACTTCAGCATTCGCGGCGTCGGCAAAGGCGAGACCAACACCCAAACGCTCACGGGCGTCATCACCTATCGCGACGGTGTGGCGACCTTCCCCGGCTATTTCACGGAAGAGCCCTATTACGACATCGCCGGCGTCGAAGTGTATCGCGGCCCGCAAGGCACCTTTGTCGGCCAGAACGCGACCGGTGGCGCGGTGTTCGTCCGTACCAACGATCCCGAGATCGGCGGCGGCTATAACGGCTACATCCTCGGACAGGTCGGCAACTACTACAACGCGCACGTCCAGGGCGCGGTCAACATCCCGGTCAACGATACGTTTGCGGCGCGCGTCTCGTTCTTCACCTATCGCCGATCGAGCTATTTCTCCATCACCGATAGCGATCCGAAGGACAATTGTCCCGGCCACAAATATACCGACTGCAAGCCCGGCTATAACCCCGGCGATGCGCAGTGGGCGGCAGGCCGCGTCAGCCTGTTGTGGAAGCCGACCGACGCATTGACGGTCTCGCTCAAATACGACGCTGATTATCTCGATAACGGCGCCTATCCGGCCGGCAACTACACCGAGACCTGGAAGACCTGGCCGACCAAAGGCGGCATTCCGGCACCGGCAGAATGGACGGCCAATGGCGGCATCAATCCGCACTACAGCGACGACATCTTCCACGTCACCGCCAATGCGCCGCAATACGCCCTCGACCGTTTCACCCGCGGCGTATTGAAAGTGGATTATGTGTTCCCCGACGGGATCACGCTGCGCTCCGTATCAGGCTTCCAGAACGGCAACACCAACTGGTCGGCTGATCTCGACGCGACGGACTACGGCACCTATTCGTCGGGCAGCGCTTACGCCCGGCCCAACAATTGGGGCTTCTTCGATCACGTCGACGAAACGATCTGGTCGCAGGAATTCAACCTGATCTCGCCCGACACGTGGCGCGTCAACTGGGTGCTCGGCCTCTCCGCACAATCGGACATCTACGATTTTCCGCAAGGCAAGTTCTACACCCTCGTCCCGGCCAACGGCGGCGTGAGCCGTCCCGGCATCGACACCACGACCCAATCGACGTTGTGGGGACAGAATTATCAGTCTTCCTACGCCGTGTTCGGCCAGATCGGCTACCACATCACGCCGAAACTCGAGGTCCAACTGGGCGGGCGCTATTCGATCAACCGCACCACCAACAACGTCACCTGGAACCAATACGGTCTGATTGCGAGCCAGAGCGGCAAGGCTGGCAATTTCGAGAAGTCCAATAACTTCTCCTACAAGACGTCGCTCAACTGGACCATCAACGACGACAACTTCGCCTACGCCTTCATCGCCACCGGCTACAAGCCGGGCGGCCTCAATCCGCCGATCTACAATGCCGTTCAGCCCAAGCCGTTCGGGCCGGAGACCATCATCTCCTATGAAACCGGCTGGAAGTCGACGATGCTCGACGGCCATCTGCGCAGTTCGATCGATGCCTATTACAACGCCTACAAGGGCTTCATCGTCACGATCGGCTATCCGGACTTCACCTATCCTGGCTATGCCACCGAGGTGAACAATCCTTCGACGACGGTGTCCTACGGCTTCGAAGCGGAATTGCAGGCGGTGTTCGGCGACTTCCGCGGCACAGCGGGTCTGGGACTGATGCATCAGTCGATCGGCAAGTTCTACGCCATCGACGCTCGCGCCGTGACCGGCTTCGGGTTCGGCAAATGCGACCCGAGCAAGGGCGGGCTTCCCGATCAGTACGGCCTGCTGCCGCCGACCAATGTGTGCGTAAACCTCGCCGGTCATGCGATGACCTATGCGCCGCTGTTCACCTTCAATCTCGGCGCCGAATACACGTTCCACCTCAAGAGCGGCGACACCCTGACGCCGCGCCTCAACTTCGGCCATCAGTCGCCGCAATGGGCGTCGTTGTTCGCCAACGAAGGCCTGGGCGACCGCATCGAAGCGCGCAACCTGCTCGGCGGCCAGTTCGAGTGGAAGCACGACACCTATATCGCGTCGCTGTACGGCACCAACCTGCTCGACCAGCATTACACGGCAGCCGTTCTGAGGCCGCTGCGCATGCCCGGACCGCCGCGTGAGTACGGCATCCGCGTCACCAAAGTGTTCTGATCCATGCCTGCCGGTCGCCGCGCTCACGTTACCAGCCGGCGGCCGGCATTTTCTTCGACGGACCGATCGGATGCGAGCAGCACCGCTCCGAACAACGGTCAGGTAACGCCAGTTTTCAGCACGTATCCTGAAAGGTTCGTTCCCAACATGCGTACTGCATCCATACCAGCGAAGAAAATCACCGCCACCGAAGCGGCCGCACTGGTGAAATCCGGCGACTGGCTCGACTACAGCGCCTGCCTCGGCCAGCCCGATGTGTTCGATGAGGCCCTCGCCGCCCGCGCTTCCGAACTCAGTGATGTCGGCATCCGCTGCAGCCTTTGCGCCAAGCCGCGGGCGGTTCTCGAAGCCGATCCCGACGGCCGGCATTTCCATTGGCATAGCTGGCATCTGTCCGCCTATGAGCGTCGCAAGTCCGATATCGGCATCGCCACGCATATTCCCGAACATCTGGGCGAGATTCCCGACTATTACCGCCGCTTCCTGCCCCCGATCGATATCGTCGCGATCAAGGTGCATCCGGCCGATAAGGACGGCTGGTTCAATTTCGGTCCCACCGCGCTGTGGGCCCGCGCCATCATCGAGAGCGCCAAGACCGTGATCGTCGAAGTGTCGACGGCGGTGCCATATGTGTTCGGCAAGGACAACGCCATCCATATCAGCGAAGTCGACTACATCATCGACGGCGACAACCAGCCCCTGCCCGAACTGAAGGCGCCGCCGATCTCCGACATCGACCGCACCATCGCCCAGCACATCGCCGGCGAATTCGAAGACGGCGCCTGCCTGCAGATCGGCATCGGCGGCATGCCCAATGCGGTGTGCTCGCTGCTTCGCGATTCCGGCGCCAAGGATCTCGGCATCCATACCGAGATGCTGACCGACGGACTGATCGCGCTTTACAAGGCCGGCATCGTCAACGGCGCCAGGAAGCAGATTGATCCCGGCAAGTGCGTTTTCGCCTTCGCGCACGGATCGCAAAGCATGTACGAGGCCACCGATCGCAATCCCGACATGCTGTGCTGCGCCACCGACTACACCAACGCCCCGCACATCGTGATGCAGAACGACAAGGTGTTCTCGATCAACTCCACCACCCAAATGGACCTGCAAGGCCAGGCGGCGTCGGAAAGTGACGGCCATCGCCAGATTTCGGGAACCGGCGGACAGGCGCAGTTCGCCCGCGGCGCTTATGCCTCCAAAGGCGGCAAGTCGTTCATCTGCATGCCGTCGGTGTTCGAGAAGAATGGCGTCCGCAAGAGCCGGATCGTGCTCAATCTGACGCCCGGCAACATCGTCACCACGCCGCGAACCGACGTCATGTACGTCGTCACCGAGTACGGGTTGATCAACCTGAAAGGCAAATCGATCCCCGAGCGCGTCCGCGCCATGATCAGCCTCGCCCACCCCGATTATCGCGAAGAGCTTGAGCGGCAGGCTTACGAAAACCGGCTTCTACCGCGGGCGGGCCACTGACCTGCGGACCAAAGCCGGTGAACGCCTCCCTTTTGCTGTAGACCCTCGGCGTCCCGGACACGGGGCGCCTATTTTTTTGGCTGGTGCCGCGACGCCAAACCGCAACCTAAAGTATTCATTCCCGATTGCATGGTTCCGCGCAAGAAAATGAAATATGTATTGACGCTCAGCCGAACCGTCCCTGGGCACAAGCGATTGACAACTGTCGATTGCGCGCTTAATTCGCAGACAGTCATTATTCCGCGAATGAATCAGTCAGTGGTCCGAATGATCGGGCCGTATCTTCAGGGTGTCGTCATGTCGGAAGCTGCGAGCATGAAACCAGAGGCAACGGCCAAGCGCCCCCGTCGCAGCAAAGCCGAACAGCGCGCCGAAAGCCTCGAGCAGATTCTTGATGCGTCCGAGTACCTGTTCTCGAAAAACGGGTTCTATGGCGTCACCTTGCGCGATGTCGCCGAGCGGGTTGGCATTCATACGACGCTGCTGCACTACTACTTCGAAGACAAACGCGACCTGTTCCAGGCCGTGTTCGAGCGCCGCGCCGGCACGACCCGTGAGCGCCGCATGGAAGCGCTGGAAAAATACGAAGCCGAAGCCGGCGATCATCCCACTGTCGAAGGCGCGCTCAGGGCGTTCCTCGATACCGATCTCGATCTCTATCGCCAGGGCGGCGAGCAGTGGATGAACTATGCCGCCTTCGTCGCCCGCGTCTCCAATACGCAAGAAGGCGCGGAGATGATGCAGGTCCTGTTCGACCCGGTCGTTCTTAAGCTGGTCAAGCTGCTGAAGCGGGCGCTGCCGGGCTACACCGAAGAGGACATTTTCTGGGGCTACCACTTCGTCACCGGCGCGCTGATGAACACGCTGGCGCGTACCGGCCGCATCGATCATCTGTCCGGCGGAAAGTGCAAATCCGACGACTTCGAAGCGATCAAGCAGCGCATGGCCAAGTTCATGGCGGCGGGCTTTTTGACCCTCAAGCCGTAGCCGGGTTCTTCGGCGACCACAGCCCGACATTCCAGTTCCAGGCGATATCGTGCGCCCGGCGGCGGCGTACGACTTCCTCGTGCAGCGCATACATGCCCGGCAAGAGATCGCGCGCGGGGCGGGGCGCGTTTTCAAATACCATCGCCTCGCCTGCCCGTCCGAACGCGGGCCATTCCGGAGCATTCACTGCCGCGGGCTGGCCGTTGCGGGCGAAACTCGACCAATAGTCGATCATGGTGTCGGAAAGCGCGCGTTCTTGCGATGTTGAAGGCATATTCGGCCAGCGCGAGGTGGTGCGGTCGGCGGTACCGAACACATAGGGGATTTCGCTGCCGTGGAAGGCATGCCGCCCGCTCGAATCCGCGGCCGGATAGCCGTGATCCCAGAAATAGAGATACGACGGCTGGCCGAGCGCGGCTTGCCTACGGACCAAGCGTTCCGCCGTCCAACCATAAAGCGCATCGCGAGTTCCGCCGTAGAGGCTCTCCTGCACGTCGGTGGCGGGATAGAGCCGCAAATAGTCGCCGGCGAGATCGCCGTAGCGGTCGCAGATGACGGCTTCGTATTCGGCCGCCGTCGCTGGCGGCGGCGGAACCAGGAAAGTCAGTGAGCGGATTTCGCCGCTATTGAACCCGGCCAGCAGCGGCACCGGCGCCTGCTCGCCGCGATCGAACACGTCGACAAGCTGATCGGGCAGCACATGGCCGTCGATGGCGCCGAACGGCGCGAACCCCACCGAGGATGCTGCTAACGCCAGTTCGAGGGCCGGCATCGCCCGCAACGCCGCGATATCGGACGCTAGCGCCTCAGCCAGCTTGGTGCCGTCTTCTTCGGCCGACGGAAGACCATGGCGGCGCTCTTTCAGCATCGGCGTCGTGATCATGTAGGCACTTTGGGCGATCGCTTTGGCGAACAATCCGCGCGCCAGCGGTGACGCCATCAGGTACATGACGCTGAGGGCGCCTGCGGACTCGCCGGCGATGGTCACATTGGCCGGATCGCCACCGAAGGCTGCAATATTGCGGTGGATCCAGCGCAGCGCTTCGATCTGATCGAGCAGACCGTAATTGCCGCTGATCCCGAGCGGGTTTTCGGCGCTGAGATCAGGATGAGCGAGCCAGCCGAATACGCCCAGCCGGTAATTGATCGTGACCACGACGATCCCGCGCGAGGCCAGCCTGGCGCCATCATAGAAGCCTTCGCGGCTGGAACCGATGACGAGCGAGCCGCCATGAATCCAGACCAGCACCGGCGCGCCGGTAACGCCTGCAGGGGACCAGATGTTGAGCGTCAGGCAGTCCTCGCTCATCGGCTGCGGCTGATCGGCCGAGATCTCATAGATGCTGCCGGGCTTGGACGGCGGCTGGATCGCGGCGGCCCCGAGGTCCAATGCGCGCCGGACGCCGGACCAGCGCGAGACGGGCTGCGGCGGCTGCCAGCGCTCCGGCGGCTCCGCATAGGGAATACCCTTGAAGACATGCAGCGCGCCACTCTGCACGCCTTCCACGGCGCCGTCAGGGGCTTCGACAATCGGTCCAGACGTCATCGCCCTGCTCCACTCAAGGACACGCCGCGGTCTTGGCCGGAAGTTTCGGCGCCGCCAATCCGAAGTTCCAATTCCACGGCTGATCGCCGCTGGCGTGACGCCGGCAAACCACCTTCTCGACGTGGTCGTACATGCCTGGCATCAGATGGGTCGAAGCCCGCGGTGCCTCTTGGAACGCCAGGTAAGCGGCCGTCGAATCGTACACCGGCCATACCGGTGCATTGGCCGCCTCGGGCTTGCCGGTACGCATGAAACTGATCCAATACCCCATCAGCGTTTCGGAGGTGTTCTTCTCCTCCGGCGTTTTGGGCGGCTTCGGCCAATGCGGCCCGACCCGCTCGAAAGTGCCGAACAGATACGGCAGTTCTTCGGCGTGAAAGCCGTGCAGCCCGACCGAGCCCGCGGCGGGATACGCGTGGTCCCAGATATAGAAATACGCCGGTTGCCCAAGCGCGGTCTGCTTCTTGACCATGCGTTCGGCCGTCCAGCTGTAAAGCCCATCGCGCGTGGTGGCGAAGATGCTTTCTTGCATGTTGGTGCTGGGATAGAGGTGCAGGAAATCGTCAGCGAGATCCTGATAGCGGTCGCGAATGATGGCCTCATAGTCAGCCGCCGACGCCGGAACCGGCGGCGCCAGGACCCGGAGCGAACGGATTTCGCCACTGTTGAAACCGGCCATCAGCGGCACCGGCGCCTGTTCGCCTTTGTCGAAGGTATCGACAAGCTGGCGCTTCAGAACGTGCCCGTCGACGGCCCCGAACGGTTTGAATAGCGCCATCGCTGCGGCGGAGGTCAAATCCTCGGCATCCATCGCCCGCAACGCTTTGATGTCGGGCTTATGCAAGGCCGTCGCGAGTGCAACGCCTGATTGCTCGGCGGAGGGCAAGCCGTATTTCGTTTCTTTCAGTTCCGGCGTCGTGATCATGTAGCCGCTTTGGGCGATCGCCTTGGCAAACAAGCCGCGCGCCATCGGCGAGGCGAGAAGATACATCACCGAGAGGCCACCGGCCGATTGGCCGTCAATCGTCACATTGGCGGGATCGCCGCCGAACGACGCGATGTTCTGCTGAACCCACTTTAACGCTGCGATCTGGTCCAGGATGCCCCAGTTGCCGGAAATTCCTTGCGAGGATTCGGCGCTGAGTTCGGGATGAGCGAGAAAACCGAACACGCCGAGACGATAATTGATCGACACCACCACAACGCCGTGCGCGGCCAGCTTGGTGCCGTCATACATTCCTTCCGCACTCGATCCGCCGACCAGCGCGCCGCCGTGAATCCAGAAAAGCACCGGCGCGTTCTTGGCATTCGCCGGCGCCCAGATATTGAGCGTCAAACAGTCTTCGCTGACCGGTCCTGGATCATCGGTATAGATGTTGGGAAGCTTGCTGATCGGCTGCATGCAGGCGTTGCCGAATGCCGCCGCCGACTTGACACCCTGCCAGCGCGGCATGGCGACGGGAGCTTTCCAGCGCAACTGTCCAACCGGCGGCAAGGCATAGGGAATGCCTTTGAAGGCGTTGATCGCGCCTTCGCTCCGCCCTTCCAGTTTTCCGGCCGGAGGATCGACAACCGGATTGGCGGCTAAGGCATACGAAGCCGACAGCGCAAAGCACGCGAGCGCGGCAAGACGGCGAAGCGAAATCATACGGGTTCTCCGATCTTGCGGGTTTCGCGGCGCAGCACCTGCGACAGCCAGAAGAAGAGCACGATGGCCAGAACATAGCACGGCACCAGCGCGAAGAGCGCGATCTGCAGCGAGTTGTGATAGGCGGCGGCGCGGAAATGGTCGCTCACCATACCGACAAAGGTCGGTCCCAGGCCGAGGCCGATGAAGTTCGTCACCAGAAGCAGCAAGGCTCCCGACATCACACGTTGATCGGGACGCACTTCCTGCTGCACCAGCGTTATGACCGCCGGCAGATAGAAGAAGTTGAGGAACATGCAGCCCGACAGGAAAACGAGCGCGATGGGCCAGCCCGGCGCCCACAGAAAACCGAGGTAGAACGGCAGCGAGATCGTCAGCGACACGGCGCCGACCAAGCCGTAGGCGCGCTTCGACCGTCGCGTGAAATGGTCCACGGAACGGCCGGAGACGAACAATCCCAGGCTCATGACGATGCCCACCAGGAGCGCATACCACAGCGCGACCTCGTTGAGGGTCATGGCTTTCTCGCGCATCAGGAACAGGACGGTGAAATTGCCGACGCCATAGGTGATCATCTGGGTGGCGCCGCCGCCGAGTGCGGCCAGGATCAGTGCGCGCCGCGAGAAGAACGCCTTCAGCGTTTCGAGGAAGCCGGACTTCTTCGCCGGCTGCGCCGCAACCGGATCGAGAGCGCCGCGCTTCGGTTCCTTGACGATGAGAAGAATGCCGATCACCGCGATGACGCCGACCGCGCCGAGGCCGCGAAACGCCATCTGCCAACTGAACGCGGACGCGATCGATGCTCCGAAGGCGATGGCGAGCGCCGCGCCGATCGGCAGGCCGAGATTATAAAGACCCAGCGCGGTGCCGCGGCGTCCCGGCGGGAAGTAATCGGAGATGATGGCATAGGACGGCGGCACGCCGCCCGCCTCGCCGAAACCGACCGTCATGTACGAGAGCGCGAACTGCAGATAGGAAACAGCGAAGCCGCAGGCCATCGTCGCCCCGCTCCAGATCGCGCAGGCACAGGCGAGCACCTTCGAGCGGCTGGTCTTGTCGGCGAGATAGCCGACCGGAATCGAGATGAAGGTGTAGAAGATCGCGAAATAGAAGCCGGTGATCAGTCCGAACTGGCCGTCGGTCAGATGCAGGGTGTCCTCGATCGGCTTCGCCAGGATGGCGGGCAACTGGCGACAGAGGAAGTTGAGGACGTACACGAGAGTCAGCATCACCAGCACGGCCCAGGCTCGCCGGGTCGGGCGTTGGGTCGGCGCGTTCGACGAAACACTGGTCAGCATCAGACTGTTTCTCCAATTTCACGGCTCTCGCGGCGAAGCACGCGCGCAAGTATCAGGAAAATCGCTATGGCCACGAGGTAAAATGCGAGGCAGGTATAGAGCGCCCAGTGCAACGAATGCTCCGGCGAATAGGTCCGAAGAAAATCGCTGGCCGCGCCGACATAGGTCGGGCCAAGCCCGAGGCCGATGAAGTTCATCACCAGAAGCAGCAAAGCGCCCGACATCACGCGCTGGTCGGGACGGACTTCCTGCTGCACCAGCGTCACCGTGGACGACAGATAGAAGTAGTTGAAGAACATCGTCAGGCCGAGGAACCAACAGGCTCCCGACCAGCCCGACGCCGACAAGAAGGCGATAAAAACGGGAACGGCGCAAATCAGCGACGTCGCAGGGATCACGGCATAAGCCGTGCGCGAGCGCTTGGTGAAACGGTCGATCAGCAGGCCGCTGGCAATCATGCTCCCGGTCATCCCGACGAACACCACCAGCGAATAGTAGAGGGCAACCTCGCCGAGCGTCATGGCCTTTTCGCGCATCAGATAAAGGACGGCAAAGTTCTGCAGGCCGTAGGTGACGAGTTGGGTAACACCGCCGCCAAATGCCGCCAGCGCCAGCGACGGCCGCGAGAAGAACATGCGGAAGGTTTCGAGGAAGCTGGATTTTTTCAGCGGTTCCCCTGCGCCCGCATCGAGGCCACCGCGCGGCGGCTCATGGACGACGAACAGCACCGCAATCGCCGCCAGGATGCCGACACTGCCGAGCGCCACGAAGGCGTACCGCCAGCTGAACACTGCGGCGATGGAGGCGCCGAAGGCAACGCCCAATGCGGCGCCGATCCCCGGGCCGGTATTGTAGATGCCGAGCGCGGTGCCGCGGCGGTGCGGCGGGAAATAGTCCGAGATGATCGCGTAGGACGGCGGCACGCCGCCCGCTTCGCCAAACCCGACCGTCATCCGCGCGATGGCGAACTGCACGTAATTGACCGCCAGACCGCACGACATCGTGGCGGCGCTCCACAGCGCGCAGGCCAGCGCCAACACCTTGGACCGCGAGGTCCGGTCGGCGAGATAGCCGATGGGGATGGAGATGAAGGTATAGAAGACGGCGAAGTAGAAGCCGCCGATCAGCCCGAGCTGGCCGTCAGTGAAGTGCAACGTGTCCTGGATCGGCTTGGCCAAGATCGGCAGCAGCTGCCGGTCGAGAAAATTCAGCACGTAGACGAAACACAGCATGCCCAGGACGATCCAGGCCCGTGATCCGACGTGGGCGGGCGGTCGGGCGACCTGCCGCGCCGGCGCGGGCGATAGTCTGTCCATGCTCAACGGCCGCGATCGCGGAAGTTGAGAACTGGTCGCAAGCGACCAGTTGAAGGATCCGGCCGGATCTCGGGCATGTCCGTACTCACAAGCCCCTCCCTGTTAGTTGTTCTTCCTGGTGTTTTTTGAGGCTCACAATGGCGTGGTCAGCCCGCCCTGTAAACATTCACTCTCTCGTGGGTGAATTTGTCATCTGGCAGCCGGGGTGGTAGGTGAGAATGCCGACAGCGTCACGGGAGGAAATTCATGGCCACCACCAAGCGCACCTTCCTCAAAACCTCGGCCGCAGGCGCACTGCTCAGTGCCATGCCGGCGATGGCCGCACCCGAACCGTCGGGAGTGTTGGAACGCACTCTGGCGAACGGCTGGCAATTCCGCGAAGCCGGAAGCGGCGATTGGCTCGCCGCCACGGTGCCGGGAACGGTGCACACCGACCTGCTCGCCGCCGGGAAAATCCCCGATCCGTTCTACCGTACCAACGAGCGCGATCTGCAATGGATCGACAAGAAGGATTGGGAGTATCGCACCACCCTCGATCTCGATGCCGCAACGTTGGCGCACGATCACATCGAACTGGAATTTCTCGGGCTCGATACGTTCGCCGAGGTCTACCTCAACGACGTTCCGGTCCTCAAAGCCGACAACATGTTCCGCCGCTGGACCGCGGATATCAAAGCGCAAGCAAAACCGGGCGCGAGCGTTCTGCGTGTCGTGCTGCATTCGGCGGTTCAGGAAGGACTGAAGCGGCTCGAGGCCAACGGCTATCCTCTGCCGGCGGTGGTCGATTGGAGCGAGATCGGCGGCCTCGGCGACAAGCACGTCAGCATGTTCGTCCGCAAAGCCGGTTATCATTTCGGCTGGGATTGGGGCCCGCGCTTCGTCACCAGCGGCATCTGGCGGCCGGTGCTCCTGCGCGCGTGGAATGCGGCACGGATCGCCGATTTCCATATCGTCCAGAACAGCCTGTCGCCGGCCGAAGCGCGGTTGACGGCGGTGTTCGAGATTCTGGCTGATACGGCCGGACCGGCGGCGGTCGAGGTGCAAAGCCCGGTCGATGCGAGTGTGAAAGCGCGCACGAGCATTCAACTTGTGCGGGGGCGGAATACGGCAAAGCTGGATTTCACGATCACGAAGCCGCGGCTGTGGTGGACCAACGGATTGGGAGAAGCCTTTCTCTACGAATTCGCCGGATTGTTGACGACGGCTGGCGGGCGCGACCGCAAAACCGTGAAGACCGGACTGCGCACCCTCAAGCTGGTGCAAAAGCCCGATGCCGACGGCACCAGTTTTTATTTCGAGCTGAACGGCGCTCCGGTGTTCATGAAGGGCGCCAACTACATTCCGAACGACAGCTTCCTGCCGCGCGTGAGCCATGCCAAGTATGAGCACATCGTGCGTTCGGCGGCCGAGACCCACATGAACATGCTGCGCGTCTGGGGCGGTGGCATCTACGAGAACGACGAGTTCTATGATCTGTGCGACCGCTGCGGCATCCTGATCTGGCAGGACTTCATGTTCGCCTGCACCATGTATCCGGGCAATCAGGCGTTTCTCGACAATGTACGCGAAGAAGCGATCGACAACGTCAAACGGCTGAGAGGGCATGCCTGCATCGCACTGTGGGTCGGCAACAACGAGATCGATACCGCCTGGCAGAACGACGTGCCGAACGGCGGCTGGAAATGGAAAGAGAGCTACACCGAAGCGCAGCGCAAAGAGATGTGGGCGACCTATTCGGCCATCTTCCATCACATTCTGCCTGAGGTGGTGACGGCGCATGATCCTGCGCGAGCCTATTGGCCGTCGTCGCCGCTGGCCGCCTGGGACGGCAAGGATGGCGTCAAGCACGCCGATCTCACCACCAAACTGCAATCCGGCGACATCCATTCCTGGGGTGTGTGGTGGGCGGCGCGGCCGTTCTCGAGCTATCGCACCTATGTCGGACGCTTCATGAGCGAGTACGGGTTCCAATCCTTCCCGGAACTGAAAACCATCGCGGCCTTCGCCCAGCCCGCCGATTACGACATCTTCTCCGATGTCCTCAAGGCGCATCAGCGCTCGTCCATCGGCAACGGCACAATCAAGACTTACATGGAGCGCGACTACAAAGTGCCGAAGGACTTCCGGCAGTTCCTGTACGTCGGTCAGGTGCTGCAAGCCGAAGGCATCAAGATCGCGATGGAAGCGCACCGCGCGAAGAAGCCGTTCTGCATGGGCTCGCTGTTCTGGCAGATCAACGACTGCTGGCCGGTCGCCTCATGGAGCAGCATCGACTATTACGGCCGCTGGAAGACGCAGCAGTATTTCGCCCGCAAGTCCTACGCGCCCGAACTGGTGACGATGAGCGTCGACGATGGAACGGTGAAAATCGCCGTGGTAAGCGACCGGCTCAAGGACCAGCAGGCCACCCTCACCCTCCGACTGCTGGATTTCCATGGCAAGGTCCTGAAGACCATCAAACAGACGCTGATTGTGATGGCCAACAGCGTGGCGAATTTCACCATGCCGGTGACGGATGTGCTCGGCGGCGCGGCCGCGAATGCCGTGCTGCTGCATGCGAGCCTTGCCGCAGGCCGGGTGCTCGCCGAGGACGTGCTCTATTTTGCGCCGGTCAAAAATCTCGCGCTGCCGTCTGCGGCCGTGAAGACGACCGTCAAGGCGATCGGCAACGAAACGGCGATCGCGGTATCGTCGCCGGTGCTGGTGAAGAACCTCTATCTCAGCTTCGACGATGTGGACGGGTTCTTCAGCGACAACTATTTCGATCTGTTGCCCGGAACGACCAAGGTTGTGCGCTTCAAGCCTGCCGGAGCGAAACCGCAGGCGCCGAAACTGATGCACATGGCCGAGATCACTTGACGAAGTAGCCCGCGACTTTCCATTCGCCGTTCTCGAGCTTCAGGATCACCGTCTCAGTGGCGTTCTGGTTCATCGCGAATTTGCTGCTCAGCAAGACTACGATGTACTTGCCGAACGGGGCGCCTGGCAGCGTTTCGGTCGGCGTCACGCTCTTGGCGCTGCGCGACAGGGCCGGCCCGACGGTGTCGCGAACCGATTTGACCAGCGGAGCCCACTGCTCCTTGGTGATCTTGGATTTGAAATAGTCGCTCGCGGCGTCCCAGCTCTGGTCGTATTTGCCGGCGTCGACCAATCCGAGCCACGCGTTGCAGGCGTCGCCGTAGCTGGCCTGCTGAGCGTGCGCGGCGATGGGCAGGAAAAGCGCGAGCGCGAGAATCATCAGGAATTTCATGGCTAGCGCCCTCTTGGTATGGCTGAGGGGGGGTAGCATAACATTCATTATTTCATTAGTGAATAATAAACTCTCTAGGCCGGGTGCCGTTCTATTGCGGGCGATGACGGGCAATGAAACCGGCCGCCCTCTGCTCCCAGACCCAGAACCGCCGCACCAAATTGCTCCAGAGCTTCAAGACGATCGGCTTCAGGCGGACCACTAGACGGTCGCGCCAAACGAGAGCCGTGGCCTGTCCACGGCGAAGTCTTGGTTCGGCATCGATCTGCCAGATCACCTTGGCCGAAGCCCCTGCCCGTTCCATAACCCGATGCATCCGCGACGGACCCGGCGATTGCGGGCGTTCGGGATCGCGCAGCCAGACATAAATCGCCGGGATCACCAGCACGGTCAGCAGCGTCGACGAGACAAGGCCGAACAACAGCGAAATCGCGAGCCCCTGGAAGATCGGGTCGGTGAGGATCGTCGCGGCACCGATCATGGCGGCCAGCGCCGTAAGCAGGATCGGGCGAAAGCGCGTGGCACCAGCATCGATCAGCACTTGCTTGAATGGCTTGTCGCCGTGCTGGCCGTGGCGGATGAAATCCACCAGCAGGATCGAATTACGCACAATGATGCCGGCGAGCGCGATGAAGCCGATCATCGAGGTGGCGGTGAAGGGTGCGCCGAACAACCAGTGGCCGATGACGATACCGATCAAGGTCAACGGCACCGGCGTCAGGATCACCAGCGGCAGCTTGAACGAGCCGAACTGCGCCACCACCAGAATGTAGATGCCGAGCAGCGCCACGCCGAACGCCGCGCCCATATCGCGGAACGTGACATAGGTGACTTCCCACTCGCCATCCCACAACAGCGACGGCTTGGTCTCGTCCGCGGGCTGGCCATGCAGCAGGATTTGCGGCTGCGGCAGACCCTTCCAGTCGTGCTTTTTGATGAGGTCATTGACCGCGCCCATGCCGTAAATCGGCGCTTCGTAATCGCCCGCCAGTTCGGCGGTGACCATGTCGGCGTAATGCATGTCGCGGCGGAAGATGGTCGGTGTGCCGGGCTCGCGGTCGATATGAACGATATCGCCCAGCTCCACCACCGCCTTGTTCCCGGGAATGGCGTTGGCAGGGACCGGCGTCGATTCCAGCTTGCGCGTCCATTCGAGATCGTTCTTCGGCAACCGCACCACGATCTTCATCGGATCGCGATCTTCGCCGCGATGCGAGTAGCCGACCGCCACGCCGCCGAGGATCGCTTTCAGCGTGTCGTAGACATCGGATTGCTCGACGCCAAAGTATTCCAGCTTGTCCTGATCGATGGTCACGCGTAGGCGCGGTCGCGGCTGGCCATAGCTGTCGTCGACATCGACGATATACGGCACCGATTTGAAGATCTTCTTGACCTCCTCCGCTTCGGCGCGGCGGGTCTTGGAATCCGGACCGTAGATCTCGGCGAGCAGGGTCGACAGCACCGGCGGCCCCGGCGGCACTTCCACCACCTTGATCACGGCGCCGGCCGGCAGCTTCACGTTTGCCAATTGCTTGCGCAAATCGAGGGCGATGGCATGGCTTTCGCGCGAGCGCCGCGATTTGTCGGTCAGGTTGACCTGCAGCTCGCCCATCTCGGGCTTTTCGCGCAAGTAGGAATGGCGCACGAGGCCATTGAAGTTGAACGGTGCCGGCGTGCCGGCATAGGCCTGGATCGACGTCACTTCCGGCAATTTCTGGGTGACCGCCGCCGCTTCGAACAGCACGCGGGCGGTATCTTCCACCGTGGCGCCTTCGGGCAGATCGACCATCACCGACAGCTCGGACTTGTTGTCGAACGGCAGCAGCTTCACCGTGACGTTCTTGGTCACGAACAGGATGCAAACCAAACCGGTGGCGATGGCGACGTATTTGAGGAATTTCTTCGAATTCTCGCGGCTCGAAATGATCGGCCCGGCGATGCGGCGATAGAAGCGGCCGATGGCTCCCTCGTCATGGCCATGCTCGCTCCCGGCAGGCGCCTTGCCGGATAATTTCAGCAACGCCCACGGCGCCACCACCATGGCGACAAAGAACGAGAACAGCATCGCGGCCGAGGCATTGGCCGGGATCGGCGCCATATAGGGGCCCATCATGCCGGACACGAACATCATCGGCAGCAGCGCGGCGATCACAGTGAGGGTCGCCACGATGGTCGGATTGCCCACTTCCGCGACGGCCTGGATAGCGGCATCGAGACGGCTGCGCCCGTCATGCATCGCCCAATGGCGCGAGATGTTCTCGATCACCACGATGGCGTCGTCGACCAGGATACCGATCGAGAAAATCAGCGCGAACAGACTGACGCGGTTGATGGTGTAGCCCATCAAGTTCGCGGCAAAGAGCGTCAATAGGATCGTGGTCGGAATGACGATCAAAGTCACCGCCGCCTCGCGCCAGCCGACCACAAAGCCGATCAGGAGCACGATGGAGATCGTCGCAAGACCTAGATGAAACAGAAGCTCGTTGGCCTTGTCGTTGGCGGTCTTGCCGTAATCGCGAGTGACTTCGGCAGTAATGCCGGCCGGGATGACCGAGCCGCGCAGCGTGTTGGTGCGCTCGATCAATTGCTCCGCGACCACCACGGCGTTGGCGCCATTGCGCTTGGCAAAGGCGATGCTCACCGCCGGAACGGTGGACCAGTTCTTGCCGACGCGATTGATCGACCAGACGCGATGCTCAGCGGGGCTCGGGCCGACAATGACCGTCGCCAAATCGCGGACATAGACCGGACGGCCGTCGCGCGTGGTGACGAGCAACAGGCCGATATCGGGAAGACCATTCAGCGTCTTGCCGGCAACCGCTTCGACCATACGGCCGCCATCGCGCAACTGGCCGGCGAGAAATGCCTCGTTGGCGCCTTTGATCTTGGCTTCGAGCTGCTGCAGCGTGACGCCGTAGAGCGCCAGCTTTTCGGGATCGGGCTCGACGCTGATTTCGTCGGCGGAGCCACCCTGGATATAGGTCAGACCGACATTGTCGACCTTGGCGAGTTCGGCCTGAACCTTGGTGGCAAGCTGATAGAGGTCTTTCTCGTTCCAGTGCGCGGCAGCGTCCGGCGTCGGCGACAGGGTGAGGACTTCCACCGCCACATCATTGATGCCGCGACCGACGATCAACGGCTCGGGAATGCCGAGCGGGATGCGATCATAATTGGCCCGCACCTTGGCCTGAACGCGGACGATCGCCTCGTCCTCATTGGTGCCGGTCAGAAAGCGCGCGGTGACCACCACGCGATCATCCTGGGTTTGGCTGTAGACGTGCTCGACGCCCGGAATGCCTTTGACGATCTCCTCCAGCGGCTTGGTGACCAGTTCGGCCGCATCAGGTCCCTTGAGGCCGTCGGCGGTGACGAAAATGTCCACCATCGGGACGCTGATCTGCGGCTCCTCTTCGCGCGGAATG
Source organism: Alphaproteobacteria bacterium (assembly GCA_023259375.1). Lineage (GTDB taxonomy): Bacteria > Pseudomonadota > Alphaproteobacteria > Micropepsales > Micropepsaceae > Rhizomicrobium. The sequence goes on from JAHFQC010000030.1 coordinate 46,424, forward strand.
GTGATGACCGCGATGAGACCGAAGACCACCGCCGCCATCAGGAACAGCGGCGTCAGGGGCGAGCCGATGGTCGCCCGCGTCAGCTTGCCGGAGAATCCGAGTTTCATGGCTTGAGCAATCTGTCGCCTGAGTTGAGACCGGACAGAACTTCAATAGTATCGGGCTTGCCGGGACGATGGATCGTCTGGCCGCGCTGCACCGGAACGTCGAGGGACTGATTGCCGGTCCATAGCCGCGCGTAATCGATGCCCGAACGCGTCGCGATCAGGTTCGACGGCACCACGATCGCCTTGCGCTGACCGGCGCTGACCCAGACGCGCACGCGCTCGTTGACGAAGTAATCGCCCAACTCCTGCACCGTCGCATCGGCCACGACATGGCCGTTGTCGATTTCGGGATAAACCAGACGAACCACGCCGAAGTGCGCCCCGTTGAGGCCTATGTCGGCGCCATCAAGCCGAACCGGCTGACCGACCTTGATATCGCGGGCGTGGCGCTCCGGGATCTGCAGCCGCAGCACGAAATCGCCCTGCGCCACCGTCGCCACCGTATCGCCCGGCAACAAAACCGTACCAGCCGTGACCGGAACGGTGATGACGCGACCGGTCTGCGGCGCTAGCACCTCGCCTTCATGCGACTGTTGCGTGACGACGGCGCGCTGGGCGGAATAGGCGTTGACGTTCGACTGCGCCACGTTGAGCGCCGTGCGGGCTTGGTCAAATCCGGACTTCGAAATGGCGTTGGCCGCCATCAGCCGCTGAGCGCGATCGTAATCGGCCTTGGCTTGCGCCAATTGCGCTTGCGCTGCCGCAACTTGCGCGCCGAAGGACGATGCCTGGAAACCGAGCTTCTTGTCGCTGACAATGGCGATGACCTGCCCTTGCTCGACGTGATCGCCTTGCCGGACTTTCAGTTCCACCACCGTGCCGCCGATGCGGGCGCGCGCCGGAACGACGTTAGCCGACTGCACGGTGGCGAACACCGCTTTCTCGTCCGCGACCATGGTTGGCTGGACCTGATAGGTCTTGGGCGGCGCCGGCGGAGGAGCGGGCGGCGTTCCGAAGCCGAGAAAGGAGAATAGGCCGGCAAGGATCAGCATGGCATCACCTCTCGACGGGCAGTCCCGCGGCCATCCAGGCTTGGATGCCGCCCTTCATATGACTATCGACAGCGATACCCGCCGCTTGGCACGCAGCGACGGTACGCGCGGAACGTCCGCCGACTCCGCAATGCAGCACGATGCGCTTCTGGCCAAGGCCGGGCAACGTATGTGGATCGAATTGGGAGAGCGGCACCAGCTCGGCGCCTTTGATATGGGCATTGGCGTATTCGGCCGGCTCGCGGACGTCGACCAGCACGATCTCGTTCTTGTTCAACAGATCGGCGACGTCGGCGGGTTCGAGGTTCTTGAGGGTCATTATTTTCCTTTCCGGATTTCCGGCCAGCAGGCGCACCAAGGCGCGCAAGACATTGGACAATCCCATAGCTATTTGCCTTTCCGGGGCTTGTTAGCGGGTCCGCAGATCCGCTCCGGCGCACAGAAAGCCTGATAGAGGGTTTCGATGATCCGGCGAGCCGGCTCGCTATCGATCGAATAGAAGATGGTCTGGCCGTCGCGGCGGGTCGCAACCAGGCCGTCCTTGCGCAACAGCGCCAGGTGCTGGGAAACCGTCGAATCGCGCAGATCGAGCAGGCCGGCAAGTTCGCCCACCGCCCGCTCCCCGTCGATCAGCTGGCAGAGAATCATCAGCCGGTGGCGGTTGGCCATCGCCTTCAAAAGCTCCTCGGCGGCACTGGCCGAGGCGTGCATTTGGTCGGGTTCTATTTTCATAGTTGCGTATCTACGCATATTCGAATATATTGTCAAGACGAAATGCGCCGGCGAGCGCAAAAACAGCGGCCTCGATGCCGCGCTTTGGGAGACAGGAATGGCTGAAATCGTGGTTTTGGGCGCAGGCCTCGGCGGCACCATCATGGCATACGAGCTACAGGAGACTCTGCGTCCCGGCGATCGGCTGACATTGATCGGCCAGGACAGCCGCTATCACTTCGTCCCGTCCAATCCCTGGGTTGCCGTCGGCTGGCGCAAGCGCACCGATGTCGAGATCAATCTCAAGGCCGTGATGGCCAAGAAGGGAATTGAGTTTGTCGCCCAGGG
>JAHFQC010000031.1:0-13966 GCA_023259375.1 Alphaproteobacteria bacterium
TCGGCAACACATCATCCTTTGAGAAAAAGATTACGGCGGGTTCATCTGAACGCGGGTTGGATGGAAAACTAGCCCAAGGATTTGGACAATTGTGTGCCGTATTCGATGGCGCGCAAAATGCCTCATTGCGGACGAAGTGACGCCATCTGAGGCCTCTACATACGATCGGGACACAGCGTAACTAGGAAATGAGCTGGGTGACAAGTCTGTGTCATTTGCGAGGACTGCCTCGGTACAGGTGTTTACTACACGACCACGACTTCTGTCGTGCCGAGTCATAGCCAAACATGGAGAGACATTTGAAACGTGCGCCGGATACGATTCGAAGACTCCCGACGGCATTAACCGCGCCGCCGCCGTGCCCGCGCGCAATGCCAACCCAGGAGATTCTCCTGTGGACCCCGCGCCGGAGCGCCGAAACCCTGATGCGGACTCTGCTTGAAAACCTGATGCCAGTCCGGGAGGCGCGCGTCTCGCGTCGGTCGTGATCCGCAACGGCAGCAGCCTCACCACACTGCGATGGCTGTTTCTTGCTTTGGTCCTTGCGACCACGGCGGCAGCCACCTCGCGGTTGTGGAACATCCTTCGTATCGATGAACTCACGTGGATCGAGACCACCTATCTGGTGCTGGTCGCGATCCTGTTCGCCTGGATCAGCGCTTCATTCTGGATCGCCACGCTCGGCGCTTATGCCCGCTGGCGCGGCCTTGCCGACTTCACGCTGGAGCGGCCGCGAAACGCGCGTCCCTCCGCCTCGCGAACGGCGCTGCTGTTTCCGGTTCGCAATGAAGATACCGCGCGGCTGATCGCCGGTATCCGTACGGTTTGCGAATCCATCCGTGCCGAAGGCTACGCCGAATCCTTCGACGTCTACATTCTCAGCGACTCCAACGAGCAGGCAAGCATCACGGCCGAGACGGCAGGCTGGAAAGCATTGCAGACGGGCGAGGCACCCAACGTCTATTACCGCCATCGCGAAGACAACACCGGCAAGAAGGCCGGCAACATCGCGGAGTTCTGCCGCAACTGGGGCGCCCTCTATGACTACATGGTGGTGCTCGACGCCGATAGTCTGATGACAGGCGACACGCTGGCCGCGTTGATGCGGCTGATGGATGCGAACCCGCGCACCGCGCTGATCCAGGTGGCGCCGCAACTGGTGGGCCGGGACTCCTTGTTCGCGCGCATCCAGCAGTTTTCCTCGAGCGTCTATGGTCCGCTGTACGCGGCGGGATTGTCGCTGCTGCAGGGTCCTGGCGGCAATTATTGGGGCCATAACGCCATTATCCGCATCCAGCCGTTCATGGATCATTGCGGTTTGCCCGAACTGCGCGGACCGGCACCGTTGGGCGGCGAGATTCTCAGCCACGATTTCGTCGAAGCCGCGCTGCTCCGGCGGGCGGGCTGGCACCTCCATCTCGTCACCGACCTCGACGGCAGCTACGAAGAACCGCCGCCGACCTTGATCGATCATCTCATCCGCGACCGCCGTTGGTGCCAGGGCAACCTGCAGCACCTGCAGCTCATCTTCGGCCAGGGCTTTCGCACCGAGAGCCGCGGGCACTTCTTCAATGGCGTGATGAGCTATGTTTCGTCACCGCTGTGGCTGGCGATGCTGATCGTGTCGGTGTTCGTGATCGCCAACCAGCCGCATATCGCGCCGGTGATCTACATCGGCCGCTACCCGGTGCTGGCATTCGGATTCTCTCATACGTTCGATTTCGTCACTTTGATCCTGACGATGGTGACGCTGCTCTATGGCCCGAAATTCCTCGCGCTCGCGCTGGTTCTGCGCGAACCCGCTGCGCGGGCGGCCCACGGCGGCGGCTGGAATGCGACCGCAAGCGTGTTGCTTGAAGCAGTGTTCTCGACGTTATTGGCGCCGATCTCGATGCTGTCGCAGAGCGCGTTCGTGGTGCGCATAGCGCTCGGCGAGACCAAAGGGTGGGGTGCCCAATTCCGCGGCGAGCGCCGTATCCGCACCGTCGTTATTGCGCGCGCGTTCGCGGTTCATACGCTGATCGGCATCGCTGCCGCTGTTGCCATTCACGAATGGCTGCCGGCCAGTCTGTGGTGGTTCGTGCCGCTGCTGGCAGGCCCGATCCTGTCCATTCCGTTGGTCCGTCTCACCAGCAGCACGTCTGTCGGTCTTACGGCGAAACGCGTGGGACTGTTCATAACGCCCGGAGAAACCGGACGCATCGAGGTCGTCGATCGCGTCCGCGCTCTGGCGGCGGCCTAACTCAATCGGCCGATTCCGTTTCGCGATGGCGCAAGAGGGCAGCGATCGCGTCGATCAAATCCGATGGCGCGGCGGGCTTCTGAACCAGAGGAATATGCCGCCAATCGGCGATCGCCGGATCGTTGGTCTGGACGCTGTAGAAGACGAAAGGAACTTTCCGCTCGGCGAGCACGCTGGCGACCGGCGCCGCGGTATCCCGTCCCAGATTGACGTCGAGCGACGCGGCGGAGATGTCATCCGTCCTGGCGTGTTCCATTGCCTCCGCCAGATTGTGATACGGCCCCAGCACCTGCGCGCCTTCTTCCTCGAACACCGACTGCAGCTGCATGGCGATGACGAACTCGTCTTCCACCACGAGAATGCGCGCGCCGCTGAGCCGCCCCTGAGCGGGAGCGTCATATCTCTCGGGCATCAAACCCAAATCCGATACTCCTGGAGGTTCTTCCGCCTAACAATTCCCCAGGACGCACTCCGTTCCCGTTCCTTGCGGAAGTTTGCAAAATGACGCCAAGCAGGCGTGCAAGAATGCAACAGCTAATGTTGGCAGCGCTCCAGTGGGGCGCCGCAGCGGGCCTCACCGGCATGCCTACGCCGAGGAGCGGATGGGCAACATCCGCCGGTTTGCCCGGCTGCAGGACGTCGACGGTGTTCTCAACGACCAAGACGAAGCACTGAGGTTGCCGTCAGCGCTTCGTCCCGGAAGAAACGGGATATGTCGTTATCTGGCTTTGTTCAGTTGGAGCTTGGCGATCGGTTGGACGGTCCCGTCGGCTTCGTTTTCCATCGTCAGCAGCCACTTGTTGGCCTTGGTGTTATACGCGAAGGTCGCGTGGAAGGTGCCTTTCGCCGTCTTGAACACGAACGGCAGGGTGTCGCCGACACGCGTCGCGGTGCCCGCGACCGATTCCGGATCGGCCACGCCGCTGTTGTCGAGCCACACGCACACATAACGGCTCTTGGCCGCATCATAGCCGATATAGGCGATGACCTCGAACAACTCGACGCCGGCCGCATTTTCCTCTTCGGACACATCGCGGAAACGCAGGTAGTTGTTTTGGATGGTCCATTCGCCTTTGAACTTGTGCTTTGCCGGATGGCCTTTGTAGGTCCCGACAACGTTCCAGCGTCCCAGGAACTGACTCAAAAACGCATCTTGTGCCGGCATGCCGCCCGCCGGCGCATCTTCCGCCACGGCCGGAACGGCCGCCGCGATCAGCAACGCGCACAGAAGATATGCGGCGCGAAGAACTGTCTTTGCACTCATGGATAGCCCCCTCATTCATCCCCGGCCGGAAGATTGCGCCATGTCGGGAGCGGTTGGCAATCGGCGGGGGCGCCGCGGGCTAATTGGCGGCCGGGTTGGTGATCGCGTCCGCGACCCGGGTGCCGGAGATGATTACCGCTTCGATACCGGCTCCGGTGTCGGTCCCGGCACCGGCGAGATAAAGGCCGGCGATAGGGGTCTGCATGCGAGGGCGCCAGACGGCGCGCGCGGCGCCGTAGATATTGCCGTTCCGGGCGCTGGTGAACGCCGTGAAGGTCGCCGGAGTGGCGGTTTCACGATAGACCACGTGGCGGCTGAAGCCGGGGAACACCGCCTGTTCGACGGCGTCGATCAGACACTTAGCGATCGTGTCTTTATGCGACCGGTAGGACGGATCGGTCGGCTCCGGCCAAGCGGCCGCTTCTGCTTCGGAGAGCAATAACAGGAGTGTTACTGCGGAACAGCCGGGCGGGGCCAGGTTCGGATCAAGAACTGAGGGATTGCCGACCCCGAAGGAGAGGCCGTCCTTGCGGATAAAAATGCGCGGCGGCAGGTCCATCACGGTATCGAGGCCCAGACTGACCAGCACGGCCGAAGGCCCGCGCTTCAGGCTTGCCACCCGCCGGGCATACCCCGCTGGCAGATGGTGTGGGTCGGTCAGACTGGTAAGCATCGCGACCACGTCGCCGTTGGCGATCACCAGCGGGGCGGTGAACGTCTGCCCCTTGGCGGTTCGGACGCCGGTGACCCGGCCCCGTTCGATGACGATCTCGGTGATGCGGGTCTTGGTGGCGATTTGCCCGCCGCGACAGGAGATACTGCCGGCAAGGGTGTTGGCAATCGTCTGCGAGCCGCCACGCGGATAGCGGCCGCCCTCGAAATAGTAGCCGTAGAGCGGCGCCATATCGCGGACCGACAGGTTGTCCGGCGTGGTCGCGATGTACTCCGAAACGGTCTGCAGCAAGGTGTGCAGCCGGTCGTCGTTGGTAAAGGCGCGCAGCATGTCGGCAAACCGCTCCTGGGCCCATCGGGCGGCGGCCGGGTGGCGCCGGTTCCAGTCGTGCAGGGCTTCGAGCCGTGGTGGTATCGGGACGCCGCCGGTTTGGCCGACATCGGCATAGAGGTCACGATAGATCGCCGCCATCTCCGTCATGAAACGGCGGATGCCATCCGCTTGTGCCGGGAACGCCTCGCAAAGCGCATCAACAAACGCGCGTTGCGACTGTCCGGCGGCAACGCGAATGCCATCAATCCAATAGAGATGATGAACCCGCTCCCAGGCGATTGAGGAGCCGATCTGGCCGAGCAGATTGGTTACCGGGCCGCTAGGCCCCAAGCCGCTGATGTCTTGGACGCCTGCGTCAAAGACAAACAGTCCGGATCGCCCGGGAACTCTGCGGCGCCAGGAGGTGCAATTCCCGCCGCACTGGTTATGCGCCTCGGCGACCAGGACCTTGAGCCCACGCGCCGCCAGCAGAGATGCCGCCGTCAGGCCGCCGATCCCCGCGCCGACGACGATGACGTCGAACTCAGACACTGTGCCATACGCAACCATCAGGCGTCAGTCGTCTCACGGCCGACGCCTCGCGGCAACGCGGCCCGTTGCCAGGGGAGGGTCTCAGTTGGCGGTCTTAACGAACTCGCCCTTCAAGGCGACGCCGTCCATCAGGAGGCCCGAATGGCACTCAACCGTCTTGTCGATCGTGACTTCGTTTTTCTTGTAATAGCTGTTGATATTGATCACGGCGTTGGCGCCGAGCGCTTTGGCTTATTCCTGGAAGGCGATCAGCCCATCGAGGAAGGCGCGATCGCGGCCCCTCGTGCTGCTGCGGCCAAAGCCATTGGCCTTCTTGTTCGTGACCGCTTCGCCGAGATGCTTAACGATGGCGGGATGGGTGCTGGTGCCGAAATAGAACTTCACCGACCCATCAATGTGCGCCAGCGTATCCGGCGCGTTCAGCGCCTTCTGCAGGTCGAGTGCGATGATGTCGTCGGCGGCAGATGCCGGGACGGCTGCGAACAGGGCCAGCACGCCGGCAGCGGCAGCTTGGCACAGGATTTTTCTGATGGTTGGCACGGTTTCCTCCACACCCAGGAAATGACGCCGGATATTTATTGACGGCAATGTACGGGTGTCAAATCAAGCCTGATTTTACCGCACATATTTGATGCCGCACGGCGCATCCGAGCGCCACAAAACGGTGAGTTGGAATTTGTCGGCGACGCGGTGCTGGACCAAATGATTGCCGTTGATGGTTTGCCAGGGACCGTCGCGTGCGGGCGCGGCGAGAACCTGCTGCAATTCCTCCTCCCGCGGCCACTGCTGATAGGCCTTGAAATGGGCTTCGAGGAAGGTCCACGTCCGATAGAAGGCCTCGCACTCGATCGGTGCCGGGACCGACGGCAGGAAGTGCGACAGGATTGCAGCATACGGACGGTCCGGTGCCATCCATTCGATGTCGATGCCAAGTGCCGTCACGGGGGGAGAGGCACAGGCCACTGCGACGAGCGCGCGGCTGTGGGATTTTGAGAGCAGCTCCGACCCTGCGTCGGTGCACAACTGAGCAGCGAGAGCGGTGGCGCGCGCAGACTGGATCCGGTGGGAGATGCGCTTGCCAAGGTCATCCGAAGGGATGACATCAATACCGTATCGAAGGTCGTCGCCGCGCATCCCTTATCCTGGCGTAAGTGCTTGAGGTCGTGAATTTTTAGGTCTGTAACAGAATGCTACATTTGGTCGCAAAAATGCAGCGTGACGCCGAGGACCCTATCGTTACTGACCATCATGACCGATAGTTTAGGAAAATCAGTCAGTAGCTGATGCGATGGGATATTACACGTTAGGCGTGCAGCAATGGGCCGCGGTCCTGCAAAGTCCTGACGGCGAGCGGACGTTCGGCGAGGCGGGGGGCGAGGACATCATCCCGTCCGGCGTCCGGCGCCGAATGGGCAAGCTTGAGCGGTTGGCGGTGCGCTCGATGCTGAGTGTTCTCAAATCTGGAACGACGTCCGAGCTCATCTTCTGTTCACGCTACGGCAATCTTGAAACGCTGACCGCGCTTTTACGCAGCATTGGAGCGGGTGAACCGATGTCGCCGATGGCGTTCTCAGGTTCGGTTCACAATGCCGCCCCGGGGATGGTCGGGCAGATCCGCAAAGAGAAAATTGCGCACACGGCACTGGCCGCCGGCGAAAACACGTTGCGGGCAGGGCTGGTGGAGGCTTATGCCCGGCTGGCGGCGGATCGTTGTCCCGACGTCATCGTGGCGTATGCGGATTTGCCGCTGGCCGACGTTTACGCTGATTTTGAAAACGACCCGAAATCGGGTGGTATAGGGCTGGCGATGCGGCTGGTCCTGGGGGAGGCTAGGAGCGATTCCGTTGAGGTGGCGACGGGACGCTTAGGTGCTTCGGCACTGATCGAACAACTGAGTGGAAATCTCAGGGTATTGGCCGTTGGGGGCGGACCATGGCGTATGTCGGCGTAATTGCCAGGCGGTTTGAGCGCCTGTATCGGCAAATCGGAACCGGTTTTGCGTTTGTCTTGTTCGGGATCGGAGGCGTGTTTTTATCCGTCACCGTGTTTCCGGCATATTGTGTGATCTATAGCGATCCACTGAAACGCGCGAGCATTGCGCAGCAGACGGTACGCGAGACGTGGCGATTTTTCGTCTGGATGCTGGTCCGTATGCGTCTGATCGATCTCGAGACCGAGGGTGTCGATGTCCTGCGCCGCGAAACCGGCACATTGATCATCGCAAACCATCCTTCGCTGATCGACATTGTCCTGATCATCTCGATGATGGAACGGGCCCAATGCGTCGTGAAGGAAGGCGTGTGGAAGAACCCCTTCATGCGCGGGGTGGTAAAGGCCACAAACTATATTCCGAACCTCGGTGATCCCGAACGAACTCTGCGAGAATGTGTCGCAGCGTTGCAGGCGGGGAACAATCTCGTGATCTTCCCGGAAGGGACGCGGACCAAACCGGGACGGCAGGTGCGACTGGAACGAGGCTTCGCCAATATTGCGATTCGTGCTGGCGCACCGATACGGATTGTCACGGTCTGCTGCAATCCGCCTATGCTTCGCAAAGGCGAAAAGTGGTATGAAAGTCCGGTTCGTAGGGCCTGCTACAGAGTTCGCGTGGGCGAGCGTATAGAGACTGCCGAAGTCTTCGATTCCCGCTTGCCAGCCCGCTGTGCTCGAGACCTGACGGCACAAATAACAAAGCGATTTGAGGAAGTGATCGCCCATGAACCCGCTTGAGGACGAGCTGAGAGAGCTTATCGTCACGGCCTTGCAGCTTGAAGACGTGAAGCCATCCGACATCGATCCGGAAGAGCCGTTGTTCGGTGATAGCGGACTGGCGCTCGATTCCATCGACGCGCTCGAGATCGGCGTGCAGATCCAGAAGAAGTACGGCGTCAAGATCGATACCGAGGACGAGCATGTCTCCGAGTACTTTCGCAGCGTTCGCTCATTGGCCAATTACATTTCCCGAAATCGCTGAGAGGAAGACATGGAGCGCGACGAGATATTCGCGAAGGTTCAGGGGTACATCTCGACGCTGTTCGAAGTCCCTGCCGACAGCATCACGCTCGATTCGGACCTGCAAAAGGATCTCGACCTCGACAGCATCGACGCGGTGGACCTGATCGTGAAGGTTCAGGAATTTACGGGCAAAAAGATCAAACCGGACGAGTTTAAAACCGTACGCACCGTGCGCGATGTCGTCGACCGGATCTACGATCTGACCAATGTCAAAGCGAGTTGACGTTCCGGCCCTCATTTTCACGACGTTCTCGGTTCTCTATCCGCTGATCGCGGTCACGCTGCTCCGTACCTTAGGCGCGGTTGCGGCGTTCGTGCTGGTGATGGTGCTGCTTGCCGGTCGCCTGCTTCTGCCCGTATTGCGGAAGGTGCCATTGTCGCTCACCGTCGCATTGATCCCGGTGCTTGCGACGATGGCGGCCGTCAGCCTGTTCGATGTCACGTTGTCGGTCCGGCTCTATCCGGTGTTCATGAATGCGGTTCTGCTGGTGACGTTTGCGATCAGTCTTAAGCGGCCGCCGACCGTGGCGGAGCGCTTTGCCCGCGTGGTGGAGCCGGATTTGCCGGAGGAGGGAATTCGCTACACCCGTATGGTGACGCAGGTTTGGGTCGCCTTCTTTGCGCTGAATGGCGCGATCGCATTGTGGACGGTGTTGCAGCCCGGCTGGAACGCGTGGCTGATCTATAATGGCGGTATCGCCTATGGTGCGGCGGGACTGTTGTTCGCCGGCGAGTATCTTGTGCGGTTGCGGGTCCGGCGAAAGGGGGCTCTATGAGCGCCCTTTTCAATACCGTTTGTACCGCCGATCCTGCCGCGGTGCTGTTCGCGGGCAAAGACGGCCCAATTACCGCCGGTCGCATCCGTCGGACCGCGATGGATGTCGCCACCAAGCTGCCGGACGGCAAGCCGGTTTATCTCCACACCGTAAGTGCTGCGTTGTTCGTAAGCGGATTACTTGCGGCCGCAGCGCGGCGCGCGACGGTGTTCTGTCCGGCCCATGTTCAGCCGGAGTATCTGCGCGAGATCGGTGCGGCGGACGGCGTGGTCTTGACCGATGAGCCGGTGGCCGGCGCGGTTGCGCTGACCCTTTCCGGTGAGACCGGACGGTTCGATATTGTTCCCGGCGACATCGAACTCAATTTCTTCACTTCCGGCACGACCTCGGCGCCCAAACTGGTGTCCAAGCGTATCGCTCAGCTTGATCTCGAAGGACAAAAACTCGACACGCTGTGGTCGGCGCGCGCGGGACATGTCTATGCCACGGTTTCGCACCAGCACATCTACGGCATGTTGTTTCGTATTTTCTGGCCCGTGATTTCAGGACGCGTGTCGGAAGATCATCCGGCGGAAACCTGGGAGTTGCTGTCGGGTAAGCTCACGTCGGGCACGACACTGGTTTCGAGCCCGGCCCATCTGACGCGCGTTCCCGGCGGGTTCGATGCCGGGGCTCCGGCGCTGATTTTTTCGTCGGGTGCACCGCTGCCGCTCGATGCTGCTAAGGCCGTTTGCGAAAAATTCGGTTCGCTGCCGATCGAAGTGTTGGGCTCGACCGAGACGGGCGGCATCGCCTGGCGCCAGCAAGAACACTCCGATACCCTTTGGACTCCGTTCGAGGATGTCGGCATCGAAGCCGATGCCGAGGGCGGACTGGTCGTCGTTTCGGCGGTGGCTGGCGATGCGCCGGTCGTGACGGGCGATCTGGTCGAAAAAGTCGGTACGCAGTTCCGTCTGAAGGGACGGGGCGACCGCATTGCCAAGATCGACGGCAATCGCGTGTCGCTGCCGCGCGTGGAAGCGGCGCTGGTCGCGCTTCCGCTGGTCGAAGCGGCCGCGGTAGTGGATCTGCCGCAACGCAAAGGCGCACTCGGGGCGGTCGTCGAACTGAATAGAGACGGTAAGGCGGCGCTGAACGATCTTGGTGCCTTCCGGCTGTCGCGCAAACTGCGCGAAATGCTGGTCGGACGTATGGAGCCGCGGGAGCGCCCCAAGCATTGGTTGTTTGCGCCGATCCCGCTCGACAGTCAGGGAAAGCGTGTGCAGGCGGCGTTGCGCGCGAAGTTCGTCCACAACGGTCAGGCCGAACTCGGAATCCTGGTCGCGGCTTCGGTCGATGGTGACCGCGTGGAACTGACGCTCGAACTCAATCCTGAGATGGTCTGGTTCAGGGGCCATTTCCCCGGCGAACCGGTCATGCCCGGCATCGCGCAAACCCATATGGCGGCGATCTGGGCCGAGTGTTTGTGGGGCTTCCGCCCGCATGGCGCCAATCTCTCTCAAGTCAAGTTTCGCCGCATCATGCGTCCCGGCTCGCAGGTGATCCTGCGCTTGACGCGCGATCTCGACCGCCAGCGGCTGGGTTTCAGCTACGAGCACGACGGCATCATCTGTTCCGAAGGAAAAATCGGAGGCCAGACATGACGGCGTTGCGCCTCTGCGCGGTTATTCCGACCTGCAATCACACATCGGCGCTCGATGCCATCCTGACGCGTCTTGATGCGGCGGGATTGCCGGTGATCGTGATCGACGACGGGAGCACCGCCGGCAATGGCGAACTCGTGCAGGCGATTTGCGCCCGTCATCCGAACAGCGAACTGCAGCGCCATTCGTTTAATGGCGGCAAGGGATTTTCCGTGATGTGCGGGCTCGCGCGTGCGGCCGAACGCGGATTTTCCCACGCCGTGCAGGTCGATGCCGATGGCCAACACGATCTCGATGCGCTGGGCCGGCTGATCGCCGCAGCCGAACGCAATCCCGACGCGATCGTCACCGGCGCACCGCTGTACGACGACTCGGCTCCGGCCGCACGGCGGTTCGGGCGCAAGCTCACGACATTCTGGGTTCGCGTCAACACGCTGTCGTTCCGTCTTCCGGACGCCATGTGCGGTTTTCGCATCTATCCGGTCGAGGCGACGCTCGCGCTAGTGCGCAAATCGGTCCGTAGCCTGCGGATGGACTTCGATATCGAAGTGCTGGTCAAGGCGCATTGGGCCCGCATCGCGGTGGCGCCGGTTCCAGTCAAGGTGATCTATCCCGAAGGCAACCTGTCGAACTTCCAGATGGTTGCCGACAACGTTCGTCTTGCGAAGATGCAGACGCGGCTGTTCTTCGGGATGTTGTGGCGGATACCGTCGCTGGTATTTTCGAAGCCGCCGCGGATCGTGGGGATCGAACCGACCCGCTGGTCGGTGATGCGCGAGCGCGGTGCGGGGTGGGGTTTGCATTTGCTCGCCGCGGTCTATCGTCTGCTCGGGCGCAGCGTATGCCTTGCCGTGATGGCGCCGGTGATCCTCTATTTCTTCCTGACCGGCCGCGAGCAGCGCGAAGCCTCGCGCGATTTCCTCGACCGCCTGTGGCGGGCCGGTCATCTCAAGCGGAAGCCGACGGCGTGGACAAGCTTTCGGCATTTTCTCGCCTTCGGCGGTTCGGCGCTCGACAAGTTTGCGGCTTGGACCGGCGGCATTCGCCGTTCGAAACTGCGCGGGGATGGCGTCGCCGCGCTCGACGATCTGGTGGCGAAGAAGCAGGGCGCCTTCATCATCACGGCCCATTTCGGCAATGCCGACGTGGTGCGTGCCATCGGCGTTCTCGGCAACGCTGTGCCGCTCAATGTGCTGGTGCATATCGAGAATGCCGAGATGTTCAACAAGCTCATCGCGCAGTTCTCGCCACAAGCACCGGTACGCGCCATTGCCGTCACCAAGGTCGGTCCCGACACCGCCATTCTTCTCAGCGATGCGATCGCGCGTGGCGAATGGGTGGTGATGGTCGGCGATCGCGTCCCGGTGTCCGAAGGCGGCCGGATCGTGGAGGTGCCGTTCTTCGGTGAGCCGGCGGCGTTTCCGCAAGGGCCTTATGTGCTGGCATCCATTCTCAAGGCGCCGGTCTATCTGCTGTTCTGTGCCCGCGATCGCAGCGGATTTGAAGTCCATTTCACGAAATTTGCTGACGGCATCAGTTTGCCGCGACGCGACCGGGAAGGCGCCATCCGTGCTTACGCCGAGCAGTATGCCCGGGCGCTGGAAGGCGAGGTGGCGCCGCGGCCGTTGCAGTGGTTCAATTTCTATCCGTTTTGGCACCGCATCAGCAGTGCAGGGGGCTTGCAGAAGCTAACGCCATGAGTGATTGGGTGGAGTTTGGGGGAGCGCGCATCACTGTCGAAGACATCTGGAATCTGGCGCATCGCAAGTCAGAGGCGCGGATTGCGGGTGGCGATGCGCGGGCCGTAGTGGCCCATTCGGCTGAGATCGTCGATGGTTTGGTCGCGTCGGGAGCAACGGTCTACGGCATTACGACCGGTTACGGGGATTCCTGCGAGACGGAGATTCCGGCCGAACTGGTCAAGGAACTGCCGGCCCATCTGACGCGCTATCATCGTTGCGGCATGGGCCGGATCCTCACCGACGAAGAAACGCGCGCGGTGCTTGCGGTGCGGCTCGCCAATTTGATGCGAGGTTGGTCGGGCGTCAGCGTGGCGCTGGTCGAGCTTCTCGCGGCCATGCTGCAACATGACATTTTGCCCGAGATTCCGGCGGAAGGATCGGTCGGTGCCAGCGGTGATCTCACGCCGTTGAGTTATGTGGCGGCGTCTCTCGCAGGCGAAAGCTGGGTGCGTTTCGAGGGTGAGCGGATGCTGTCGGCGAAGGCCTTCGCCAAAGCAGGTCTGAAACCGATCGCGCTGAGGCCCAAAGAGGCGCTCGCAGTGATGAACGGCACCGCCGTTATGACCGGACTTGGTGCGCTGGCCTTCCATCGAGCGGAAAATCTGGCGCGGCTCGCCTGCCGCATCACGTCGATGGCGACACTGGCGCTGCTTGGCAACCCGGCCCACTTCGACAAGCGTCTGGCCGATGCCAAACCCCATCCGGGACAGGCAAAGGCGATGGCGCGGATCCGCAACGATCTTCTGGCCTATCAAAGCAATAGCGAACCAAGCCGTATCCAGGACCGCTATTCGATCCGTTGCGCTCCGCATGTGATCGGCGTGCTGGAAGACATGCTGCCAGCGTTCCGTACGTTGATCGAGACCGAAATCAATAGTGCCAACGACAATCCTCTGTTCGATCCCGCCGACGGCCGGCCGCTCCATGGCGGACATTTCTACGGCGGTCATATCTGTTTTGCGATGGATGGGCTCAAGACGCTCACGGCCAACGTCGCCGATCTGCTCGATCGCCAGCTCGCTCTTCTCGTCGATCAACGTTACTCGAATGGGCTGCCGCAGAACCTGTCCGGCACGGAGGGGGCTCGTGCCGCCATCAATCACGGCCTCAAGGCGGTGCAGATTGCAGTCTCGGCGTGGACCGCGGAAGCACTCAAGCTCACCATGCCGGCCAGCGTATTTTCCCGCTCGACCGAGTGCCACAACCAAGACAAGGTTTCGATGGGCACGATTGCAGCGCGGGATGCCTTGCGCGTCCTTGAGCTTTGCGAACAGGTGGCCGCGGCGTGCCTGATGGCAGCGACACAAGGTATCCATTTGCGCCGGCGTGCCGGCGAGATCTCCCAGGTGATGCTGGGAACGCGTCTCGATCAATTCATGGCCGAGACCGGTGCGATCATCCCGGTGCTCAACGGCGATGCTCCTCTCGACGCTGCCCTCGGACGCATCACCACGGCTATCCGCGAGGGAGCCGTCATTCCCGATATGGATGAAGCATGACCGCGATCGTAACCGAAACCGTCCGCACCTGTCCGCAGTTCTACGACATCGATCCGATGGGCGTCGTCTGGCATGGCAATTACGCCCGTTTCTTCGAGTTGGGCCGGGCTGCGCTTTTGACCAAGATCGGCTACGGTTACGACGCCATGGTGGCGAGCGGTTACGTTTGGCCGGTCGTCGACATGCACATTCGCTACTACCGTCCGATGAAACTCGGCCAATGGATCGATATCGTGACCTCGATCAGC
>JAHFQC010000031.1:13976-48273 GCA_023259375.1 Alphaproteobacteria bacterium
CGCCGAAACCGGCGAGAAGCTGTCGAAGGCGAGTTCGGTTCAGGTTGCCGTCGATATGAAGACCAACGAAATGCAGTGGCAGACCCCGCCGATCCTCAAGGAGAAGCTGGCGCCTTATCTGTGATGCGGACCATGGCACACGCGATCTACATCCACGATTTTGCGGTTCTCTGCGCCCTCGGCGGTGATACCGAAGCGGTCCGCCATGCCTTGTTGTCGCCTGAACCACAGCGCGTATCGGGAAGCTGGACGCTGACCGACGGACGCACCGTTCCGGTTGGCGCCGTGACCATGGATGCTTTGCCGGATGATCCCGACAGCCGCTGCAACGCCATGGCGGATCGGTGCCTTGCCGAAATCGATCGCCCGCTGTGGAACATTGCCGACAAATCGCGCTTGGCCGTGGTGATGGGGACGTCGAGCTGCGGTCTTCGCGAAAACGGGGCCGCGTTTCAGCGCCGGATCGCCGATGGTGTATGGCCTTCGGGCTTTAATCTCGCGATCCAGGAGTTCGGCAATGTGGCGGCGCATATTGCGCAGCGCACCGGTGCTACGGGACCGACGTATGGTGTCTCGACCGCTTGCACCTCTGGCGCCAAGGCGCTCGCCGGCGGGGCGCGTTTGATTCAGAGCGGCATGGCCGATGTCGTCATCGCCGGCGGCTTTGATGCGTTGTGCGATCTCACCCTCAACGGGTTCTCTTCGCTCGAAGCATTGGCCGACGGCGTTAGCAATCCCTTCAGTGTCAACCGGCACGGCATCAATCTCGGCGAGGGCGGGGCGCTGTTCGTGTTGTCTGCCGAACCGTCGCCAATCCGGCTGGCGGGCTGGGGCGAAAGTGCCGACGCCTATCACATCAGCGCGCCCGATCCGGAGGGGCGTGGAGCTGAAGCGGCAATGTGCGAAGCGCTTGCGCGGGCCGAGTTGAAGGCGGAGGACATCGGCTATCTCAATCTTCACGGCACCGGAACCAAGCTCAACGATCTGATGGAAGCGCGGGCTGTTTCGCGCGTGTTCGGCAGTGACCTGCCGTGCAGCACCACCAAGCCGCTGACCGGGCACATGCTGGGAGCAGCGGGCGCAGCCGAGGCGGCATTCGCCATCATGGCGCTTCAGGCGGGGCGACTGCCGGGCAATGTCTGGGACGGCGAACGCGATCCCGAAATGCCGCCGATCCGCCTGGTCGCGCCGGGAGGCGAGGCGAGCGATGCGCGGGCGGCCATGAGCTGTTCCTACGCGTTCGGCGGCAACAACATCGCGCTGGTCTTGGAGGTCACGCGATGACCTTGCCGGATCTCGACGAACTCATCATGCATCGGCCGCCGATGCGGCTGCTTGATCGGGCGCTGGCGATCGACGCAAAGCACGCGGTGGCGGAACTGACGGTGCGCGACGACATTCCGTTCGTCCTTCCGGGTCGTGGGATGCCCGCCTATGCGGGTCTCGAACTGATGGCGCAGACTATCGGCTTGATCGACGGCTTCAAATGCTGGAGCAAGGGACTGCCGCCGAAGATCGGGTTTCTGCTCGGTTGCCGTCGCTACACGGTTTCCTGTGACGCCTTTGCTGTCGGAAGCCGCCTGATCGTTTCCGTGGAAATGGTTTTCGACGGCGGCGAAATGTATTCCTTCGAATGCCGCATCGCCGATCCCGAGGGGCGGGAATTGGCGACGGCTATGCTTAATGTCTTTGCGCCGCGTGATCCGCAGGCGTTTTTGGAGGGCGGGGTTCCATGAGCGAGCGCAAGACGCGGCCAGTGCTGGTGACCGGCGCCAGCAAAGGGATCGGTAAAGCGATCGCGCTGCGGCTGGCGGCTGCGGGCTATCCGGTCACCGTGCATTACGGGCGCGATCAGGCCGGGGCCGATGCTGTGGCGGATGAAATCCGCAGCCATGGCGGTTCGGCGAATGTGGTTGGCTTTGACATCGCTGATCGCGCCGCCGCCAGGGCTGCGCTCGAAGGGCTGTGCGAGACGTCCGGAGCGTTTTGGGGGGTGGTGCAGAACGCCGGGATCGCCCGGGATAATGCCTTCCCGGCCCTTTCGTCCGAGGACTGGGATGATGTCGTCCATACCAATGTCGACGGCTTCTACAACGTCGTCCAACCGTTGGTCATGCCTATGATCCGCCGCCGCGATGGCGGGCGTATTGTGGCGTTGTCGTCGGTCTCGGGGATCATGGGGAACCGGGGGCAAGTCAATTACAGCGCGTCCAAAGCCGCGGTTATCGGTGCCTGCAAGGCTCTGGCTGTGGAACTTGCCAAGCGCAACATCACCGTGAATTGCGTGGCGCCGGGCATTATCGAAACCCAGATGACCGATGCCTTGCCGGACGAGGTGATTGCCGCCGTTCCTATGCGCCGCGTCGGAAAGCCGCATGAAGTGGCGGGGCTGGTGGAATTCCTGTTCTCCGACGACGCGTCGTACATTACACGGCAGGTGATATCGGTGAATGGGGGGCTCTGCTGATGCGCCGCGTTGTGGTGACGGGAATGGGGGGAGTGACGGCGCTCGGTGCGCGCTGGCCGGAAATCCGCAAACACATGGAGGCGGGCGAAACCGGCACGCGCCATATGACCGAATGGGACCGCTTGCCCGATCTCAACACCAAGATCGGTGGCGCCATCGATTGGTTTGACCACACTGCCATCTATCCGCGCAAGAAGACGCGTTCCATGGGCCGCGTTGCGGTCCTGTCGCTCAATGCTGCCGAGATGGCGGTCGAACAAGCGGGGCTCACCAACGATCCTGTGCTGACGTCCGGCCGTGCCGGCGTCGCGTGCGGCTCCTCGTTCGGCGCGACCGAACCGGTGCTCGACTTTGCTCGCTTTATTGAAACCGGCAAGGCGGGCAATCTGAACGCGACCAGCTACATCCGCATGATGAGCCATACCGCTCCGGTCAATATTGCCATCGCCTTCGGCATGACCGGCCGTGTCATTACGACGTCGTCGGCCTGCACCTCGGGTTCGGCAGGCATCGGCTATGCCTACGAGAATGTCAAAGAGGGCCATGCCGACATCATGGTGGCGGGCGGTGCCGAGCAGCTTTGCCCGAGCATGGCGGTGGTGTTCGATACCTTGTTCGCGACCTCGACCCGCAACGATGAGCCCAAGACGGCGTCGCGGCCGTTCGACAAGAGCCGGGACGGTCTCGTCATTGGCGAAGGCGCGGCCATGCTGGTGTTGGAAGAATACGAACACGCCAAGGCGCGCGGGGCCAAACCGTTGGCTGAGGTCGTCGGATTCGGCGCCAACAGCGATGGCGCTCACATCACCGAGCCGCGCGCGGAAACCCAGGCGATCGTGATGCAATTGGCGCTTCAGGACGCCGGTCTGGCGCCGCAAGATATCGGTTTCGTCAGCGGTCACGGCACCGCAACGGAGAAAGGCGATATCTCGGAAACGGTATCCACGTATGAGGTTTATGGCAGCAAGACCCCGTTCCATTCCTTGAAGGGGCATTTCGGCCATACGCTCGGCGCCTGCGGTGCGATGGAAGCGTGGCTCACCATCGAGATGATGCACGACAAGTGGTTCGCGCCGACCGCCAACCTCACCGAGGTCGATCCGCGCTGTTCCGAACTCGATTACATCATGGGCGAAGGCCGTACGCTCGATGTCGAGTATTTCGCCTCGAACAACTTCGCGTTTGGCGGCCTCAACACCTCGCTGATCTTCCGGGCGATTTAAAGCGCTTTCAGGAAAAGTGGGAACCGGTTTTCCGTCCGAAAGCGCGATAACTGAAAAATCTAGAGCAGTTCATCCGTTTCTTTGAAACGGTGAAATGCTCTAGTTCTCGGCCGATTGAATCGCGATCTCGTAACCGAACGCCTCGTTGGTCAGCACCGCGGAGCGGTTCCAGCCTTCGCCTGCACCGTAGGTGACGGTAATGAGATTTTTGCCGCCGCGTGAAATCCGGCGTACGCCGTCCTTGGTCGAAACTTGCACGGATGGATCCGTGATCGCGGCTTTCACGACATCATCGGGCCAATAAGCAATCACGAAAGACGCGAGAATGTCGGCTGGGCGGAACACCGGCGGCAGCCATTCGGCTTTTTGAATACTCGGAACGCCGTCTTTCCACGTCACGGTCATCGCCCGGCGGCCGAACCCGTCCATGGCAACGAGATCGAGCCGATCGGGGGCGATCGCGATTTGCATGTCGAGGGCGTAGGAGCGGCCATGGAACTTGGCGACGATCGATTGGGCGAGATCGACGCTGCGCCCGGCGGCAGATGGCGGTGGAATGGTCAGGACCGTCTTGGGGGCGACAATGGCTTGGTTTTCGCCCAGCCCCGGTGGCGGTTTCGGAACGCCGGCACAAGCCGCCAGCAGCAGAGCCAGGAGTAGTGCGGAGAGAGCTTTCATTTGCGCCTCGCATTGGCGCCGGCGGCCGGTGCAAACAGCCAGGCGATGAAGATGCCGATCAGCATGGTCATGCCGAACGCGTGCACCGCGAAGACGCGGCTCAACGCCAGCATGCCGAATGCCAGAATGGTGCCTAGCGCCGCCAGCGCTATCGCCAGCGTCGTGACGGGTTTGCGCTCGCCGCTGGTTTCGGCGCAGAACACGGAGTAATCGACGCCCACCGACAGCACCAGGATCAGCGCCATGGCATTGAAGAAGGTGAAGGGCACGCCCGTCAAAGCCGCGATCAGCGGTGCTATCACCACAGCCAATAAGGAAGGCGCTAACACGCGCATCGCCCGCAGCAGGCCATAGCGGAACGCGAGCAGCGGGAACATCAGCGCCACCGACAGCGCTAGCAGGCCGATCGCGTATTGGCGGTACGTCGCGAACAATGCCGACCAATCGTCTGCCAGACTGACGAAACGGACATCGCTGGTGCCGGCAATCGCGGCCTTGACCGCCGCCGCGTCGCGCACGTCGCCCAGCAACAGCACGTGCGCAGCCTCGCCGCTGCCCGTGACGTCGAGCAGCTTGATCAGCGCGAACGGGCCGGCATTTGGCAGCTTGCCAGGCGTGAGGAAGCTATTCGGATTGGGATAATCCGGCGCACTGTCGTATCCGATGTCGGCGAGATAACCGGCCAGATAGGGCGCGAACAGCTTGTCGCGGACCAAGCTGCGATTTTCGGTTTGGCGCTCCTGCGAAGGCACGAACTGCGCAACGGAAGTGAAGTCGGCAATGGCGCCGCTGTGCTTGAGCCGCGTCAGGGTTGCGTCGAGCCGTTCTTCCTTCTGCAGCAAGGCTTCCTCGTTTGCCGCACGCAGCAGCAGGAATTGGGTTCCGGCCGGCGTTCCCGTGAGGCGAGCGAATTCGCTCTCCTGCTGTTTCAGGGTCGGCGACAGCGATTGGAAATGATGCACGTCGTCGTCGGTTTGGAATTTGGCAATACCGCCGGCCGTCATCACCACCAGCGCCAGAATGACGACCACCCGCAACCCCACGGCCGCTTTCCCCTTGGCCTCCCACAACGACCAATGCGTTGCCGCAATGCGGACGAAGCGGTTGCCGGGTTGATAAGGGCGGTGCCGGTCGAACAGCGGATAGCACAGCATCACGGTGAAGCAGGATACCGACAGTCCGATTACCGAAAACGTCGCCACCTGCTTGAGGCCAGGGAAGGGCGCCAGGAGCAGGGTGCAATAGCCGATCAGCGTGGTCGCAAGACCGATCGCCAGTCCGGGCAGAACGCGCTTGAGGCGGGTGATCGAATCCGGAGCACCGGGATCGAAGTACTCGCAGAAGTACTGCAGGCTGTAGTCGACCGATATGCCGATCAGGCTGACGCCGAATAGAAGCGACAGCACATGCACCTGACCGAAGATCGTCAGCGTGCCAAGAAAGGCGCAGAGAATTCCGGCGCCGATCGCCAGCGCGTCGAGCATGATCGGCCGGATGCCGCCGAACACGATCAGGATCAACGCCATTGTGCCGATCAGCGAGGCAACGCCGATCACCGTGGTTTCATCGAGCGCTTCGTTGGCGGCATCATGGGCATAGAACACCGCACCGGTGCGGATCAGGGTGAGATCGGGCGCCACCGTCTTCATACGCGTCTCGCTGTCCGCCACGATCTTGTGGAAGGCCTTCTGGAAATCGAGTGCATACGGCGCCCCGGCGAGGTCGCCACTCACCAGGACATAGGTGATGCCGCCATCCGCCACCGTCAGCACGTCGCCGTTCACCGCGAGACGCGTTTGCGAGGCGGGCAGGCTCAGCATGTAGTTCGGCAGCAGGAAAAATGGATCGCGCGCCATCAGCCGGGAATCCGCCATGCCGCCGACGCCGTAGAGCGAGGCCAGCGCCCGGTCTTTCAAGGCTTCGCCATGGCCCGCCTTGAGATCGGCGCGATCGGCTTGCGAGAGCAGTCCCGAGCGATAGGGGAAATAGGCCGCGCCCATCTTTTTCTGGGCGTCCTGGTCGACGGTCGAATTGAACGCCGTGACGGTGCCGGATTGTTTCAGCGCCGACGTCAGCAAATGCGCCGCCGCAATCGCCTTTTCCGGCGACCGGCTGCCGACCAGAAAGCCGAACCGCTGCGACAGAGAATTGGCCAAGCGGTCGCTGGCACGCTGCACCGAGGCGTCGCGTTCCTGGCGCGGCAGAAGGGCGAGGATATTGCTTTCCAAGGTCACGCCGGAGGCCAGCCGCACGCCGAGCCACGCGACCGCGGCAACGACCGCCAGCATCCAGACGATGGCCCCTACACGCCGGATCATTTTGCGGCCGCTTTCAGTTGCGCGACTTCACCGGGCGTGAGATCGGCTTTGGCAACCTTGTGACCCGAAAAGGCGATGCGGTCGACATCGCCACCGGTCCGTTCGACTTCGACGGCATCGACATAACGCGTGCCGGTCAGCACCAGCCGCTTGATTTGCGACATCGCTTGTTTACCTGAATCGAGCGGCTTGAGCTCGACCTTCCAGCCGTCGTTGCCGGACGTCTGGGTTACGGTGAAGGTCTGTTGCAGCGGCCCGGTATTGCCCGACAAGGCGGCACTGAGCACATTATAAAGCTGGGCCAACCCCGGCAGCTTCGATGCCGACAGCCGCATTGCTTCGCGCCCTTTGGCAAGCTGCAGAATGCCGCCTGCGGTGATGATGGCGGTGTTGTCGAACGGCTTCTCGCTATGCCAGATCAGTCCGCGGCCGGGCACCAGCACGAACGAGCCTTCGCTCTTCAATGGTTTGGCAAATCCCTGGAGTTGGCGGGTCTGGACGAATTGGCCGCGCAGCACATCGCCGGCGCTCATGGTCTGAGGCGCGGCCGGAGCAGCAAGCGATGCCGGTGCAAAACCCAGAAGTCCAACGATCATTGCAACAAATATGTCGGACTGACGAAACATACCAACGCTCCTGAGTACGCACGGGATAGAAATTCTACGAAATCCGGACCTTCATGCGAAAGCCCACGCCACAGGTTATCTCAGCTTCTCCGGCTTGGCTGCGCAATTTGTGCCGCACTATTTGGTGTTGATGAAAATTCGGCACGGGAGCGGCCCTCATCCCCGGGCCTCCCTTGTGGTTGAAAACGGGGGTGTTCGTGGACCCTAGAACTTCCGTCCGATCAGGATGCCGAGGTCGTTCATGCCCTCGTTGCGCTTGCCGAGCCCGGCATTGGAAACGTGGTTCAGGCTGGCGGCGATCGACCAGCGCTCGTTGAAGCGGTAACCGAGCGCCAAGCCCGGCCGGAACAGAAACGAGCCGCCGTGGCTTTTCCAGCGCGACTCGAGCGGGGTCCCGACCACGTCGTGTTTGCCGTTTTGCCAGACCCCGCCGATCGTACCTTCGACGAAGAAGGAATCGGACGGCGTAAAGCTGCCGTGCAGAAAATCGAGCTGCTTATCGATGCCGAGGTAAATCTGGCTGGTTTGACCGGCTGTGTTCCAGGCCCCACCGATTACGATCCGAGGCGAGCCGATAAGGCGAAACGCCGTTATCGGTCTGCTTAGCGCTTCGAGCGCGAAGTCGGCGCCTTCTTCCTTGTGGTTCCCAATGATCCCCGTGTCGTGCTGGTAAATTCCAAGCCGGATTTCGTTAAATGCGCCGTCGGCATACGACGGCGTGAAAACCAGACATGCCAGCGCGAGACCGCACCAACCCGTAATCCGCATGATTGCCCCCAAATGGTCCCAACGCGAGACCTGTGACGTAAGGTTATAGGGTAATCTGATACATGACCATAGCGCCGCAACCCAGCATCAGGTTGGCAGGTTGGGGGCACCCTTGGGCTGGCTGGCGAGGGCGCGCGCCCAGCCGAAATCGATCACGCTGCCGAAGCAAACATCAGGCTCATATTGCCGTTACGGGGCGAGCCAAGCGGCCGTTGACTGGCGGATGGGGAGGGATTCGAACCCCCGGGCCCCGTGAAGGGCCGTCGGTTTTCAAGACCGATGCAATAGACCACTCTGCCACCCATCCTTGCGCGAACCAGATAGCCGGGCCGGCGCGGCCGTGCAAGCTGGACACAATAGCCTGAATTTCCTGACAAAGTCGTAGGAATTGCGCTTTGGTTCTTTCGTATCCGGGCGCCATCCATTACCAATCGGGTCCATCCTTTGGGGCTGATTCCGCGACGATGCGTGGATTTTCCGGAAAGGCCTGTGCTGGTCTGATGCTTGCCGTCCTGGCGGCGGGGTGTGTAACGACACCGCCCGCGCCACAGCGGCCGACGGTGACGGTTCCGCCCAATGCGGGCGTCTACCGGGTGGGGCAGCCCTATCAAATCGGCGGCGTGTGGTACTACCCGCACGAACAGCCCGATTACGACGAAACCGGCATCGCCTCGTGGTACGGCCCGGGCTTCTACGGCAATCTCACCGCCGACGGCGAGTTGTTCACCTCCAAGGACCTGACGGGCGCGCACAAGACCCTGCCGATGCCGGTCAATGTCCGCATCACCAATCTCGAAAACGGGCAATCCCTGGTCGTGCGGGTCAACGACCGCGGGCCGTTCGCTGCCGGCCGCATCATCGATGTCTCCGAACGGGCGGCGAAACTGCTCGGTTTCTACGAAAAGGGAACCGCGCGCGTGCGGGTGCAGTATGTCGCCCGCGCCGATCTGCCGACCGGACAGCCGCAGCCCTTTGGCGCCGGCACGCCGGAAGAGGTCCAGAACGCGGTCCCGAAGGTCGATAACGGGAAAGTCGAAACCGGCGCGCTGCCCGAGATTCCCGGCACGCGTGAAGCGGCCAAGAAGCCGGTGCGGCAGCTGCCCAAGCCGACCCAAACGACCATGATCGGCTCGCCGGATGCCGGCGCGCTGCCGAGCGGGAACGTGACCAAAGTGCCGGTTTCGGCAGTGACCCGGCTCTATGTCCAGGTCGGAGCCTTCTCGAACTACACCAACGCCTATCGCCTGGCGACGCGCCTTGGTACCGAGATGAACATCTCCGCCATTCAACGCAACGGCCAAACGCTTTATAGAGTACGTTCGGGTCCATACCAGACGACCGACGACGCCGACGCCGAGCTGTCGAGCCTGTTGGGCCGCGGGGCGGCCGACGCGCATATCGTCGTCGATCAATAGACTGTTTTTTCCTGGAGACTTCTTCATGCCGCGCTTGCGCATCTTCATCGCCATTCTTGCCGTTCTCGGCTTCGTCGCTGCACCAGCCAGTGCGGTGATGAGCACCAGCGCGGAGCATGCGATCCTGATGGATGGCGCCACCGGGCAGGTGTTGTGGGCCAAGGACGGTTTCGTGCCGATGCCGCCGGCCTCGATGTCGAAGCTGATGACGGTCGAGATCCTGTTCTCGCGCATCAAGGACGGCCGCGTAAAACTGACGGACCGCTTCCCGGTATCGGAACGCGCCTGGCGCGAGCGCTCCGGCTCGACCATGTTCGTCAAAGTCGGCGACACCGTCGCCGTGGAAGACCTGATCCGCGGTATCATCACCCAATCGGGCAACGACGCGTGCATCGTGGTGGCCGAGGCTCTCGGCGGCACGGTCGAAGGCTTCGTCGACATCATGAACAAGCGGGCGAAGGAACTCGGCCTCGGCGCTTCGCACTTCGTCAATCCGGACGGGCTCGACGTTCCTCCCGGCCAGCGCATGTCGGCTTACGATCTCGCCAAGCTGGCGCGGCAGCTGATCTACGCCTATCCCAACCTCTATCATTTCTTCAGCGACCGTCAGTTCACCTTCAACGGCATCACCCAGCATAACCGCAATCTGGTGCTCGACCGCTTCCCCGGCACGGACGGTCTCAAGACCGGCCATCTGGAAGAATCCGGCTACGGCATCACGGTGTCGGCGATGCAGGGCGGCCAGCGTTTGATCCTGGTGATCAACGGACTGCGCTATCCCGATCTCACCGGCAAAGCCTCCGATTGGTTCGCCGAACGCCGCCGCGCCGACGAAGCTGCGCGCGTGCTCGGCATGGGCTTCCGTGAATTCCGCTCCTATCAGCTGTTCAAGGCCAACGAGATCGCCGGCACCGTTCCGGTGTGGGGCGGCTCGGAGAAGACCGTGCCGGTGACGGTCGGCAAGCCGCTCGCCGTGACGCTGCAAGTCGACAGCCGCGCCAAGATGGTGGTCGCGATCAAAGCCATGGCACCGGTCAATGCGCCGATCACGAAAGGCCAGCAGGTCGGCGTCCTGACGGTGACGGCGCCGGACTTCCCGACCTTGAATGTGCCGGTCTATGCCGCCCAGAACGTCGGCCGCCACAACATCTTCGCGCGCATGTTTGACGGCATCAAAGCCCTGTTCGGAGGCAAGTAGGTGCCCAAACAGGGACACTTCATCAGCTTCGAAGGCGGCGACGGTTCCGGCAAGTCGACCCAAGTCAACCGGCTTGCGGCGGCGCTGAAGGCCAAGAAGATCGACGCCGTTCTCACACGCGAGCCGGGCGGTTCGCCGGGGGCCGAGGAAATCCGCGCGCTCGTATTGCGCGGCGATCCGGCCCGCTGGAACCCGCTGACCGAAGCGCTGCTGTTTTATGCGGCGCGTGCCGACCACACTGAACGGCTGATCAAGCCGGCGCTGTTTGACGGCAAGTGGGTGATCTCCGACCGCTATTCGGATTCCTCCTATGCCTATCAGGGCGGCGGCCGCGGTCTGGCGCGCGAAACGGTACGGCGTATCGAGGCGATCGCCATTGACGACTTCAAGCCGGATTTGACGATCATCCTCGATATGGATGTCGAGATCGGTCTCAAGCGGTCGGTGGCGCGGCAAGGCAATGCCGAGACCCGTTTCGAAGAAATGGACGTCGCGTTTCACCAGCGCATGCGCAAGACTTTCCTCGATATCGCGCGCCGCAATCCGCAGCGTTGCGTCGTCATCCCGGCCGACCGTGAGGTCGACGAGGTTGCCGATGCCGTGTGGCAGACGGTGAAAAAGCGGTTCCGGCTGAGGTAGACCATGGCGCCGCGCAAACCTCGCGTCACCGAAACCGTCGAACTCGATCGCGCGGCCGGGGCGCCGCATCCGCGCGAGACGACACGGCTGGTCGGACAGGACGCGGCGCTTGCCATCGTATCGCGCGCCATCCGCGGACAACGGCCGCCGCAAGCCTGGCTGATCTGCGGCCCGCCCGGTGTCGGCAAGGCGACTTTGGCCTATCGCGTGGCGCGCTATCTGCTCGCTTACGGCGCCAAGGCGGACGGCCCCGAGGATCTGGCGGTGCCGGCGAACGATCCGGCGGCCGTACAGATGACGGCGAATTCGCATCCGGGCCTCCTGGTTCTCAAACGCGGCTACAATGACGACGGCAAACTGATGACGGTGCTGGGCGTCGATGTCGTGCGCCGTCTCAACAGCTTCTTCGGCATGACGTCCGGAGCAGGCGGCTGGCGTGCGGTGATCGTCGATACCGCCGACGACATGAACGATCAGGCCGCCAACGCACTTTTGAAGCTCCTCGAAGAGCCGCCGGCGAAAGCGATGTTGTTCGTTTTGAGCAACACGCCAGGCAGACTTCTGCCGACCATCCGCTCGCGCTGCCAGCGATTAACCTTGCGGCCGCTATCGGATGCCGACATGGCGGCGGAACTCGAACGGCTTCAGCCGGATACCTCCTCGGACGAACGCAATGCCTTGGTGAAACTGGCGGGCGGATCACTCGGCGCCGCGATCCGGCTCAGCGGCGGGGAGGGCATCACCCTCGCCCAGGAAGCTGCCAAACTGATCGACCGAGCTTCGGCGCCCGACGTCACCGCCATCATGCAGCTCGCCGACAAACTGGCGCGCATCACCGACGGGCTCGACCTGCTCGGCGATTTCCTGGTCGAAAATCTGACCAGCCGCATCCGCGGCCGTGCCCTGGCCGGACAGCCCGCGCTCAACAAATGGGTCGATGCGCTGGAGCGCTTGCGCCGCTCGTTTGCCCGCACCGGAGCGCTGCATCTCGAGCCCCGCCAGACGCTGCTCAGCGCGGCGCGGGACTTGAACGCCACCGCAAGGCGTGCTGGAACGGTTTGATGCTCGTCGACAGTCATTGCCATCTCGATTACGACAGTTACGTGGCCGAGGGCGACGCCCCGATCGAACGCGCCCGCGCGGCCGGCGTCGGCGCTTGCGTTACCATCGCGACCAAGCTTTCGACCTTTCCGAAAACCCTTGCGGTTGCGGAACGCTTCCAAAACGTCTGGTGCACGGTCGGTTCCCATCCCGATGCCGCCGACGAAGAGTCGTTCACCGATGCGTCGGAACTGGTTGCCAATGCCCAGCACCCCAAGGTGATCGGCATCGGCGAAACCGGACTCGACTATCACTACGAAACGCCGTCGCAGGCGGCGCAGGCGATGAACTTCCTCGTCCATATCGATGCGGCACAGGAAACCCGGCTGCCGCTCGTCATTCACACCCGCGAGGCCGAAGACGACACCATCGCCATGCTGGACGAGAAGATGAAGCGGGCGCCGTTCACCGGCGTGCTGCATTGTTTTACCGGCACGGCCAAACTGGCGGAAGCGGGTCTGCGCCTCGGACTGTATTTCTCGGCGTCGGGCATCATCACCTTCAAGAACGCAGGACCGTTGCGCGACGTCTTCCGCGAGGTGCCGATGGACCGTCTGCTGGTCGAAACGGACTCGCCGTACCTGGCGCCGATCCCGTACCGCGGCAAACGCAATGAGCCGAGTTTCGTCACCCATACGGCGGCGATGCTGGCCGAGCTCAAGGGCGTCTCGCCCGACGAGATCGCGCGGCAGACGACCGACAACTTCTTCCGCCTGTTTCTGAAAGCCGTGCTGACATGAGCGAGACCTCTCTGCGCATTCTGGGTTGCGGGTCGTCGGCCGGGGTGCCGCGGCTGGGCGGACCGGATATGGCCGGCGACTGGGGCAAGTGCGATCCTTCCAATCCGAAAAACTACCGGACCCGCTGCTCAGTGCTGGTCGAGCGGCGGACCAAAGCCGGCGTCACCCGCGTGCTGGTCGATACCTCGCCCGACCTCAGGGCCCAACTTCTGGCCGCCAAGGTGGCCGAGCTGGACGCGGTGCTGATCACGCACGACCATGCCGACCAGATCCACGGCTTCGACGATCTGCGCCAGATTACCTATTTCATGAAACGTCGGATCGACGTCTGGGCCGATGCCAAGACCGCCAAGACGCTAATGAGCCGGTTCGGCTATTGCTTCGTGCAGCCGGCCGGCAGCGGTTATCCGGCGATCTGCAATCTCCATATCTTGCCTGAGCCGTTCGCGCCGTTTGCCATTGCCGGGGCAGGGGGCCCTCTTCCGGTTTACCCGTTTATGCAGCAGCACGGCTCGGTTCACTCCGTCGGCTTCCGCTTCGGTCCGGTCGCCTATTCGCCCGACGTCAACAAGCTGGACGAAAACGCCTTCGCGGTGCTCGACGGCACCGAGGTCTGGGTCGTCGACGCGTTGCACTGGACCAAGCCGCACCCGAGCCATGCTCATGTCGAGCTGGCGCTGGAATGGATCGCCCGGGTCAAGCCGAGGCACGCGGTCCTGACCAATCTCGGCCAGCGGCTGGACTACGCCGAACTGAAAGCCAGTCTTCCCGCGGGAGTGGAACCCGCTTACGATGGCCTTACAGTGCGGGCGGAGGACTGAACCCTGCTGGAAATGACGCAAGCGCGGGCCAAGGCGGCGCGGCTCTGGATTTTCGCGATGCTGGCGACGGCCGCGGCCGTGGCTTTTTCCTTCAAGCACCTCGACCTGCCGGTCCTCGCGATAGTGGCGCCGCATTCGCATCGCATCGAACTTCTTGGCGAGCATCTCGGAAGCGCCATCCTTCTGGGCTGCGAGGCGCTGCTGTTCCTGTCTCTGGCCGTGGTCCGGTTCGTGCGCGGCTCGATTTCGCCGTTGGGCAAAGCCGTGGCGGCGGCGTGCATCGCCTCCATCTGCGCCTACGCGATCAATTCCACGATCCTGAAGCCGATGTTCGGCGTACTGCCGCCCGGTTATGTCCTGACCGGCTGGCCCCATATGGCGCATTTCTTCCAAGGTTCGCCGGATTCGAGTTTCCCCTCCGGCCATATGGCCCTGGCGGGAGCGTTCGCCGGGGTCCTGATGCGCCATTACCCGAAATGGGTCCCGTGGTTGGCGGTCTTGCTGGCCGGGGCAGGGCTTCTGCTGATCGGCGGCATCTGGCATTTCCTCAGCGATGTGCTCGCCGGCGCCTTTTTCGGGGTCTCGACGGGCCTCTTGGCAGCCGAAATCTGGCTGGCGCACGAAAGCCGCCTGTCGTCCTGATCTATTTGTTGGGATGTACTGGAAATGGGGAAACCTCCCGCATTCTTCAAGGGAGTTTTTCCGATGTGTACAGTTTGTCGCGGGTGGGGCAAATTATTGGGGCAGGGCAATAGGATAGGGGATCACCCTGCCCGGTTTCACGGCGGTTTTGGCTGAGATTTGGTCGCAAAAGCCGCCATCGGCGGCAATTTTTTTTGCGGTGGCGAGCTCTGGGCCAGCCAACGGATCACGTTACAGGACCGCCTGGATGGCCGGGTCCCGGCTTCGCCTTCGGCTACGCCGAGGCAAGCGAACGCCCGGCCATGACGAATGGATGGGTTACCGGCCCTGATGCCGGAAATTGCGGCCGCCGCCTTGCTTCTGTCCGGCGAAATGGCCTTTGCCGCCTTTGCCGGGGAACTGCTCGGCGATATTCGGCGGAACGCCACCGATGGGCGCCTTGAGCGGGCGCTTGGTCTCGTCGTGGAGATGCTGCGGTACAGGACCGTCTTGGGTTTCGTCGGCTGGAGGTTTGGAAGGCATGCAAGGCTCCTGGGTTCGGAAGTGAAACGAATTATACTGCAAATCTGATCGCCATCGTCCGCGAACTTTTCAGCGCCAGCCCTCGATAGCCGCATAACGCACCGGCACTGCGCGAATATCAACTTGATTGCCTTGGCAATTTGGCAACGCACTCGCCTGAGTTGCAAGTTGACGTAAATGCGTGCAATGTTTTCGACGCCCACTTACGGCGACGTGAGGTGAACGACATGGGGGCACCGATGGTTCGAACCGCCGCGATAATGGCTGGCGTCATTCTGTTTGTGCCAGCGGCTCATGCTGAGAATTGGTACGTTGGCGTGAACTACGTCTTCGCTCACGCGAAAAATTCGCGTGTCGACACGACATCGCTGGCCAAATCCTTCCCGCAGGGCGGCGAGATTCATATCGGGTGGACGTACGCGTGGTACCTGGGCTTCGAAGGCCGAATCCAGAAAGGCTTCGGTGAGACGGGGGCGATCCATTCGAGCGTCACGGCGCCTTCGTTTGGTCTGTTGGTGACCGGCCCCCAAGGCCTCAATTGGCTCTATGCCACGACCGGCGCGACCTATATCTCGATCCACTCGAACGAGAGGATCGTCATTCCCAAAACGGAGACCGATCCCGAGAAGGTAACACTCAACCAGTTTCCGCCAATTTCCGAGACAACATGGTTCGTCGGAGGCGGGGTACGATACTGCGGCAAAAGCAATTTCTGTCCGCGCGTGGAGCTTGGCTACCGCAGCTCGAGCATCGGTGGTCTCTACGCCACCGTCGGAATTGATATTAAAACGCCGTAGGTGGTGGCAGAGCT
This sequence comes from Alphaproteobacteria bacterium, assembly GCA_023259375.1. Taxonomy (GTDB): domain Bacteria; phylum Pseudomonadota; class Alphaproteobacteria; order Micropepsales; family Micropepsaceae; genus Rhizomicrobium. The sequence continues at coordinate 29,946 of JAHFQC010000031.1, forward strand.
CGGTTCGAGCGGCATTCGGGCTTTGCTCAGCTTGTCGGCCATCTAATATTTCCCATAATATATCTTATACGAAATTCGGAATGGGGCCGGGAGCGGGATATGGCGACTTCCCACTAGAAATCACCTTGACCTGCCCCCAAGGTCCAGCCTCACAGGTTCCGTGGTCACGAACGACGAACCGAACTGCCATGTCCGAGATTCATCTCAGCCCGACCGAAGCCGCCGCCAAGCTCGGCATCACGACCAAGGCGCTCAAGCTCTACGAGCGTCACGGTCTGGTCAGCCCGTTGCGCGCGGCCAACGGCTATCGCGCCTATGGACCGGCCGAGATGGCCCGGCTGCATCAGGTGCTGGCACTGAAGCGGCTTGGCCTGCCCTTGGCCAAAATCGCCGGGTTGCTCCGGAGCTCGCTGGCATCGCTAGATACGATCCTGGCGCTCCAGGAGGACTTGCTCGGGCGCGAAGCGGACCGGCTCAGCCACGCGCTGTCCCTGGTTCGCGCCGCACGGGCCCGGCTGGCCGCGGGCGACCGTCTGTCCGTCGACGATCTTGCCAATCTGACCACGGAGACAACCATGACCAAACCGAAGCCCGACGACCTCAAGGCCACAATGGACCGCATCATCGACCGCCATTTCACGGCCGAAGACCGCGCCGAACTGGCCAAAATCACCTTCGACCAGGACGCCGTCACTCAAGCCTGGACCGCCTTAATTGCCGAGGCTAAGGCATTGATGACACAGAACGATACGACCTCGTCCGTGGCCTTGGACCTGGCCCGGCGCTGGCAAGCCCAGATCGGCGCCTTCACGCTCAACAAACCCGATATCGAGACCAAGCTGAAGGCCGTCTGGGCCGACGCCCTGGTCGATCCTGAAGCCGCGCCAACCCTGCCGATCAACGCGGAGCTGATGGCCTTCATGGTCCGCGTGACCGCGAACCTGAAGCCGGTGAAGACCGCCTAGGGCTCTCGCTTACGAGAACAAGGCATCGCCGCTCTGGTGCTCGAACGCGGGATGGAGATCGAACCGCACCACGCCAACCAGCGCCATGCCTTTGACGGCCTTTGCGATCCGTGCGGTGCCTTCGTGGCCGAACCCGGCACACAGTTCGATCGCCGTAACGCCTCCCGCGACGAGCTTCAGGGCTTCCTCCTCGGCCTCGTCGTAGTTCTGGACGCCGATCGTCGTGACCTCCGCAATCGGGGTCACGATCTTGGTTTTGGCCGTGGTGCGGTCGGTTTCGGGCGCTACGAACATGAACGCAACTTTGAACGTCATCTCTGATCCTCTCTGGTATCAGATCAGGAAGTTTCTATCCGAAGTTGGATTTTCAATGCGGCAGCCCAGCGCGTATCGCGCCGGCATATGCCGCTCTGGAACGCCAATTCGTACACCGGATTTCGCCCCCGGAGCTTCCGGCGGCTCTTGCCGGGAAATGCTGCGGCGGGCTTTATCCCTGGTATGGAAAAATCGCATCCGCCCAGAGACATCGCCGGGCTTCTTGAACTGATGGCCCGGCTGCGCGATCCCGAGGGCGGCTGCCCCTGGGACCGGGAACAGACTTTCGCGACCATTGCGCCCTACACCATCGAGGAAGCCTATGAGGTCGCCGCAGCGATCGAAGACGGCGATCCGCAGCACCTCAAGGAAGAGCTCGGCGACCTCCTGTTCCAGGTCGTGTTCCATGCCCGGATGGCCGAGGAACGCGGGCTTTTCGGCTTTCAGGACGTGGTGGCTACATTGGTCGCCAAGATGATCGCCCGGCACCCGCATGTGTTCGGCGACGTCGACAAGCCCGATACCGCCGCCGCCCAGACCGATGCCTGGGAAGCCCTCAAGGCGCGCGAACGGGCCGCCAAGCATGCCTCGATCCTCGACGACGTGCCTTTGGCCCTGCCCGCGCTGATGCGTGCCGAGAAACTTCAAAAACGCGCTTCAAAGGTCGGATTCGATTGGGATAGTGCCCCGAAGGTGGTGGAAAAGCTGACCGAGGAGGCGACCGAGATCTGCGAGGCCCAGGCCGAGGGCGCCGGACCGGAAAAGCTGGAAGAAGAAGTCGGCGACCTGCTGTTTGTGGTCGCCAACCTCGCCCGTCATTTGAAAGTCGACCCGGAAAAGGCCTTGCGGACGGCAAATGCCAAGTTCGTTAGGCGATTCGGGTACATCGAGCGCGAACTTAAAGCGAAAAATCGCTCCTGCGCCGAGGCCAGCCTGGACGAAATGGAAGCGCTTTGGGTGGAAGCGAAGACGAAGGAGAAGCAGCCTTAGGGCGCCGGATCCGGAGGTCGTCGGTTCGCACGGCCGCCTCTGTCCCCCCAGTCTCATGGCCGGGTCCCGGCTTCGCCTCCAGCTACGCCGAGGCAAGCGAATACCCGGCTTGCCAATCCGGTCGGTTGGCCATCTGATGGCGGCATGGCGACCGCTGACGAACTGGTCCGGTATGCGTACACTCTTCGCCGAGACGGCGATGCGGCGGCGTCGCTGCAAGCCTACCGCGCGGCCTGCGAAGCCTACACTCAGGACAGCGGGCGAGCTCATTGTCTGCGCCACATCGGGGACTTGGCGCGCGAACTTGGGCTCCAAGATGAAGCGCGGGCCGCTATTCGAGAGGCCGAGCGCCTGTATCGAACAACCGTCGACGACACCCTCGCCTTAGCCAATACCCTCCGGCTTCGCGCATTGCTCGACGACGACAAGACGGCTTGGAGCGAAGCGCGCACGCTCTACCAGCGCGTAGCTGACGAGAAAGGCCTGGATCTGGCACTAGCCTTGGCCCAATGCGATGCCCGCCTGGGGCAAAACTAGGTACGCCGCACTTTAAGACTCTTCCGAATCATCCTGCCCCAACAGCATTTTTTCGCCGAAGCGGTGCTCGAATTTGTCGAGTTCGGCAGGTGTGGCCGACAGCACCAGATCGACGGTGGCGTCGTCCTTGTAGGTCTTTTCCAGCACCTGGCCGTGGCGGTGGATCCAGGCCAGCGCCTCGCCGTCGGCGGCGTCCAGGGTCAGCTCAAAACGAATGTTGGCAGTGGATAGTTCGGTCTCGAAGCGGTCGAGCAGCTTGCCTAAGCCCTCGCCTGTCTTGGCGGAAACGGCGACCGGCAGACCCGGCTTGTGGGGACCGCCGAGCAGCGCGTCGGCAACTTCCGGCTCCAGGAGGTCGACCTTGTTCAGAACCTCGACGTAGGGCCGATTTGTCCCCAGTTCTACCCCCAGCTCAGACAGCACTTTAAGAACGTCCCCCTTTTGTGCTTCCGACTCCATGTGAGCACAGTCGCGGACGTGGACAATGAGGTCGGCTTCGAGCACCTCCTCCAGCGTGGCGCGGAAGGCGGCGACCAGCTCGTGCGGCAGGTCAGCGATAAAGCCCACGGTGTCGGACAGGATCGATTTGGTCCCGTTCGGCAGTTTGAGGCCGCGCATGGTCGGGTCGAGGGTGGCGAACAGGACGTCCTTGGCGAACACCCCGGCGTCGGTCAGCCGGTTGAACAGGGTCGACTTGCCGGCGTTGGTGTAGCCGACCAGGGCGATCACCGGGAACGGGACCCGTCGGCGGGCCCTGCGCTGGAGATTGCGGGTGCGCTTCACGCCCTCGAGCTCGCGCCGGATCTTGGTCAGCCGTTCGCCGATCAGCCGGCGGTCAGTTTCGATTTGCGATTCACCGGGGCCGCCGAGGAAGCCGAAGCCGCCGCGCTGGCGCTCCAAGTGGGTCCACGACCGCACCAGGCGGGAACGCTGGTAGCTGAGATGCGCCAGCTCGACCTGGAGCCGGCCTTCGCGGGTCCGGGCCCGTTCGCCGAAGATCTCCAGGATCAGGGCGGTGCGGTCCAGCACCTTGGTCTTCCAGGCCTGCTCGAGATTGCGCTGCTGCACCGGCGACAGCGCCGCGTTGACGATGACGACCTCAGGCTCGACGGCCGCGCAGTCGGCGGCGATCTCGTCGACCTTGCCGGAGCCTATCAGGGTGGCTGGCGTCGGACGGCCCAAGGGAACGATGTGGCGCGAAACGACCCTGAGGCCGATCGCGGCGGTCAAGCCGACTGCTTCGGACAGACGTGCTTCCGCATCGCGGTCAGAGGCCCAGTTTGGGTTGCCTGGCCGCGACTTCGGCTCCACATGAACGACAACAGCCGTGCGAATCCGCACGGTCTCGATATCTTCACTCACGCGCAATACTTACGCCGTTTCGACAGCGGTTTCCTGCTCCTGGAGCTGGATCGGCCCCATTGGCATCACGGTGGAAATCGCGTGCTTGTACACCAGTTGCGCCTGGCCGTCGCGGCGCAGCAGCACGCAGAAATTGTCGAACCAAGTGATATTCCCCTGAAGCTTCACGCCGTTCACAAGAAAGATCGTGACGGAGGATTTGCTCTTCCGGACTGCATTCAGAAACGTGTCCTGCAGGTTTTGTTGTTTTTCGCTCATCGTTATACCCGTCTGCTTATTGGCCTCGCGTCCCCAGCGAAGCGTGTTGCCCAGCATAAGGGTTTCTGTGCGCCAGTTGAAACCCTTAAGCGAAAACTAACCTCCCGGTCACCAGGGCCGAAAGTTGCCCGGATTCAACTCCTGGCAGCATAAAGATCCGCCAAGCGGCGGGTCAGAGGTCCGGGCTTCCCCTCGCCCACTTGATGGCCATCCACCGTCACGATCGGGATCGCAGCGGCGGACGCGGCCGTGAGGAAGGCCTCGCGGGCGGCGATCGCCTCGGCGGGCGTGAAAGCCCTTTCTTCTAAAGGAATTTTGGCTTCGGCGGCGGCCTGAAGCAGGATCCGGCGGGTAACTCCGGGAAGGATCGCGTGGGTCAAATTGCGGGTCACGAGACGGCCGTCCTGGGTCACGATCCAGGCCGTGGTCGAGGCGCCTTCGGTGACGAAACCCTCGCGATCGGTGAGCCAAACCTCAAACGCACCAGCCCTTCGCGCGGCGGTCTTGGCCAGCAAATTGGCCAGCAATTGCGTGGTCTTAATGTCGCACCGCGCCCACCTTTGATCAGGCATCGTGACGACGGCCACACCCTCGACGCGGCGGCGGGCGATGGCGGCGGTATCGAGACGGTGGGCAGTGACGATCAACGTCGGCTTCGGCGACGGGTTCGGGATCGGGTGATCGCGATGCGCCGCGCCGCGGGTGACCTGCATGTAGAGGAGGCCTTCGCTCACCGCGTTGCGACGGGTGACTTCGCGGGCGATCAGTTTGAGCGCCGCGCGGCCGACCGGCATCGCCATCTCGATCTCGCCGACCGAGCGTTCGAGACGGTCGAGATGCTCCTTCTCGTCGAGGAAGCGTCCGCCGGCGATGCGGAACACCTCGTAGATGGAATCGCCAAGCTGCAGGCCGCGGTCCTCGACATGCACGCCGGCTTCGCCGTGAACGAGATAGCGGCCGTCGACATAGGCGACGCGTCCGGGCGGTTTACGGGTAGGCCAACGAGACATGCTGAGTACACCGGGAGTTCGCCGCCAATGTAGGCGCTGCGGTTCGCCAGGGAAACGCTATTCGGGCCATCAACGCGCACGTTCGGCGGCCGCGTCCATCGCTTCCAGGCTCAGTTCGACATCCTTGGCCGTGGTGGCCCAGCTCGACACGCTGATGCGCATCGCCGTATGGCCTTGCCACACCGTGCCGCCGCACCAGCAGATGCCGCCGGACTGCAAATCGGCAATGACGGCACGGGTGATCTCGGGCGAGCCGAAGTCGACGAGCACCTGGTTGAGCACGACGTCGTTCAGCACCTTATAGCCGCGTAAGTGCAGTTCGCGTGCGAAGTGGCGGGCGTGGGCACAGCAACGCTCCACCATTTCGGCAACGCCGTCGCGGCCGAGATGCTTCAGCGCCGCCCAGACTTCGATCGAGCGGGCGCGGCGGGACATTTGCGGCGTGTAGTGCGACGGCTCGCGGGCGCCCTCTTCGCCTTCCATCAGATACGCCGCGGTGGCGGACATCGCCGCCCGCAGATGCTTGGGCTCGCGCACGAACACGAGGCCGCTGTCGTACGGCACGTTCAGCCATTTGTGCGCGTCGGTCGACCAGGAGTCACCCAGCTCAAACCCGGCGGCGAGCGCCGCCATCGACGGGACGGTCTTGGCCCACAAGCCGAACGCGCCATCGACATGAACCCAGGCGCCGGCTTCGCGGGCACGGGTGCAAATCTCTGCGGCGGGATCGAAAGCGCCGGTGTTCACATTACCGGCCTGGACGCAAACGATGGTGCGATCATCGAGGCGCGGCAGCGCATCGGCGCGCATCCGGCCCTGAGCATCGACCGGAACGCGGAGGCAGCGGTTGCGGCCGAAGCCGAGCAGCGACAGCGCCTTGAAGATCGAGGGGTGCTGTTCCTCACTGACCACGATGGTGACCGGCGGAGCGCCGGCCAGCCCCTCTTCTTCCACGTCCCAGCCGGCGCGGGCGAAAGCGGCATGACGGGCGGCGGCCAATGCGGTGAGCGAAGCCACCGACGAGCCGCTGACGAAAGAGCCGCCGAAACCGGCCGGCAGATCGAATAACGCGCCGAGCCAGTCGAGCGCGACGTCTTCCAGTTCGGCCGAGACCGGCGAGGTCCAGCGGAACACGGCGTTCTGATCCCAGGCGGCCGCCAGCCAGTTGGCGGCGATCGTAACCGGCAACGCGCCGCCCATCACCAAGCCGAAATAACGCCCGCCCGTGGTAGCGACGGTGGCCGGAGAGCCGATCTCATCGAGACGATGCAAAACCTGCGAAGGCTCGGTGCCGTGCTGCGGCATCGGCTCGCGAAAACCGGCGAGCGTCGCGATGGCCCGGGCAGACGGTGTCGCGGGGCGGTCCGCGGCCGACGCCATATAGGCCTGGGCCCGCGCCGAGGCGGCGTCGAACAAGGTTTCCGGGAGCGGGCGTTCGATCCGGTCGTGCAGCATGTGTCGGTTCCTCGTGACAGCTGCACGGTAGATTGCTGCGGATCGGCGCTAGTTCAATTCCTACTTTGTCCTATGGATCAATTTAGACGAGTGCCGCTTCCGCCGCGGTGACGCCGGGGGCGAACGCCGATTTCAGACGTTCGAGCCCGATCGCCAGCGTGGCGGCGCTGTCGGGGCTGCCGAGACAGACGCGGATGCCGCTCTCGCGGCCGCCGGGGACGAGCGGGGCATCGGGCGCGGTGATGGATACGCCGGCGCGCAACGCCCTGCCCGCAACGCGCTCGGCTTCGAGTTCCGGCGCCGCGATCCAGAAATGCGGCGTGTCGCCGATTGCTGCGGCATACGGCGAGCCCAAGATTTTGCGCGCCAGCGCGGCACGGGCGGCAATCTCGCGCTTCATCGCTTCGGCGATCCGCTTGGCGGTGCCGTCCAGCATCCATTGGCCGAACACCAGCGCGCCCCAAGCGGGCGGCGCATAGAGAACGGCACGGATCGCCTTGAGCGTTTGCTCGAAGAACGGCCCCGGCGGACAGACCAGAAAGCCGACGCGCAAGCCCGGCGCCATCGCTTTGGAAATGCCGCCGAGATGGAAAACGCGATCGGGCACCAGCTCGGCCAATGTCGGGCGCCCGCCGTCACGCGGCGCGAACAGCGCATAGGCATCGTCTTCCACCACCCACAATTTGCGGCGGCGGACGACGGCGGCAATTTCGCGGCGGCGCGCGGCGCTCATCGTGCGGGCGGTGGGATTCTGCACCGTCGGCATGGTGTAGACGACGCGCGCGGCAGTTTTGGCAGCGGCCTTGTCGAGCGCCGAAGGCTTCAGGCCTTCGCCATCGAGCGCGCAAGGATGCAACTTGAGGCCGGCGTGGTCGGCCAGCGATTTCATGCCGAAGAACGTCGCCGCTTCGCACAGGATGGTATCGCCGGGCTTGGCCAGAACGCTCATCGCCAGCGACATGCCGTGCTGAACGCCGGCTGTCAGCACCAGGCGCGAAAGATCGGCTTCGTAGCCAGACGTATTTTTGAGCCACGTAGCAGCGGCTTTCTTCTGCCACTCGGCGCCATCAAGCGGCGCATAGGCCAGACTGTCGAGGAAATCGGCGCGGCGCCGCACGGCGGCCATCGCATCGCTGAAGTAGCGCGTCGCCGGTCCGGCCGGCACGATGTTGAGCGACAGATCGATAAGCCCCTGCCCCGCGTCGGAGGCTCCGGCAACATAGGTGCCGCGCCCGACATGTCCGCGCAGAAGTCCGCGACGCTCGGCTTCGATATAGGCTTTGGTGACCGTGCCGACACTGACGCCGAGGCGATAGGCGAGATCGCGTTGCGGCGGCAGACGGGAGCCCGCCGGCAAGGTGCCCGACTTGGCGTCACGCTCGATGGCGGCGGCGAGCTTTTCGTACAGCGGCCCGCGGCCGGTCAAAGCGGGTTTCCAGGCATCGGCCATATCTGTTGCCTCAGATTACATCTGGGACAATACGGCAAATGCCACGGCGGCAACAGGCGAGCGCGTCGCTCTGCCCCCGCGGGCGAGGAGATCACGCCACCTGCACCGAGACCGTGGGGGAAGTCCGCAGCGAAGCGCGGAAAGGGGGCTCACAGATCGCTGGAGATAAGCCCCCTACGGCGCTGACGCGCCACTTCCCCCACGGTCCTCGTACGACGTCGCCAGTCTTGTGCCCGTGGGGGCAGAAAAGTCTACACCCCCACGCCTTCGCGGCCGGTGAGGTTCGAGCCGACGCCGAGCGACTTCAGTTTGCGGTGGAGCGCGGAGCGTTCCATGCCGATGAAGGCGGCGGTGCGCGAGATGTTGCCGCCGAAGCGGTTGATCTGGGCGATCAGATAATCGCGCTCGAAGATTTCGCGGGCCTCGCGCAGTGGCAGCGAGATGACGAGATCGTTGCGGCCGCTGCTGCCGCTCCATTGCGCCCCGGCGCTCAGGTCCGACGGCAACAGGTCGGCGGAAATCGCCTGCGCCGCATCGTCGGTGGCGAGGATCAACAGCCGCTCGACCACGTTGCGCAACTGACGGACATTGCCCGGCCAATTATGGGCCTGCAGCACCGCCATGGCGTCGTCGCCGATTTCACGGATCGGCAGACCGCTGGCGGCGGAAAGGCGCTTCATGAAATGCTGCACCAACAGCGGAATGTCGTCGCGGCGTTCGCTCAGCGGCGGCACCCTGAGCGGCACCACGTTGAGGCGGTGATAGAGGTCCTCGCGGAACTTGCCGGAGGCGATCTCGTTGCGCAGATCGCTGGAGGTCGACGACACCACGCGGGCATCGACCTGGACGCGCTGCGTGCCGCCGACGCGGGTGAAGGTCTGGTCGACCAGCACGCGCAGCACCTTGCCCTGGGTCTCGAGCGGCATATCGCCGACTTCATCGAGGAACAGGGTGCCGTTGTGCGCCAGTTCCAGGAAGCCGATCTTGCGCGGGCCTTCATTGGTTTCGGCGCCGAACAGTTCGGTCTCGATGCGGTCCGGCTCCATGGTGGCGCAGTTCACCGCCACGAAGGCGTTGCCGGCGCGGCGCGAGCGGGCATGGATCAAACGCGCCAGCAGTTCCTTGCCGCAGCCCGGCGGGCCGGAAATGAAGACGCGGCTGTTGGTCGGCGCGATCTTCTCCACCGCCTGACGGATCTGCGCCATCGCCGAAGACTGGCCGATGAGATCGGTCTCGTCGCCCGCCTTCAATTTGAGTTCCTGCACTTCACGCTTCAGCCTCGCCGACTCCAGCGCCCGCTGCGCAACGTGAAGCAGCCGATCGGCCTTGAACGGCTTCTCGATGAAGTCGTAGGCACCCTTTTTGATGGAGCCGACGGCGGTCTCGATGGTGCCGTGACCGGAGATCATCACCACCGGCAGATCGGGATGTTCGCGCTTGATGGCGTCCAGCACCTGGATGCCGTCGAGGCGCGAGCCTTGCAGCCAGATATCGAGCACGACCAACTGGGGCCGCCTGAGACGCACGGCCGCGAGTGCGGTATCGCTGTCGGCCGCAACCCGCGTTTCATACCCCTCGTCGCCGAGAATCCCGGCGATGAGATCGCGAATGTCCTCCTCGTCGTCAACGACCAGGATTTCAGACGCGAGAGGCAATCCGTGTTTGCTCATCGATCAGACCTTTTTCACGCACAGTTTTCTGTTTCAGGGGGAGCACGAGGGAGACCTTCGCGCCCTTCCCGTCGTCCGCGGCGTCTTCGAGGAGAATCTCGCCGCCATGATCCTCCATGACTTTGCGCACGATGGCGAGGCCGAGGCCGGTGCCCTTCGCACGCGTGGTGACATACGGCTCGGTCAGGCGATTGCGATGTTCGGCCGGAAGGCCGATGCCGTTGTCGGTAACGCGGAAAGCAACGCTCGAGTCGGTCGTTTCTATGGCGACCGAAATTTTTCCCGGCGTGTCGTCGCCCTTGTCGAAACGCGACGCGATACCTTCCGTAGCGTTTTTGATGATGTTGGTGAGAGCTTGCGAAATGAGACGCCCGTCGCCCTCGAAATAGATCATGTCTTTCGGCAAGTTGGATTCGAAGGTGATTTCCGGGTGCGCCTCACGCTGCAAGAACAGCGGCTGCAATAACAGTTCCTGGGCGCATTCCTTGCGCATCACCGGAGTCGGCATGCGCGCGAAGGACGAGAATTCGTCGACCATGCGGCCGATATCGCCGACCTGACGGATGATGGTCGAGGTGCATTGCTCGAACACGGCGGTGTCCTCGCCGACCATGCCGAGGTATTTGCGTTTCAGACGCTCAGCCGAAAGCTGGATCGGGGTCAGCGGATTCTTGATCTCGTGGGCGATGCGGCGGGCGACGTCGGCCCAGGCGGCGGTGCGCTGCGCCGAGACCAGGTCGGTGATGTCGTCGAAGGTGGCGACGAAACCGGTCGAATGGGAACCGTGCTCGCTTGTCACCTGCACCGAGAGCTGACGCGTTCCGGTGCCGCGCTTCACCGTGACCTCGCCCGAGGAACGGCCGACCGGCTCGGTGATGGCGCGGCGGATCAGGGCCGACAGTTCGGGCACCGCTTCGGCATAATGCTGGCCTTCGAGTTCGTCCGGCGCAGCATTGAGCAGGCGCGCGGCGGCGCGGTTGACGATGGTGATCTTGCCGTCGGCATCGACACCGACGACGCCGGCCGACACGCCCGCCAGCACCGTTTCGGTAAAGCGGCGACGATCGTCGATCTGGCGGTTGGCGGCGATCAGCGCTTCGCGCTGGGCATCGAGCTGGCCGGTCATGCGGTTGAAGGCGTGGCCGAGATTGGCAAGCTCGTCGTCGTCCTTCTCGATCGTGACCTGGGCTTTGAGGTCGCCTTCGGAAATCCGCTCGGCGGCGCCGATCAGGCGCGAGATCGGGCGCACGATGCGATTGGCGGAGCCGAGACCGAGCCAGATCGCGGCCAGCAGCATGACCAGCGCGACGGCGGCGTACAGCAGCGCGAAATTGCGCAGCACGCTGGAGCGCTGATGCTCCAGCGACCTGTATTCCGCGGCGACGTCAAGCGTGTGATTGTAGTAGCCGATCACCTTCGGATCGACGACGCGCACCAGGATGATGTAGGCGTCATTGAGCCGGGTCAGCCGCACCATCGCATAGACGATGCCGCGATCGGGATCACCGTCGACGACGATGGTGCCTTCGCGGGCATAGGCCCATGCTTCCGCCTTGGGCTTGGGCGGCGTGGCCAAGTCGGCGCGACGTTCGGTGATCGGCACACTGGACGACAGGATGTGCCCGCGGGAATCGATCACGAACGACGCGTTGAGACCGTGATTGCGCGTCATGTCGGCGAGCTTGGTGAACAGCAGGTCGACCTGAACCTTGTCCGACTTCCAGTTGAAGATTTCGGTGTCCGCCTGCAGCGCGTTGACGATATCGCGCGCATCGGTGGTCAGGCCGCGCTCGTGTTCACTTTCGTAAGCTTCGGCCACCTTGATGGCGCCGCGCAGCGCGTCTTTGACGTGGCTGGAGAACCACGACTCCAGGCCGAGGTTCAGCGTCACCGCGGCGAAGATCGCGACGAAGATCGTGGGCACGATGGCGACCAGCGAGAAGGTACCGACCAAGCGCGAGCGCAGCCGCGCACCCGCCCGTCCCGACCGCCGCTCCGACCACAGCCGCACCATGCCCCAGGCGACCAGCGTGCCCAGTCCCAGCACCATCGTGAACAGAAAAATAGCAAGGATGATCGCCATCACCGGCGACAGCTCGGAGCCTCGGCTGAGGGTCACGTAAAACAGGTAGCCGCTCACGGCCAAGCCGAGCAGCGCCATGCCTATGGCTAACCAGGCAAAGCCCGATAGCCCTCCAGATCTCGAGGTTTTTACGACGTTTGATCCAACCATACCCAACCGCTGAGAGCCGGGGCGGTGCTAAGCTCCGCCAACCGCTCCGGAAAGACACAGTGTAACGCACTCGCCACCTGTTGCAAGAATGCAATGGTGAGTGATGACGGTTAGGGTTAATTTCAAGGCGATTTCGTGGCGGGCAAATGGGCACGGTGTGCGGAGGCCCCCTCGCCCCCGCCACCGGTCTGAGACCTGACGCACCCCCGCGACGGCCTCAGTGAACGCTGTCTACTCGGCTTTCAGGCCTCGAATCACTTCCAGACCCAGGTCGCGGATCTTCTTGCGCAGGGTGTTCCGGTTGAGGCCCAACAGGTGCGCCGCCCGGATCTGGTTGCCCCTGGTGGCGGCGAGGCAGATCGACAGAAGCGGCCGCTCAATCTCCTGCAGCACCCGGTCATAGAGGCCCGGAGGCGGCAGGCGGTCGCCATGGGTGGCGAAATACTTGGTCAGGTGACGCTCGACCGCGGCGCTGAGGGACACCGGTTCCTCGCCGTCTTCGGCGCTAGAGGACTTGGCCGGCTCTTTCAGTTCGGCGGCAACGGCGGCGGCGGGAATGGTGTCGCCGGCATGCAGTACCGCGAGACGGCGGATCAGGTTCTCCAGCTCGCGCACGTTGCCGGGCCAGCGGTGATGGCGCAGCAGATCGAGCGCTTCGGGATCGAGATGCTTGGTCGGCAGGCCCTCTTCTTCCGCCTTGCGCAGGAAATGGCGGACGAGGTCCGGAATGTCCTCGGCGCGTTCGCGCAGCGGCGGCAGGCGCAGCGGCACAACGTTGAGGCGGTAATACAGGTCCTCGCGGAACAGGCCTTGCTGGATCAGCTGGCGCAGATCGCGGTTGGTGGCGGCGATGATGCGGACGTCGGTCTTGATCGGCGTGCGGCCGCCGACGGTGGTGTATTCGCCTTGCTGCAAGACGCGCAGCAAACGGGTCTGCGCCTCGAGCGGCATGTCGCCGATTTCGTCGAGGAACAGGGTGCCGCCTTCGGCCTGCTCGAAACGGCCGATGCCGCGGTTGGTGGCGCCGGTGAAGGCGCCGCGCTCGTGGCCGAACAGCTCGCTTTCGACCAGCTCTTTCGGGATCGCCGCCATGTTCACGGCAACGAAGGTGCCGTGCCGGCGCTTGCCGTAATCGTGCAGGGCGCGGGCGACCAGTTCCTTGCCGGTGCCGCTCTCGCCCATGATCATCACGGTGAGGTCGGTCTGGGTCAGGCGCGCGATGACGCGATAGATTTCCTGCATCGCGGCCGAGCGGCCGATCAGCGGCAAGCCGTTTTCTTCGCTTTCGGCTTCGGCCGCCGCCAATTCGCGCGGCGACTTCTGCGGTACGGCCAGGGCCCGCTGCACGACCGAGGTGAGTTCCTTGAGGTCGAACGGCTTGGGCAAATAATCGAAGGCGCCGCGCTCGGCGGCGGTGATCGCGGTGAGGATCGTGTTCTGGGCGCTCATCACCACGATCGGCAGATCGGGACGAAGCCGCTTGATGCGCGGGATCAGGTCGAAGCCGTTTTCGTCGGGCAGAACCACATCGGTGATGACGAGGTTGCCGTCGCCGGCCGAAACCCAGCGCCACAGACCGGCGGCAGTGCCGGTGGTGCGGACACTGTAACCGGCGCGTCCGAGTGCTTGGTTCAGCACCGTGCGGATGGCGGAATCGTCGTCGGCAATCAGAATAGTGCCGTCAGGCATTCGTCGTCTCCTCAACTCCGGTCGTCGCCTTCGGCAGAAGGATGCGGAAGACGGTCCGGCGCGGCACGGAATCGCATTCGATCACGCCGCCATGGTCGCCAATGATTTTCGCCACCAGCGCCAGTCCGAGGCCGGAGCCGCCGCGCTTGGTGGTCACGAAAGGATCGAAGATGTAGGGCATCAGATCGGCCGGGATGCCCTGGCCGTTGTCGCGGACGGTGACTTCGAGCGGCAGGCTGACCCGCTCACCCGAAACGGCCGCGCCGAACTTCACGCCGGGACGATAGCCGGTGGTCAGCGTGATCTCGCCGCCCTGCTCCGGCAGCGCATCGGTCGCGTTGCGCACCAGATTCAGGAACACCTGGATGAGCTGGTCGTGGTCGCCGAGCACGCGTGGCAGCGACGGATCGAAACTCTCGATGAATTTCACGTTGCGCCCGAAGCTCGACTCCGCCACGCGGCGGACGCGATCGAGCACTTCGTGGATGTTGACCGGCGCGCGCGGGAAGCTGCGGGTGTCACCGAAACTCTCGAACCGGTCGATCAGGCCGCGGATGCGGTCGGTCTCCGACTGGATGAGCTGTGTCAGTTCGCGGTCGTCCGGCGGAAGCTGTTCTTCGATCAATTGCGCCGCGCCGCGGATACCGGCGAGCGGGTTCTTGATCTCATGCGCCAGGACCGAGGCCATGCCGTGCATCGACCGCACCGCGCCGCGGGCGATCAGTTGTTTGTCGATGCGCTGCGCCAGGCTGCGCTCCTGCAGGGTAATGACGACGGTTCCCTCCGGCTCGATCAGGGGGCTGACGGTGACGTCGGCGACATGATCGCCATGACGGGGCGTCGTCAGATCGACATGGCGCTCGTTTACCGAAGCGCGGCGTTCGAGCGCCTGCCCGACCAGTTGCAGCACCGGACTGCCGAACGGGATGAGATCCTTGAGGGTTTGCTTTTGCAGGTGTCCCGCGCCGGTCGAGAAGAATTGTTCGGCGGCGGGATTGACGAAGACGATCTGCAACTGCGGTCCAACGACGATCACCGGCATCGGGAGCGCGCTGGCAATTTGGGCAGTCGCTGGAAGATCAAAGGGGTGTGCGGCCACGAAAGTGTCCATGCCTAATACTTGAGCATGATAGGCCTGTGCTGCCAAAGTGTGCAACTGGCAAATTGCACTCCCTAGGGCATGTTTACCGCATCCGAACGTCGCAGGCTAGGAACTCGGCCGGGGATGCCGTATCCAGAGCCGCTTTTCCGCCAGTCGAGTCCTGCACATGCCCCGTCTTGCGTTTTTGATTGTTGCCGCCGGTAAGGGGGTGCGCGCTGGTGCGACCCTGCCCAAGCAGTATGCCCGCCTCTTAGGGAAACCCATGCTGCGCTGGACCCTTGAGGCATTTGCCGATTACCCGGACGCCCTCGTCCAGGTGATGATCGGGCCGGACCAGACCGACCTCTATGAAGACGCCGTCGCGGGGCTGAACCTGCGGCCGGTCGGATTCGGCGGGGCGACACGGCAGGAAACCGTCCGCCGCGGCCTGGAACTGTTGGAGCCGGAAGCGCCGGACTACGTGCTGATTCACGACGCCGCCCGCCCCTTCGTGTCCAAGAGCCTGATCGACGGGGTGATCGACGCCCTGGAAGACGGCGCCGACGGGGCCGTGCCGCATGTGCCGGTGTCCGACACCCTACGCAAGCTCGAAAACGGCAAGTGGGTGACGGTGCCGCGCGAAGGCCTGCTGCGAGCCCAGACGCCGCAAGGCTTCCGCTTTGTCCCCATTCTCAAGGCGCACCGCGCCTACGCCGACGAAGAAGTCACAGATGACACGGCTCTGGCGGAGCTGGACGGCCTTAAAATCGTCGCCACGCTGGGAGAGACCAACAACATGAAAGTCACCACGCCCGAAGACTTCACCACGGCGCAGATCTTCCTGGCGGCGCGCCTCGGCGACACCCGCACCGCCACCGGCTTCGACGTGCACAAATTCGGCCCCGGCGATCACATCTGGCTTGGCGGCATCAAAATTCCGCACACGGAGGGTCTGGTCGGCCATTCCGACGCCGACGTGGCGCTGCACGCCCTGACCGACGCGCTGCTCGGCACCATCGCCGACGGCGATATCGGCATGCATTTCCCGCCCACCGACGAACGCTGGCGCGGCGCCACCTCCTCCATCTTTCTCGATCACGCCGCCGGACTGTTGCGCGCCAAAGGCGGAACCATCGTCCATGTCGACGTGACCGTGATCTGCGAACGGCCCAAGGTCGGTCCTCATCGCGAAGCGATGCGCGCCAAGATCGCCGAGATTTTGAAGCTCGAGCTTTCGCGCGTCAGCGTGAAGGCCACCACCACCGAAGGCCTCGGATTCACCGGCCGCCGCGAAGGCATCGCTGCGGAGGCCATCGCTACGGTACGCCTGCCATGAGTATTTTCGCCCAGTTCGCCACCGCTTTCGGTCTCGGCCGCGCCGGCAAGGCGCCCGGAACCCTCGGCAGCCTCGCCGCCATCGTGATCGCCGTTCCGGTGATGTGGCTGACCGGCTGGATGGGAATGATGGCGCTGGCGCTGATCACGACGCTGTTCGGCGTTTGGGTGGCGGACGGCTATTTCATCGAAGCCGACAAGGACGATCCGCAGGACTGCATCATCGACGAATTCGCCGGGCAGTGGTTGACCTGCGCCATCGGCGGCCTGGCGGCGATGCCGGGCGATCCGGCGATGTCGTGGGGCGGGTTCGTGCTTTCCTTCCTGCTGTTCCGGCTGTTCGATATCGCCAAGCCGTGGCTGGTGAAAAAAGCCGAGAACCTGCGTGGCGGTCTGGGCATTATGGCGGATGACATTGTCGCCGGCGTATTCGCCGGTATCGTCGTCTTCCTGTTCGCCTACTCGGGATTCATTTGATCGGATTTATCTGATGTTTCCGCCCCGCCTGACCGAACTGGCCGCCGTCGTCCTCAACGAAGCCAAGTCCAAGGGACTTCGCATCGCCACGGCGGAAAGCTGCACCGGCGGGCTGATTGCGGGCCTCTTGACGGAAATTCCCGGCTCGTCGGACGTCGTCGACCGCGGCTTCGTCACCTATTCCAACGAAGCCAAGGCCGATCTGCTCGGCATTCCGATGGCGTTGATTCAGGAAAACGGCGCGGTGTCCGAAGCGGTGGCGCGCGCCATGGCCGAGGGCGCGGTGCAGCATTCACTGGCGCAACTGGCGGTGTCCGTGACCGGAGTCGCCGGTCCGGGCGGCGGTACGGCCGATAAGCCGGTCGGCCTCGTCCATATGGCGGCAACGCTGGAAGGCGGCCCGACTTTGCACGAAGAACACCGCTTCGGCGATATCGGACGAGGCATGGTGCGGCTAAAGACGGTTGAGGCGGCGTTACGACTTCTCCTCAAACTGCTCTGATTCCGGAATTTTCGCGTCCCTATCGTTTCGGATGCAAACAGGCGTAGAATGCTCCGCAGTGTTCGTGGAGAGGAGACGCCAATGCGCGCTCATCGTCTGGCCGCGTTCGCTTTCATTCTGAGTACTCTCGTCGCGCCGGCCTTCGCCGACGGCAGTTTCGTCAAAATCGGTGACATCAAAGGCGCCGCAACCGAAAGCCAGCATAACGGCTGGATCCAGGCCGGCTTGTGGGGCACCGACACCCGCTCGGGCCGCTGGCTCTGGTCCAAACCAACCAACGTGTTCTGGTTCGAGATGACCGGGGACCACGCCGCGCTGGATAAGGCGGTGCAAGCCAAAACCTTCTACGACCGCGTCCTGTTCGACGTGTCCATCCGCGGCGATATCCTGCGCACGACATTCTCGAACGTGCGCGTGATCGCCGTCGATCAGACGGGCAAGGTCGGCAAGGTCACGCTGCAGTTCAAGAAGCAGTCCGACCAGCGCGTGACGTTCACCGCGGCAAGGTAACGGGCCTGCTTGTCATCCCCGGCCGAGCACGCGTAGCGCAGTGAGAGGAAGGGGACCCAGGTACAGATACCTGCACAATGCCTCAGGCAATGTGCGTCCGTTGTTGCTGGTTCGTCGACGTCGTCTTGCAGTCTCGACCTGGGTCCCCTTCCCCTCCCAGCCTTAGCGCTTCGCGCGACGGCTGGTCGGCCGGGGATGACAATCATTTTGAAGCCAGCACCCGCGCGCGGGATTCGAACGCGCTGGCCATTTGCAGCATCACGGTCTGAAAAGCACGGCCGGCGACGGCGTTCAGGATCGGGTTCTTGAATTCGAAGGCGATGGCGAACGACACATCGCTCGCGCTTTCGCTTTTCGGCGTGAAGCGCCAACGGTTTTCGAGACGGCGGAACGGACCGCCTTGGGTCTTTACGACGTCGATCGTGTGGTTCTCCGGATCGAGCGTGACGCGGCTGACATAGCGTTCCGAGAGACCGGCAAAGCCGACCC
>JAHFQC010000116.1 GCA_023259375.1 Alphaproteobacteria bacterium
TTTCCACAGCAGCACAGACTTCGGCCAACCGACGCGCGGCGGCGGCGCGGGTGGGCGCATGCACCGAGATCTTGGCGATCATCGGATCGTAGTGCGGCGTAATCTCATCGCCTTGTTCAACGCCGCTATCCACGCGCGCATTCGACGGCAGAACCAAGTGATCGAGACGCCCGGTCGACGGCAGAAATCCGGCGGCGGGATTTTCCGCATAGAGCCGCGCTTCCATGGCCCAGCCGTTGCGCCGGATACCGTTCTGTTTGAGCGGCAGCGGCTCGCCGGCGGCGACGCGCATCTGCCATTCGACCAGATCGAGACCGGTGATCGCTTCGGTGACAGGATGTTCGACCTGAAGCCGCGTATTCATCTCCATAAACCAGATGCGGTCGGCCCGGACGCCGTCGCGCGCATCGGCGATGAATTCGATCGTACCGGCGCCGACATAATTCACTGCCTGGGCGGCTTTCACCGCCATGGCGCAAAGCGCGGCGCGCGTTTCCTCGCTCACGCCCGGGGCTGGGGCTTCCTCAATCACCTTCTGATGGCGGCGCTGCAGCGAGCAATCGCGTTCGAACAGATGCACGACATGCCCCTCAGTATCACCAAACACCTGCACCTCGATATGGCGCGGCGCCTCGACATACTTTTCCAGCAGCACGCGGTCGTCGCCGAACGCCGATTTGGCTTCGCGGCAGCACGATTGCAGCGCATCGGCGAACGCGGAAGCGTCTTCAACCTTGCGCATGCCCTTGCCGCCGCCGCCCGCCACAGCCTTGATCAGCACCGGATAGCCAATCGCATTGGCTTCAGCTTCGAGGCGCTTGGGGCTTTGATCGTCACCGAGATAGCCGGGCGTTACTGGCACACCGGCTTTCGCCATCAGTTTCTTCGCCGCATCCTTTCGCCCCATGGCGCGGATCGCTGCCGGCGGTGCGCCGATCCAAACCAAGCCAACCGTCATGACAGCTTCGGCAAATTCGGCGTTTTCGGACAGAAAACCGTAGCCGGGATGGATCGCCTCCGCGCCGCTCTGGCGCGCGGCTTCCAACAAACGCTCGGGATCGAGATAGCTTTCGCGCGCCGGAGCCGGACCAATGCGCACGGCCGCGTCAGCTTCGCGCACGAACGGCAGCGCGGCGTCGGCGTCCGAATACACGGCGATGGTGCGAACGCCGAGGCGCCGCGCTGTCCGCATGATGCGCCGGGCAATCTCGCCGCGATTGGCAATGAGGACAGATCCGAACATCGGCTACATCCGGAACAGGCCGAAGCGCGGGCGCTCGGCAATGGGGGCATTCAGCGTGACGGACAGTGCCAGCCCCAGAACGTCGCGTGTCTGGGCCGGATCAATGATCCCATCATCCCACAGTCGCGCGGTGGCGTAATAGGGATTGCCCTCGTCTTCATAGCGCGCGCGGATCGGCGCTTTGAACGCTTCCTCCTCATCCTTGCTCCAGGTCCCGGCATCGCGATGAACCGTGGCAAGTACGCTGGCGGCCTGCTCACCGCCCATCACGGAGATGCGCGCGTTGGGCCAAGTGAACAGAAAGCGCGGACCGAAAGCGCGTCCGCACATGCCGTAATTGCCGGCTCCGAACGAGCCGCCGATCAAGACCGTGAGTTTCGGAACACTGGCGGTCGCCACCGCCGTGACCAGCTTGGCACCATTCTTAGCGATGCCTTCGGCCTCGTAACGCCCGCCCACCATGAAGCCGGAGATATTCTGGAGGAACAGCAGCGGCGTGCGGCGCTGGCACGCCAGCTCGATGAAATGCGTGCCCTTCAGTGCGCTTTCGGAAAACAGAATGCCGTTGTTGGCGAGTACGGCGACCGGAATGCCCCAGATGCGGGCAAAGCCGCAGACCAGCGTGGCGCCATAAAGCGCCTTGAATTCGTGAAACTCCGAGCCATCGACGATGCGCGCGATCACCTCATGCACGTCATAAGGCGCCCGCACATCGGTCGGGATAATGCCGTAAAGATCCTCAGCCTCGTACAAAGGCAGGCGCGGCGACGCGAGATCGAGATCAACGGTTTTCACCGTATTGAGGCGGCCCACGATCTCGCGCACCAGAGCAAGAGCGTGGGCGTCGTTCTCCGCCACATGATCGACCACGCCGGAGCGTTTTCCATGTGTCTCGGCGCCACCCAACTCCTCGGCGCTGATCACCTCGCCGGTGGCGGCCTTCACCAGTGGCGGACCGCCGAGAAAGATGGTGCCCTGGTTGCGCACAATCACCGTCTCGTCACTCATCGCCGGGACATACGCACCGCCAGCCGTGCAAGACCCCATCACGCACGCGATCTGCGCAATGCCTTCCGCCGACATCTGCGCCTGGTTGTAGAAGATGCGGCCGAAATGATCGCGGTCGGGAAATACCTCGGCCTGATGCGGCAGGTTGGCGCCGCCGCTGTCGACGAGATAAATGCACGGCAGGCGGTTTTCGCGTGCGATATCCTGGGCGCGAAGATGCTTCTTCACCGTCAGCGGGAAATAAGCGCCGCCCTTCACGGTGGGATCGTTACACACGATCATCACTTCGCGACCCGAAACGCGGCCGATGCCGGTGATGATCCCGGCGCCCGGGGCTTCGTCATTATAAAGCCCGTTCGCCGTCAACGCGCCGATCTCCAAGAACGGCGAGCCCGGATCGAGCAAGCGATGGATGCGATCGCGCGGCAAGAGCTTGCCGCGTTCGGTGTGGCGTGTGCGGGCCCGCTCGGAGCCGCCTAGCGCGGCCGTCGCCAGCTTCGCCCGCAATTCCTCCGCCAAAGCACGGTTGTGCTTATCCTGCGTAAGGAACACCGCACTACTGCGATCGACTTGAGTGGCAAGCTTGGTCACGCGGCGATCAACTCCCGGCCGATCAAAATGCGACGGATCTCATTGGTGCCGGCACCGATGTCGTAGAGCTTGGCATCGCGCAGATAGCGTTCCACCGGCCACTCGGTCGTGTATCCGGCGCCGCCTAGCGCCTGGATGGCTTCCAGCGCGACTTTCACCGCATTCTCGCTCGCCATCAAGATCGCGCCAGCGGCATCGAAACGCGTTGTCTTGCCGGCATCGAAGGCACGCGCGACCGTATAGACATAAGCGCGTGACGAATTGAGCGCGACATACATGTCGGCCACCTTGGCTTGCATCAATTGGAAGGAACCTATCGGCTGGCCGAACTGCTCGCGTTCGCGCACATACGGCAAAACGACATCAAGGCAGGCTCGCATGATGCCGAGTGGCCCTCCCGCAAGCACGGTGCGCTCGAAATCAAGGCCACTCATCAGAACCCGAATTCCACTACCTTCCGGCCCCATGATGTTCTCGGCCGGAACCTCACAATCCTCGAACACCAGTTCGGCGGTTTCCGAGCCCCGCATGCCCATCTTGTCGAGCTTCTTCGACACCGAAAATCCCTTGAAGCCCTTCTCGATCAAAAACGCGGTGTGCGCGCGCTCGCCGCTGCGCGCGTAAACCACCAACACATCGGCATGCGGAGCATTGGTGATCCAGAACTTCGTACCATTGAGGATATAGCGGTCGCCGACCTTCTCTGCGGCCAGCTTCATCGACACGACGTCCGAGCCCGCACCGGCTTCACTCATCGCCAGAGCGCCGACATGTTCGCCGGAAATCAGCTTCGGCAGATAGCAGCGCTTTTGTTCAGCACTCCCCCAGCGACGGATCTGGTTGATGCACAGATTGGAGTGGGCGCCATAAGACAGACCGACCGAGGCAGAGGCGCGGCTCACTTCTTCCATCGTCACGACATGCTCGAGATAGCCAAGACCGAGACCGCCGAATTCTTCCTCGACCGTAATGCCATGAAGACCAAGAGCCCCCATCTCCGGCCACAGTGCGCGCGGAAACACGCCGGAAACATCTGCTTCGGTCGCAAGCGGGCGAATCCGGGCGGCGGCGAAGCGGGCGGTGGTTTCGCGGATCGCGTCCGCGGTGTCGCCCAACCCAAAATCCATATCCAGCAGCACCATTGTCCTCCCGACATTTCTTGTCACGCCCAGCCAGTTTGCAGCAACGAACGACGCACCCGCCTCGACGGCAGAAGCAACTTCACTGCGCACCCGCTAGTTCAGCATTACGTCTCTTTCCCTCGCGCCAACTTCTATTGGTTTGTTCTGCATCCGATTTTGTTTGCAAATGAAACCATCCTGCATTTCGATACTCCGAAAACAGGAGGAACGCCATGCCGGATTTGTGGGACAACCCGATCGGCACCGACGGCTTCGAGTTCGTCGAGTACACGGCGCCGGATGTCGGACAGCTGCATGCGCTGTTCGAACGGCTCGGCTTCCGCGCCGTCGCGAAGCACCGTTCCAAGGACGTCACGCTCTATCGTCAGGGCGAAACCAACTTCATCGTCAACGCGGAAAAAGGTAGCCACGGCGCGCGCTTCGCCGAGGCGCATGGACCGAGCGCCTGTGCCATGGCGTTTCGCGTCAAGGATGCGGCGTTTGCCCTCAACACGCTGATCGAGCGCGGCGCCAAGCCGTTCGCCGGGCAGATCGGCCCGATGGAACTCAACATTCCCGCCATCGAAGGCATTGGCGGCAGCATCATTTATTTGGTCGACCGTTACGGCGAGCACTCGATCTACGATGTCGATTTTGTGCCGACCGACCCCGCCAAGGGGCTCATCCACGAAGGCGCGGGCATCACCGGGATCGATCACGTCACCCACAACGTCTATCGCGGCAACATGAATCAATGGGCCGGGTTCTACGAAAAACTTTTCGGCTTTCGCGAAATTCGCTACTTCGATATCGAAGGCAAGCTGACGGGCTTGAAATCGCGCGCGATGACGAGCCCCGACGGCAAGATCCGCATTCCCATCAATGAATCCGCCGATGACCGGTCGCAGATTGCCGAGTACCTGTCCGACTATAAGGGCGAAGGCATCCAGCACATCGCGCTTACCACCAGCAATATTTACGAGACGGTAGAACGGCTGCGGGCGGAGGTGCCGTTCCAGGACACGCCCGATACCTATTACGAACGGCTCGACAACCGCATCAAAGGCCATGGCGAAGACGTCGACCGCCTGCGCCGCGACCGTATCCTGATGGACGGCGCGCCGGACGAAAACCAGGGCTTGCTGCTGCAGATATTCACCAAGAACGCCATCGGCCCTATCTTCTTCGAGATCATCCAGCGCAAAGGCAATGAAGGTTTCGGCGAAGGCAACTTCCGCGCGCTGTTCGAATCCATCGAACTCGACCAGATCCGCCGCGGCGTTCTCGATCCGGGAGCGCGATCAGCATGAGTGCCAAAGGCTGGATCCATCTTCCCCGCAAAGAAGGAATGACGTCGCGCCAAGCCCATGCCGACCTTCCCGCCGGCAGCTATGAGCGCGAGATCGGCCGCGACGGCTTCTTCGGACCCGCGAGCCATGTCTACCACGCCCACCCGCCGACCGGCTGGACGAGTTTCGAAGGTCCCATGCGGCCGCGGGCGTTCAATGCCGTTGCGGCGACGCATGAAGGCACAGGTCCGTTTAATGCCACGCCGCTTCTGTCCAATGCCGCCATGAAACTGCGTATTTGGTCCGTTGACCGGCCCATGCGCGACCTGACGCGCAACGCCGACGGTGATGAGCTGCTGTTCGTGCATCAAGGCGCGGGCGATCTGTTCTGCGACTTCGGCCATATGCCCTTCAGCGAAGGCGACTACATTCTGATGCCACGCGGGACGATGTGGCGGCTGGAGCCCTCCCAGCGCACTGTGACACTGCTGATTGAAGCCACCAACAGTGCGTTCAAGCTGCCGGAGCGGGGCATTCTGGGACCGCATGCGATCTTCGATCCGGCAGCGCTCGAAACGCCCGCGCTCGACGATGCCTTCAAGGCACAGCAAGGCGAGCGCGAGACCAGGGTCGTGGTGAAGCGCCGTGATGCTCTCTCGATCATCACCTATCCGTTCAATCCGCTCGATGCCATCGGTTGGAAGGGCGAGATCGCAGCGCTGAAGCTCAACTGGCGCGACATAAGGCCGGTGATGAGCCATCGCTATCACCTGCCCCCGAGTGTGCATGCCACGTTCGTAGCCGACCGCTTCGTCGTCTGCACCTTCGTACCGCGACCGATCGAATCCGATCCCGGTGCCCTCAAGGTGCCGTTCTTCCATTCCAACGACGACTTCGACGAGGTGATTTTCTATCACGCTGGCGATTTCTTCAGCCGCGACAATATCAAGCCCGGCATGGTCACCTTCCATCCGAGCGGCTTCACGCACGGGCCTCATCCGAAGGCGTTCGCGGCCGGCGCGCAGCATGTCAGAAGTTCGACCGACGAAGTTGCCGTCATGATCGATGCCCGCGATGCGCTCGACATGAGCGAAGCGGCCTGCGTTCAGGAAGTCACCAGTTACGCGGACAGCTGGAAATCGCCATGAAACTGGCGTCACTCAAACACGGCAGGGACGGAATTCTGGTCGTAGTCGATTGCGACCTCAGGAACTGCGTGCCCGTACTCCATATCGCGCCGACACTGCAGGCGGCACTGGATAACTGGCAGGAGGTGGCGCCGCGCTTGGCCGAAGTCTATTGGCTGTTGAATGAAGGCCGCGCCGAAAGTGCGAGGCGGTTCGATCCTGCCGCCTGCGCCGCACCGCTGCCGCGCGCGTATCAATGGGCGGACGGATCGGCGTATGTCACGCATGTCGAACTCGTGCGCAAGGCCCGCGGCGCCGAAATGCCGCAAAGCTTCTGGACCGATCCTTTGATGTACCAAGGCGGCTCGGACGCCTTCATCGGAGCGACCGATCCGATCCTTGCCGCCGACGAAGCCTGGGGCATCGATTTCGAAGGCGAAATAGCGGTGATCACCGACGACGTCCCTATGGGCGCCACGGACACGGAACAACACATCAAGCTTCTGATGCTGGTGAACGACGTCTCCTTGCGCAGCCTCATTCCCGGCGAGCTGGCGAAAGGGTTTGGCTTTTTCCAGTCGAAGCCGGCGACGGCGTTTTCTCCGGTGGCGGTGACGCCGGACGAGCTTTCCGGCGCATGGCATGACGGCAAAGTACATCTGCCGCTGAACGTCACGCTGAACCGCAAGACGTTTGGAACCCCAAATGCCGGCGATGACATGACATTCAGCTTTCCGCAGCTTATCGCCCACGCGGCGAAAACGCGTTTTCTCGGCACCGGCACCATTATCGGCTCAGGCACGGTGTCGAACCGCGATGCAGCCCGCGGCTCTGCCTGCATTGCCGAGAAGCGGATGCGCGAAACTATCGCCAGCGGTGCACCAAAAACGCCATTCCTCAGTTTCGGCGATCGGGTCCGCATCGAAATGCTGGATGGCAGGCGTTCGATCTTCGGCGCTATCGACCAGAGCGTGACCCGGTACGAGGGAGGGTGACATGGCGATGCGGCTTTACACCTATTACCGCTCCTCGGCCGCCTATCGCGTGCGGATCGCGCTCAACCTGAAAGGCCTTGTCTACGAAGCGATTCCCGTGCACCTGCGCACGAACGAGCAGAACGCGGCGGCGTACCGCGCCATCAATCCGCAAGGATTGATACCGACCTTAACGGAGGATGGCCGCGCCATTGGCCAGTCGCTGGCCATCATCGAATATCTCGATGAGGTGCATCCTGAGCCGCCTCTCCTGCCGCAAGAGCCGCGTGCTCGCGCCCGGGTGCGCCAGATCGCCTTTGCCGTCGCTTGCGACATCCATCCTCTCAACAATCTGCGCATGCTGCGCCACTTGAAAGAGAGGCTCAGACAGGACGATGACGCGCTGACGGTTTGGCAGCATCACTGGATGGCGGAAGGATTTGCCGCGATCGAAATCCTGCTGGCGGATTCGCCGGACACCGGCCGCTTTTGCCATGGCAACACACCCGGGTTGGCCGACATCTGTCTGGTGCCGCAACTCTATAACGCCCGCCGCGTTGGCCTCGATCTGGCGCCCTATCCGACCATGATGCGGATCGAAGCAGCGTGTCAGGAGGTTGCCGCCTTCGCGGCCGCGCATCCTGCGAGGCAGCCGGATGCCGAATAATGGCGAGAGGCTCGAGCTTGGAGATTTCCTGCCGTATCGGCTCTCGGTCCTCACCAATCGCGTCAGCGCGGCGATCGCGCGCCAGTATGCCGAGCGCTTCGATCTCACGCCGGCGGAATGGCGCGTGATGGCGGCACTTGGCAACATGCCGGGTCTCTCCTCGCGCGAGGTCGCCGCGCGAACCGCGATGGACAAAGTGCAAGTCAGCCGCGCCGTCGCCCGTCTGGTGGTATCCGGCCGGCTCGCGCGCGCCGTGGACGCCAGCGACGGCCGCATCGCCCGGCTGAGCCTTTCCGCCAGCGGGCGCGCGATCTACCGCAAAATCGTGCCGCAAGCGCTTCAGATCGAAGCCCAGCTGGTAGAGCCGTTGAGCGGAACCGAACGCGATCAATTCCATCGCATCTTGGCGAAGCTTGATCGTCAGATCGATGTCCTGACGCGAGAACCGGAGAAAGAGTTATGAAAGTTCGCAAATCCGCTCGAGATGCCCTGGAAGGCGTGCTGTTCGATGGCATGACCGTGATGAGCGGCGGCTTCGGACTGTGCGGCATCCCGGAAAACCTCATCGCGGCACTGCGCGATTCCGGCGTGAAGGGACTGACGGTGATCTCGAACAATTGCGGCATCGACGATTTCGGTCTCGGCGTCCTGCTGCACACGCGTCAGATCCGGAAAATGATCTCTTCCTATGTCGGTGAGAACGCGACGTTCGAACGGCAATACCTGGCTGGCGAATTGGCAATCGAGTTCAGCCCGCAAGGCACGCTTGCCGAGCGCATCCGCGCCGGCGGGGCCGGCATTCCCGGTTTCTATACCAAGACCGGCGTCGGCACAGTGGTTGCCGAAGGCAAGGAACACAAAGAGTTCGACGGCCAGACCTACATTCTCGAGACCGGGCTGAAAGCGGACCTTGCCATGGTCAAAGCCTGGAAAGGCGACACCGAAGGCAACCTCGTTTACCGCCATGCCGCGCGCAATTTCAATCCGATGATGTCGATGGCGGGCAAGGTCACGGTGGCGGAAGTCGAAGAACTGGTGCCGGTCGGCTCGCTCGATCACGACCAGATCCATACGCCCGGGATCTTCGTGCAACGGATCATTCAGGGACCGAGTTACCAAAAGCGGATCGAAAAGCGCACTGTGCGGGGAGATTGATATGGCCTGGACGCGTGAAGAAATGGCCAAACGTGCTGCGCTGGAGTTGCGCGCCGGCTTTTACGTCAATCTCGGCATCGGCATTCCGACCCTGGTGGCCAACTATGTGCCGGACGGTGTGCATGTGACCTTGCAGTCGGAGAACGGCATGCTCGGCTTGGGTCCGTTTCCGCGCGCAGACGAAGTCGATCCCGACCTCATCAATGCCGGCAAGCAGACGGTGACGGCGCTACCGCAAACCTCGTTTTTCTCTTCAGCCACGAGTTTCGCGATGATCCGCGGCGGGCACATCGATCTTGCCATTCTTGGCGCCATGGAAGTGTCCGAGCAAGGCGACCTCGCCAACTGGATGGTGCCGGGCAAGCTCGTCAAAGGCATGGGCGGGGCGATGGATCTTGTGGCCGGCGCGAAGCGCTGCATCGTCACCATGGATCACACCGACAAGAGCGGCAAACCGAAACTGCTGCACCAATGCACGCTGCCGCTGACCGGCTTGAAGTGCGTCAATCGGGTGATCACCAATCTCGGCGTGTTCGATGTCGTCGAAGGCGGGCTTCGGATCACGGAGACGGCGCCCGACGTTACGGCGGAAGAAATCCGGGCCAAGACGGAAGCCAGAATGGTGGACTGAAATGCCGAACATCGAGGACTTGCGCGCCAGCCATCCCGACATCGCCGCGGACTACACCATCCCGCAGCACTGGGAGCGCTACACCGCTGCGGAACATGGCGTATGGCAGACCTTGTTCGAACATCAGGCGAAGGTGCTACCGGGTCGCGCTTGCGACGAATTCCTCGACGGCCTCGCCAAGCTCGAACTTGCGCCTGACCGCATTCCCGATTTCGAACGTCTGTCGGACCGGCTGGAGAACGAGACCGGCTGGCGCGTTGTCGCGGTGCCGTCATTGGTGCCGGATGCGGTGTTCTTCGATCATCTCGCCGCCCGGCGTTTCCCCGCCGGTCAATTCATCCGCAAACCGGAACAGCTCGACTACATCGAAGAGCCGGACGTCTTCCACGACGTGTTCGGCCATGTTCCGATGCTAGTCCACCCGATGTTCGCTGATTACATGCAAGCCTATGGCAAGGGCGGGCAGCGCGCGCTGGCGGAATTCAATGCCCTGAAGAATCTGGCGCGGCTCTATTGGTACACGGTCGAGTTCGGCTTGATCACGACGCCGCAGGGTTTGCGCATCTACGGTTCCGGCATCGTGTCGTCACGCGCGGAGTCAGTCTATGCCGTGGAAAGCCCCTCGCCCGACCGCATCGGCTTCGACCTCGAACGCGTCATGCGCACCGATTACCGCATCGACGACTTCCAGGATTCCTATTTCGTCATCGAATCCTTCGAAGCCCTGCTGGCCGAAACGACGAAGGATTTTGCGGCGCTCTATGCCCGCTTGGCCGCCGGCCCGACCTATCGTCCCGGCGAAATCGTTCCGGGCGATCAGGTGATGACGCGCGGCACGCACAGCTACAGGCCCGGCAGTCACGCGGCTTAAAAGAAAAGGACCGCGCAGGTTCGCGCGGTCCTCGTTGCAGAAATTCTCCAACTCAGTTCGCGATCGGCTTCAGCACGATCTCGTAGCAGTCATTGGCGCGCATCGGCAGCGTCTTGCTGAAATGGCCGCCTTTGACCTCGACCGTATCACGAGCCGCGGGAGCTCCTGTGCTCACGCTTTTCAGGTTTTCCACCTGAGCCCGAGTCAACTGCTTCGGCATCCCCATCTTGGCATACGCGGTGAACGCATCGTTCTGCTGATAGCCGATCTGATAGACCGATACCTCATAGCGGCCATCGGGCACGCTGGTCAGATTGAGCGTGGCCGTGCCTTTGGCGACTGTGGGCAGTTCCTGCTTGTAGTAGATCTGGTCGTTGCTGTCCTTGGGCGGCACCACCGGCGAGTAATCCCAGAACAGCGCCGTGATCGAACCGTCCTTCGCCTTGGTGATCCAGGACGCGTGGTCGTTCACCGCCACATCCTCGCCCTGAAGCCGGCTAAGGAACGCGAAAGCGTGATAGGCCGGCTTCTTAATGCCTTGCAGGTTCATCAGGCCGAAACCGCCATGGAACGGCGTAAAGCGTGGCCCGAGTTCCTCAAAGATGTCGGTGAAGGTCCAGTAGGACAGCGAATCCACATACGGCGTGGCGCGCTTGACGACATTCAGGATGAAGCTCGCCTGATGATACTGGTCATGCATGTAGTCCGTCGGCGTATAGGCGGAACTCCATTCGGTGAAGTGCAGCTCGCGCCCCTTCAGCGGCGTGGCGTCGATCAATTCGCGCGAGTGGCGCATGCGTCCGCTGACCCGCTCGGGATCGGGGTCGATGACCGTTCCGGCAAAGCCGGTCTCGTCGAGATAGCCCTCATTCACGCCGTAGGCGTGCAGCGCGATGAAATCGGCCGGAATCGAAGGATTGTCGAGCAGCCATTTCTCGAACTTGATCTCAGCCGCATAAGGCACGGCTGAGGCCGGACCGCCGATCCGGCATTTGGCGCATTCGGCCCGGATCGCTTCGGCGGTGGTCTTGTAGAGGGAAAGATAGTCCTCAAGCGGATGAGGCCAGAAGCCGCGAATGTCGGGCTCGTTCCACACCTCGAAATACCACTTGTTGATCTCCTCCTCGCCGTAGCGCTCCTTGAAATGCGCCACCAGCGCACGCATCAGCATCGCCCATTTGGCGGGATCCTTCGGCAGCGAGGTGTTGCCCTTCCACCAGAAAATCGTCGTATTGCCGCTCGCCAGCTTGGACGGCATGAAGGTCAGTTCCACGAACGGGCGGATCTTCAGCTTGAGCAGCGCGTCGTAGAGCGAGTCGACATACTGGAAATTGAACTGGGGATTGCCGGCCTTGTCCTCGCTGTAGACGCCCATCTCGTCGGTGAGCAGACCGTGCATGCGCAGGTATTTGAATCCGATTTCGGACTGCACCGTCGCGAGCTGGTCCTGCCAATCGGCGCGCAGTCCTTCGGCGGCACGCCCGGCTCCCACCACCTCCAGCGGCACAGCGGAGTGCGGGCCGGTAACCTTGGCCACGTCGGCACGAATAACCCGGTGCTGCGGCGCGGCGCCGAAACTGGGCATAAGCAACAAAGCGGCGGAAACCACGGCCGCACAAAATACACGCATCGGACACCCTCCTGAGCGGCGGCGGATTGTTATTGCACCGAAGACGGAGCTGCTCGCCGCAACTGCCGAAATAAATGTCTGATAAATCGCGAAGCGGCTCAAGCCTCCCGCGGTAAAAGGAACGTGACCGTTCCGCCCACATGCGCCATCACTTTTCGCGGGTGGATCGCGAAACCGCCTTACCGACAAACTTTGAGAGAATTGACCGGCCCCGTTTGGCAATAATCAGACTATTCGATTTCCCGGTGCGCCGTTAGCATGACGGCAAACAAGCGGCTCCCCGATCAAGGCCGCTTTGGGAGGGAACTGATGAGAATGGCATGGATGGCGCTCGCCATCGCGGCAACCTGCGCGATGAGCGTGGCTGCGCCGGTCAAAGTGGACCAAGGAACGTTGGAAGGCACTGTCGAGGACGGGCTTTCCGTCTATCGCGGCATCCCCTTCGCCGCACCACCGGTAGGTGATTTACGCTGGCGTGCGCCCCAGCCCGCCGCGAAATGGAACGGCGTGCGCAAGGCGGACAAATTCGGTCCCCAGTGCGTACAAGGCGGCGCCGATCCCAGTGCCGGTCCCATGAGTGAGGACTGCCTCTAC
>JAHFQC010000032.1 GCA_023259375.1 Alphaproteobacteria bacterium
TTTCCACCACCTTCCCGCCTTCCTTGGCCGCGGTCGTCGCGGTGGTGATGGCGCTGTCGACTTCGCGCGTATTGCTGGCGGTCTTTTTCATCGTCGCGGTGATTTCTTCGAGCGCCGCCGCGGTCTCTTCCAATGACGCGGCCTGCTGTTCGGTACGGCGCGACAGGTCGTCGGCGGCCTGCGAGATTTCGCCGGCCCCGGTGGTGATCTGGTTCGAGGTCGAAAGGATCCTCTGCACCATCTCGCCAAGGTGCGAGATCGTGGCGTTGAAGTCGTCCTTCAGCTTGCGGAACGGACCGGTCAGATCGGCGCTGATGCGATGGGTGAGGTCGCCCTTGGAGAGCCGGTCGAGGCCGGCGCCGACGCTCGACACGATGAGTTCGGTCTGCGCAGCCTTGGCGCGTTCGGCGGCGGCGAGCTGGTTCTTGAAAGTGGTCATCGCCCCGGCGAGCTGGCCGATTTCGTCACGGCGCTCGGCATGGGGGACTTCGGCAGTGAGGTGACCGGCGGCGAGTTCACTCATCGCGCCGGTGATCTCGACCAGCGGCTTGGAAACGCAGCGCGTCAACAGCCAGGTGGCGCCGGCACAAAGCAGCAGCGTCAGTCCGATGGCGGCGTAGATCAGGATCTGCGCCTGGTTAAACGTCTTCTCGCTTTGATCGGCCGCAGCGATGCCGCCGGCGTTGTTCATCGCGATATCGTCGGTGATGGCCTTGTTGAGTACGTCGAAGGTGTCTCGCATCGGGCCGGTGAAATACTCGGCGGCGGCCTGACGGCCTTCGGTCTTCAACTTCTCCTGCGCGGTGGCGTACATCGGCTGGTAGGCGGCCCAAGCCGACTGGATGCGGTTGGCCAAGGCCCGCTCTTGATCCGAGTTGATCATCGGCTGGTATTTGTCGAGCGCGTCCTGCACCGCCGTCTCGAGCTTCTGGGCGCGGGCGACCTGTTTTTCCTGCTTGGGGCTCGGGTCGGCCATCAACGACGTGCTTTGGGCGGAACGCACCCGCGTTACGGCATAGTTGAGATCGCCGAGGACGCGTGTCGACGGCAGCCAATCGGCGCGGATCTCGGCGGCATTGGAGTTGACCAGCCAGAGTTCGCGAACTGCGAACAGTCCCAACAAAGCGGCGGCAGCGAGAACGCCCGCCATGACGACGGCGACTTTGTTTCGCACGGATAAGTTGCTGCAATATTCAGACACTTTAGGAACCCCGCATTGCTACGCACGCATGCAGTTGGCACCCACAACATTGAATAACCGTATATAGGGAAGTTCCCTGCGACGATGCAGCAGCTTTCGGCCTGCGTAAGTTGCTGAGCGGCCGCAGGATTCCTTCGAATACGTATTTGGCGCATAGGTGTTCGTACGGAGCAGCGCCTATCGCGCGACGTGCACCGCCCGCCGAAAGGAGCGCTCTGATATTTTCAATTTTTTCGCGTGCGAACGCTTACGGATAAAGCCGCTCGGTGCGCCATGGCGCATCCACCGTGTCGCGCCGGTACACCAGCCGGTCATGCAGCCGGAACGGACGGTCGCGCCAGAATTCGATCTGCACCGGCGAGACGCGGAAGCCCGACCAATAGGGCGGCCGCGGCACCTTGGTGAGACCGTACTTCAGCGCGTACTTCGCGATCTCTTTCTCGAACACCCAGCGGCCTTCCATCGGACGGCTCTGCGCCGAAGCCCAGGCACCGATCTGGCTGTCCTTGGCGCGGCTGCCGAAATAAGTGTCGGCCTCTTCGTTGCTGACCACGCTGACCGGCCCGCGCACGCGCACCTGCTTGCGAACCGTTTTCCAATGGAAGTTCAGCGCGACATGCGGGTTGGCGAGGATCTGCTTGCCCTTGGCGCTTTCGAAATTGGTGTAAAACACGAAACCGCGGGCATCGACCGCCTTCAAGAGCACCATGCGGACGTCGGGATGACCCTCGGGGTCCACCGAAGCCACAGCCATCGCATTGGCTTCGTTCGGCTCGGTCTTTTCCGCATCCTTCATCCAGGCGACAAACATCTCGAAGGGATCGCGCGCTGCCGCAATCCCGCCATCATCCACAGGTCCACCGATTTCGCTCATAGGTCCCGCATAGCACCTCCCTCCCGAAAGGCAAAGCGGCGGCGGGATCACGGAATCTGACGGAAAACTGCTTCACAGCGGGCGGGCGGCGCACTACCTTCACGGTATGCGGGTGTCATCTTCCTCCATCATCGGTCTGTGCCTGTACGGGGTTCTCTTGGGAGCCTGCGCGGCGCCGAGCCACGAAGAGATTCAGTCCGGTTTCGATGCCGGGCTGAAGGCCTACGATGCCGGTGATTACAAGGCCGCCTACAAAATCTGGGGCAAGATCGGCGACTACGACCTCGCTGCGATGCGTAATATCGCAGTGATGCTGCGCAAGGGCCAGGGCGTCGACAAGGATCCCCAGACGGCGCTGCGCAAGATGCTGCAAGCCGCAGAATTGGGTCTCGTCACCGCGCAAGCGGACGCCGGCGAAATGATCGCCAACGGCGAAGCCGGACCGCCCGACAAAGCTGGTGCCGTGCCCTGGCTGGGCCGCGCCGCCGCCGCCGGTCACCCGATCGCCGCCTTCGAACTCGGCCAGATCTACGAGGACGGCAAAGCCGTCCCGCAGGACATCAAGGAAGCCTGCCGGCTGTACCGGATCGGCGCCGGGGCGGGCATGCCGGAGGCGGAAAAGCGCCTGCAGGATTTGGGCAACCAGTGCCCGGCGGCCCCGTTGGCGGCAGCCCCACCAACGGCATCTTCGGAAGCGCCGGTTCCGATACGCCATTAACAGGACTTGAAATCGAACCATATATAGTGGGTTGCTTCCCGAGTCGGGCGCGCGCCCGCCGGGATGGTTCTGGAGAAAGAATGCGCGATCCTTATGAAGTGCTGGGCGTTGCCAAGACGGCCAGCGAAGCTGAAATCAAGAAGGCGTTCCGGTCGCTCGCCAAGAAGTATCACCCGGATACCAAGAGCGGCGACAAGAAGAAGTTTCAGGAGGTCAGCGCCGCCTACGACGTCGTGGGCGACAAGGATAAGCGCGCCAAGTTCGATGCCGGCCAGATCGACGCCCAAGGCAATCCCAAGGGATTTGACCCTCGCGCCGGCGGATTTCACGGTTTCGAGCAGGGCTTTCCGTTCGGGCAAGGCGGCCAGCAAGGCGGTCCCGGCGATTTCCACTTCACCTGGACCGGCCGTGGCGACAAGCCCGGCGCGGGCGGCGGCGAAGGCTTCCGCCCCGAAGACCTGTTTGCCGACCTGTTCGGCGGCATGGGCGGCGGTCGCGGCCGCCGGGCGCAGCCCCAGCGCGGCCAGGATTTCGAAGTCGAGACCACGGTCAGTTTCGAGGAGGCCGCCAACGGCGGCACCCGCCGCGTGGTACTCCCGAATGGCGAGCAGCTCGACGTCCACATCCCGACCGGTCTGAAAGACGGCCAGATGATCCGGCTGCGCGGTCGCGGCGGCGCCGGACGGGCCGGTGGTCCGCCGGGCGATGTGCTGATCCACGTTGCGGTGGCGCCGCATCCCTACTTCACCCGCGACGGCCACGATCTCAAAATCGACCTGCCGGTGACCCTGAAAGAAGCCGTGCTCGGCGGCAAAGTCCCGGTCCGCACCCTGACTGGCACAGTATCATTGTCGATCCCGCCCGGCTCCAACTCCGGCAAAGTGCTGCGCCTCAAAGGCAAAGGCATTCCCGGCGGCGGCCACGAGCGCACCGGCGATCTTTACGTGCGCCTGATCGTAACCCTGCCCGACCACGACGACACCGACCTGAAGCGCTTCGCCGAACACTGGCACGCCGATTACGATCCGAGGAAGTAAGGCCCACAAACCAGCGAGGCAGACCCGAACGCTTGCCTCACCGTGAGCACGTCAACGCCGCAGCCGGACCGGGGCATAGGTTTTATGATGCGCTAGGTCCGCACCGGCGATGAGGGCTTCCATTTCCTTCCACCAATGCTCCCAGGCTTCCCAAGCAGGTTCCATGGCTTCGTGGGGTTTGACGTAGCTGGGAAATTTGCGGGCGCGTGCGAGATATTCCTTAGCGATATAGCTCGTGATCGAGGGAAGCTGCAGTTCTCTCAGCTGGTCTCGCCGGATGTGGCGGGAAATCCCGCGCGCATCGAGTGTCGGAGAGTGGGCGGTGACCGCCTGCTCCAGTACGGCGATCTTCTGCATGAAGCACAAGCTCGCCTGCAGCCTTTTCAAGATATCGCGGGGTTCCAAGGGATCGGTGAAAGGCACTTTGTCCGCAAAGTCCCACTGGCGCGCACAGGCGATTGCCATATTGTCCGTATAGGCACGTTCCTTCAGCAGCCGCCAATGACCGTCGACTAGCGACAATTCCGACCTGTGGCTGCCGTCGCGATCCCACAGCGATTTGATAACATGCTTGGCGCGCAGCTTTTCCTCGCAAGCCATCAGATCGCATTGGTCGTAGCCGATCCCGGCAAGCATCTTTTTGATTTCCGACCACGGTTGTTTCTGGTTCAACAGAAACATGGCGTGCAAACCGACGAAGACCGAATAGGGCGAACCGGAAGAGGCGCCCAGATCGTAGAGATTCAAAATGTCGGACTCGCCGGGATTGAACACATCTTCGTCGCCGCGCAGCAGGCCGTCGAGGAAATAGAATGTCGAGACCTTGGCGCCTTCCCACTGCTGCTCCGTCGCCAATCGCAGACGTTCCCGGAAGGACCGGCTGAGCGCCGCTTTGGTCGCCATGGTCAAGCGGCGACGGGTCGAATTGTCGACCAGCTCGTCGAAAAGCGCCCGCGCCTCCCCGGTCGTCTCATTGAGATTGCTGTCCAGACTGTGACCAGCAACCAGGTTGCTGGCCAGCATGTCTGCGATTTCATCGACCGTCTCGCCGTTCCAGCATGGCCGGCAAGCGGGCGAGGCTTGAAAGTCCTCCTGGAATTCCCGCTCGTTGGCGATGACGTGGCGTTTCAGGCCCTCGGCGCGTGCCGCGATCACTTTGTCGGGGTGGACCGGATCGAGCCTCAAGGTGGTTATGTTGGCGACTGCCCCGGTATGGAGATTGAAGTTGTACTGAGTCTCCGGCCGAACCGGGATGATGACGCGCCATAGTATATCGCGCGCGGTTTCGACGGACATCCTTTCGTATTCCTCGGTCCTGAGCTCTTGAGTAACATAGTCCGTTAAGATGGTCAGAAGGTCGCGCTGATATCGGGGGTCGAGCTGATCGACATTGTCGATGAGCCACGAGATGTACCACGCACGATCTTCGCCGTTTCGCTGACGCGCCAGATTCATACAGGTGTTCGTGAACCAGGCTTCGCTCTTTTCCCCGCTCGCATCGATGTGCAACAACTCGTGCCATTTCGCCACGTCCTCGAGCGATTCGCCGAGGAGACGGAAAAGATTGCTGCGGAATGAACTGACATCGCAGTGCTTCAGGTCGGCATAAAGAACGATATGTCTCTTACAAGACCGGCTGTGGACCTCGCTGGCCTTGGTAGTCGGCGGCACCAAGGACAAAAACGGCTTATTCGGCAGGAAAAAGCGGAAAAAATGCGCCAGGAATGTCGATTTCCCAAGCCCGGGCTCCCCTTCGATGTAGATGATTTGTTCACCGATGGATCCGTTTGGCCAGAACTTCCTGAAAAGCGCGTTCTCGCCATAATACTGTTCCGAATGACGTTTATCGAACCCGATACGGACGCCGACATAATTCTTGGCCGCCTTGGCGTCCAAGGCGATAGGCGCCATACTCTTGCTCTCGCCAAGAATATGCTCCGTCGTGACGGCTTCTTTGACTTCGTTCTTGTAGAACTCTGCAATAGACCGCGTCATTTCCCCGCCACCGTCTTATTTTCCGTCTGCAAAAGCGTCGCCCAGACTTTCGGCCAGCCATCGAGACATTGCTCGACAAGATTTTTCGAATTGCTGCCCATTTCCGGATGAGCGTCGTTGTCGGGATCGTTCTCTAGAAACCAGTCGATTTCATCGCACCTCCGCATCAAAGGAAGCATATAGGCTTCGCACGTGCCGAAGTCGGATCCGTCGATCACGCAGCATTCGCCTCTGGTATTGCGCTTATTCAAGTGAATTGAGTTCACCTTCACGGGCCAATTCGACACGTCTTCCGGAGGAACTTTCGCAGTGGCAAACCAATAGGTGTCGAGCTGCAATCCGAAAGTTGCCGGAGGCTTCAATGCGAAAAGGCGTTCGAGCAGATACTTGCTTTGATAGTGGAGGAAATCGTGTTCGTAACAGTGATAATCGAGACGAATTCCTTCGGCGGCCAAGGCGTTGGCGATGTTGACAATCGTCCTGGCCATATCATCGTAGATGGCAGCGGTTTTCTCGATATCGTCCGAATAGAGTTCTTTCGGCATCATCTCCAGACAGAGCTTCCTGGCGCCGAAACGCTGCAGCCGGCTCGTGGCCCAGTCGACATACGCTTGCACCGGACGATCGCGCCGGACGATCGGTCCATGGATGCTGCACGTCTGCAACTCCCTTTTTTTCAGTTCGCTGGCGAACTTGGTCGGCGACCAGAGATAGAAGCCGGCGACTTCGACCGTCCTCACCCCTATATCGCGCAAGAAATTGAGGGTTTCGTTCGGCTCGTCGTCCATGAAGTTCCGGATGGACCATAGGGCCACCTTCAGTTCTGGGAGAGCCGGATATGGCGCCGGGCCATTTGACGCTGGGGAGATGTTGGTCATGAGAATCCAAACTTCCGCGATGACAGGAGTTTCACAACCGCGATCGGAATCGGTGCCAGAACGAGCATCGAAACGATCCAGGCGACGATCAGGGTGATCATGTTCATGGGCAGCAGCGTGGCTGCCGGGACCAGGACGAGCGCAATCAGCGAGAAAGTGACGGCGTATATCGCGGCGCACTTGAGCGATTTCTTCAGCATGGCGATAGTCGCGCTGTTGTCGTTGCCACGCGTTATCAGCCAATCCAAATACGATCGCGTCTCCTTGTATTTGCCAGCCGCACTGAATTGATCCGCCACCTCGTCCGCAAGTTCCGGAACTTTCTGGAAGTATTCTGAGGGATGTTCGGCCAGAGAATTCTCACGCGCCCACTCGATGTAGCTCGCTTCTTCGCCGATCAGGAAAAACACCTCGGCAATGCCCTTCTCCAGCGCCAGTTGCTCGTGCTCCACGATGTCGAGGCGGACAAAAAGGAACGTCACGATGATCGTGACGATGACCGCCACGATTTCGCCGACCGCACTAAAATAGTGAATCCATGTCTCGCGGACCATCTGCGTCTCTGGACTTTCGGCTGGCGCGATCCCGGGCGTCGTCGGCGACCTGATGTCCGGCGTGCGAGCGGGCTGCGTATCGATAGCGCGCTCGATACGGCTCTTGGACGCTGCCTCGTCTCGCGATTTGGGTATGGGCGCAGCTTTGTCGCCGGCGGCTGCGGGCGGGCTGGCGGTTAGCCGCGCGTGCGAGAATGTCGTTGCCCCGACAGCTGCAAAACTACTGAAAGCACCAATGACAACCACCAAGACAATCGCCCGAACGAGATGCTGGGCAAACGATCGTGCTTTCTGGAACCGGCGGAGGCAAAGTCCATATCTGGCGAAATGCATGTTCCTGGACCACCTCTTCACCAAATATTATCACAGTAAACATGCATCTACCGCAGGTTGCCAGCTAGGGTTCGCCGTCACTCTGAGGCGAAATGCTGCAGTGGTTGAGGCGGCCCCTGCCCAGACAACTGGGCGCTCACCTCGCATCGGCGGGCGGTCGTTTCGAAAATAGGCCCGGAATCATAGAAATGGCGCGCGCCGAGGATGCACATCGGCGCCCACGCGCGGCCGATCCATCACCGCTGGCGCACCGACTACGATCCGCGAAAGTAGGGATTACCCCCTCCGCGCCGCACGCCGATCGTGGAGGATCAGCGCGAAACCCAAACCGCCCAGCAGCAGCGCGATCATCGCAATGCCGGCGGCATAGCGGTAGCCGACGACAACGCGCCGTTCGGCATCATTCTCTTCTTCGGCGAGACGGCGGGCGTCGGTGGTGCGTATGGTGACGAGCAGATCCTCGATCGGGCGCCGTTTGACCTTCTTCGAGTAGTCGACCATTTGGGCAACCATCCGATTGCGGTCGATCGAGACCAGCTTCGCCATCGCATGGAAATGCGCACAGTGCACGGCGACCAGCGACTTCAGGGTCTCGATATCGCGGCGTTGGCCGGGGTCATCGGCTACCGCCGTTTCGAGAGTTGCCAGCCGGTTCTGCAGCGCTTCTTCCGCCATTCCCTGCCAAGCGAGATAGCTGGCATCACCGCTGAGCGCATAGCCGCGCACCGACATCTCGATCCTGAGAATGTCGGCGTTGACCATGGCGATCTGGAGCAACGCCTCGTTGGTCTCGCGGACCCGGGCGTAGCCGGCGCGCATTTCGGAAATGTTGGTGCTGAGAAGCCCCATCGCCGAGACGAACAGCACCAGCGAGGCCATTAGGGCCGGCAAGCCGAGATCGCGGAACAATCCCTGGTCGAGGAACTCCCACAGCCGTGATTTCCCGGCGTAACTCATCGCGTCCCCGTGTGAAGCCGTATCGACCCGCAAAACGGGTCCTCGAGGCATCCTGGGACGGGTACGATTAAGGCAAGATTAGCCGGAGCGGCTCCGCCGCATCAGTGTTTTTGCGGATGGGCGAACTCGGCCGCCCAAATCCCGATACCGCCGAGCACGAAGGCGGTAACGATGATGCCGATCGCCAGCGAAAAAGCCTTGCCGAGTTGTTCGGTGACATCGCGCTGACGCGCCCCGAGATCGTTGAGTTCGGCGGCACGCAATTGCCGCAGACCGCTCCGTACACGCCGCATGTTGTTGCGGACGCCGGGATCGACGATCGCGCGGGCAACAACCGCCGCTTTGTCGGGACCGATGCCGTTGAGGCCGGAGAAAATCTCCACATGTTTGACGACGTCGCGCATCACCTGCCGGAACATATCCAACCGCTGTGGATTGGCAGCCATCAGGCGGGCGAGATCATTGCACGCAATCTCGCGGTTATGCGCACCGGTCGTTTGCATGCGCAAAAAACTGGAATCGCCCGTCAGGGCGTAGCCGCGTACGATCATCTCCTCGCCGAGCAGCCCGGTTTCGAGTTCGGAGATCTTGTTCAAGACCTGTTGCGCGTGCGCAATCTGGGCCAAGTTGGCGCGCAGGGCCGATATATTGGCGCCCAACAGGAGTGTCGCCGAGACCAGGAGCACGATCGCTCCGAACATCGTGGGCAGGCCGAGTTCACGCAAATACCCGCGCTTTGCCGCCGCACCTGCTTGTGCTGCCGTCACGCTAACCAAGATGGTATCCCCGCTAAACCGGCATAATCTTGCGCTGTGAAGCCTTAATCTTCCCTTAGCCGTTGAATTTAATAAACTTTCTGACCGCCATTCTGATCGGATTGCGGCGCGGTCACAGTAAATCTTGCTTTCCGCCGCCGTTTCGGGGCAAGTGGGATCAACACCTTAGAGTCGGAGGGACAGAATGGCGGAAGGCGGTCTGATGAAGGGCAAACGGGGCCTGATTATGGGCGTCGCGAACCAGCATTCGATCGCTTGGGGCATCACCCAGGCCTTGCACGAGGCTGGCGCCGAACTCGCCTTCACCTATCAAGGCGACGTGTTCAAGAAGCGCGTGGTGCCGTTGGTCGAGCCGCTGAACCCCGCCGCCGTGATCGATTGCGATGTGACCAATCCGGAGTCGCTCGACGCCGCCTTCGCCGAGCTCGGCAAGATCTGGGACAGCATCGACTTCGTGGTCCATGCCATCGCCTTCTCCGACAAGGACCAGCTCAAGGGGCGCTATGTCGACACCACCGCCGACAACTTTGCGCTGTCGATGAACATCTCCTGCTATTCCTTCACCGCGGTCGCCCAGCGCGCCGAGAAGATGATGAAGAACGGCGGCAGCCTCGTCACCCTCACCTATTACGGCGCCGAAAAAGTGATGCCGCACTACAACGTGATGGGCGTCGCCAAGGCTGCGCTGGAAGCCAGCGTGCGCTATCTCGCCGAAGACCTCGGCAAGAAGAACATCCGCGTCAATTCGGTGTCGGCCGGTCCGATCAAGACACTGGCCGCCTCGGGCGTCGGCGATTTCCGCTATATCCTCAAGTGGAACGAATACAATTCCCCGCTGCGCCGGACGGTCACGCCCCGGGAAGTCGGCGACACCGCGATGTTCCTCTTGAGCGACCTCGGCAAGGCGATCACCGGCGAGTGCATCCACGTCGATGCGGGCTATCATGTCATCGGCATGAAGAACCCCGAAGCGCCGGACATGAGCCCCGGAAAAACCGGAGAGTAAAGTGTCGTTCAACACCTTCGGCCATTTGTTCCGGGTCACGACGTTCGGCGAAAGCCACGGCCCGGCGCTTGGCTGTGTGGTGGACGGCTGCCCGCCCGGCATCGTACTGACGGAAGCCGAAATTCAGGCCGATCTCGACCGCCGCCGGCCGGGACAATCGAAGTTCGTCACCCAGCGCCAGGAACCCGACGCGGTCAAAATCCTCTCCGGCGTGTTCCAGGACGAGCGCATGCCCGAGCCGCTGACCACCGGCACGCCGATCGCGCTTCTGATCGAGAACGTCGACCAGCGCTCGAAGGACTATGCCGACATCCGCGACAAGTTCCGGCCCGGTCATGCCGACTACACCTATTGGGCCAAATACGGTGTGCGCGATTACAAAGGCTCCGGCCGCGCCAGTGCGCGCGAAACCGCCGCCCGCGTTGCCGCCGGGGCCGTGGCGCGCAAAGTACTGAATTCGCTCTACGGTGAGGTGAAAATCCGCGCCGCGCTGATCCAGGTCGGCACGCAAAAGATCGACCGCGCCCGCTGGGACTGGGCCGAGACCGCCAACAATCCGTTCTTCTGCCCCGACGCCTCCGCGGTCGCTCCGTGGACGGAATACCTTGAGGGCATCCGCAAAGCTGGCTCCTCGGTCGGCGCCATCGTCGAAGTGGTGGCGGAAGGCGTTCCCGCCGGCCTCGGCGCACCAATCTACGGCAAGCTCGACGCCGACCTCGCCTCCGCGCTGATGAGCATCAACGCCGTCAAAGGCGTCGAAATCGGCGAAGGTTTTGCCGCCGCCGCCCTGACCGGCGAAGAAAACGCCGATGAAATGCGGGCCGGAGGCGGCCACCCAGCCGGACCCCAATTCCTCGCCAATCACGCCGGCGGCATTCTGGGCGGCATCTCGTCGGGCCAGCCGGTGGTGGCGCGCTTTGCGGTGAAGCCAACCTCCTCCATCCTGACGCCGAAGCGCACCATCGACGTCACGGGCGCCGAGACTGAGGTCTTCACCAAAGGCCGCCACGACCCGTGCGTCGGCATCCGCGCCGTGCCGATCGGCGAAGCCATGATGGCGATCACCCTCGCCGACCACGCCCTGCGCCACCGCGGCCAGAACGGCTGACGCGTTTTCCCCTTGGCGCCAGGGAAACTCGTACCCATATTTCCAATCGGAACGTGTCCCGCTTCCCGCGGGCCGCAAGAGGGGCTTGAATTATGGAAACTTCCATCGTCCTGCTGATCATCGTCGCCGTTATCGCACTGTTCCTGTTACTCAATTCCTGGTTCACGGTGCGCCAGCAATCCTGCGCCATCGTCGAGCGGTTCGGCCGCTATGTGCGTACCGCCCGCCCCGGCCTGCGGTTCAAAATTCCGCTGATTGAGCAGGTCGTACAGCGCGTCTCCCTCCGGGTGCAGCAGCTCCCCGTCGAGGTCGACACCAAGACCGCCGACAACGTCTTCGTCAGGATCGCGGTGGCGGTGCAGTACCGCGTGCTGGAAGGCTCGGAAGCCGACGCCAGCTACAAGCTCAACAATCACGAGGAGCAGATCCAGTCCTACGTACTCGATGTGGTGCGCGCCAAGGTCCCGCGCATGAACCTCGACGAAGTGTTCGAGAAGAAGGACGACATCGGCGCCGCGGTGAAGAGCGAACTCGACGTCTCGATGAAGACCTACGGCTTCGAGATTCCGAACGCCCTGGTCACCGACGTGAATCCCGCCGACAACGTCAAGGCGGCGATGAACGAGATCCAGACCCAGCAGCGTTTGCAGGTCGCCGCCGCCGCCAAGGGCGAAGCCAACAAGATCCTAGTGGTCAAGAACGCCGAAGCCGAGGCGGAGTCGAAGCGCCTGCAGGGCGAAGGCATCGCCAAGCAGCGTCTAGCCATCGTCGCGGGCCTGCGCGAGAGCATCGCGGCGTTCAAGGAGTCGGTCAGCACCGTCAGCGAGCATGACGTGCTGAATCTGGTGCTGATGACCCAGTATTTCGACACGCTGAAGGAAATCGGCGTAACCTCGGGTTCCAAGGTCATCCTGATGCCGCATTCGCCCGCCGGCATGGGCGACGTCGCCGAACAGATCCGCACCGCCATCGTCGCCGGCGGCGAAGCGGTGGAGAAGAAGTAGAGCCAGACTATTTTCACGCGGAAGCGCGGAGGTCACAAGCACTGAGGCAGACATCTCCGCGCCTCCGTGTGCGCATCTTTCCGAACCTTACTTCCCACTCAACTCTCTCAACTCCGCCTGCACTTCTCTTCCGGCTGACAGTTCGGCCGGATAGCGTTGCGCGAGGTGCGCCATCGGATCGGCATCGGCGGGCGTGATGATCGGCAGGCAGCGCTTCTCGCGCGCCGCGTTGACATGCTGTTGCTTGGCCTGCCACGAGATCAGCGGCCGGGCGTGGAACGGCGGCGGTGGCGGCGCCCACTCCGGCACTCCGAGCAGCTTGAAATACGCCGCCACATGCTGCTCGCCCATTTCCGCCAGGTACGACGCCCAGTCGCGGCCCTTGATCGGCTCCTTGGTGCCTTTCAGTTTCTCGTTCTCGAGCCGAGTGTACTCATAGCCTCTGAGCTTCAGCACGCCCGCCAGCACCAGCGCCGCGATTTCGAGATTGGGCGGCGGATCGGGATTGTAGAGCGTCGGGCACGCCAAGAGATCGGCCGGCACCCAGGCATGCGGCACGACATCGAGGTCGTTCCATATGAGAGTGTTCCAGTGGCGATACGGCATCCCTCCCGCCGGCTCCGCCGGGAAATAATCCGCATACAGATCGGCGAACGCCTGATTGCCGGGCGTCGCGCCCGCGGTCGGATAGGTGAGCACTTGTCCCCATGGCCCGAACGGACCGGCCGGCGAATTCTCTTGCGTGAAATAGAGCGCCAGCGCCGGCGACAGCGCGCCACCGAGACTGTGTCCGGTGAAGATCAGCTTGGCAGTCCGCGCATCATGTACCGAGGCGAGAAACGCGTGTAGCGACACCTGCGGCTGCGGCGGTTCACAGACGGCGCCATCCGGCGGGCTGGAAAGGCTGAGCAGCATTTCGAGACCGATGCCGGTGGCATGGGAAATCTTCTCGCCGTTGCGTCCGCCGGGAAAATCCACCTGCCGGAACACGGCGAAATCCTCGACGAACCAGTCGTAGACCGAATCCGGATTGGTGGCGCCGACCACGACCACATAGACGATGCCGTCGCGCTCGTCCTGTTTGCGCAGCACCGCCATCACATTGTTGACGATGCCGAACTTCAGCACTTCGCGCACCGACGGTCCCCACACGATTTTCCAATCGCCAATACTGTCCTTGTTGAGGCCGATCAGCAGCGACATCGTCGTCCACAGCTTGGCGGACAGTTCCGCCTCCGTGCCGACATCGTTGATCGAGTTCACCGCATTGGAGA
Organism: Alphaproteobacteria bacterium; assembly: GCA_023259375.1. Classification (GTDB taxonomy): domain Bacteria; phylum Pseudomonadota; class Alphaproteobacteria; order Micropepsales; family Micropepsaceae; genus Rhizomicrobium. The sequence continues at coordinate 13,716 of JAHFQC010000032.1, forward strand.
GGATCGAAAGCAGGAATACCTGCTGATGCAAATCGTAAGGTCTTGTGACATTCGTCATGCTGACCTCCTCGGATCGGAGACCGGGAGGTTACAACGATTCCACCGTTAGTAGCAGACGCATACCAGGCGCTTTCCGGAAAAGTGGTATCCGGTTTTCCGCCCGAAAGCGTGAAAGTTTAGGGAATAGCCGTTCGTCCGCGCACGGAAACGGTGAATTGCCTCAGTGGATCAAGTTCTTCATCGGCAAGGTGATGCGCGCGGTGAGGCCGCTGCGAGCCCAGGATTTTTCGAGCGTACCACCGAATTGGCGGGTGATGGTATCGCGCAATAGTTTGCTGCCGAAACCGTTCAGCTCCGGCGTTTCGGCGATTTCCCGTCCGCCGCGTTCGATCCAGACGATATGGAGAAGCCCGTCTTCGCTTTCGGACCATTCGACATCGACCCGGCCGCGGTCCGACGCCAAGCCGCCGTACTTCACCGAGTTGGTCGTGAGCTCATGGAAGACCAGCGCCATGCCGTTCAAGGAGCGCTCGCCGAGCAGGATCGACGGGCCGTTCAGCGTGAAGCGGCTGCCGTCCGAGGCGCGGTTCTCATGCGGCTCGACGATGGTCTTGAGCACGTCGCGAAGTTCGTGACCATGCGCCTCCGCTCCGGCGCCGAAATTCCGCCGGACCAGCGCATGGGCCCGCGCCAATGCGGAGAACCGCCCGACCAGCGTCTCCGCCATCTCGTCCTTGGTCGAACTCGTCCGCGCCGTCAATTGCACCAGGCTTTGGGCTACCGTGAACAAGTTGTTGACCCGATGCCCCATCTCCCGCGCCAACATCTCCTGCTGTTCGAGGGCGGTCTGCAACTGGCGCTGGCTCTCGCGCATGCGGACCGCGATACCGGCGAAGTGCGCCAGCTCGGCGGTCGCGCGCGCATGTCCGGCATTAAAGTGACCTTCGGCCGGGGCGACGATCCACAACGTGCCGATCGGCTCAGCGCCGGTAAAGTGCAGCGGCACCAACAGAACTTCCGGCACGGCGATGCCGCCTTCGGCAATCCAGCTATAGAAGCGCTCGGGATGCGACGCGAGAACTGGCTGCCCCACATCCAGTGTTACACCGCAAGGACTGTCGTTGCGCGGCGCGAGGAAATTCTCGAAGCGGGCCAATAAGCCGATCAGATAGCGCCAGCGGAAAACGCCCGGCGGCGGATCTTCTTCATAAAGGCTCAGACCCGCCGAAACCCCGCCGGTGATCTGCATCGCGAGTTCGACGAAGCGCGGCAGCACGTCTTCCGGTGCATCGAGCATCCGCCCCGCGAGATCCTGCAGCGCGTCCTTCTCACGCAGGTAGTCCGCCTGCGTTTCGTCGCGTTTGTTAAGTTGGTCTGTGATGTAGAGGTCCGAGGGCACAGCCCTCAAGGGCGCTAAGTTCATAACGCCAACGTATCAAGCCCACGCAAACATAGCGAGGGCTGCCAACGTCGATGATCAATATTGTTTGCACACCTTACGCAGAGACACAGGGTCGTTGCGACGAAGATGAAGACTTGTCACGCTCAAGCAGCAGACGATGCGGACTGCTCTTTGGAATGCACCTGCAAGATGTACCGCGTATAGAAGTACAGGATCGGGAAGCACGGCAGCGCCATCAAAATCGCGATCCGCACATTCGCGGCGGCGATCACGAAGTTCATGGCTAGCGGGATCACCAGACCGGCAACCCCCGACGCGGTCACCAGAAGACCGGCCGCGACGTTGGCTTCGGAGCGCAGATCCTTGAGGGTTGTGCCCAAAACGGTCGGATAGCCGATGCCCATGCAAAGATTGGTGGCGACGAGGCACACGAGCCCCGCCGTGCCGCCGATCGCCAGCGCTCCCAGCGTGAGCACGACGCAAAAACCGAGGGCCCATTGAAACAGCCGGTTGGATTCGATGCGCCCCATCAGTGCCGCGCCGGCAAACCGGCCGACGCCAAACACCACGAGGTTGGTGAATACCATGTTCTGGGCAATCTGATCGGTGTACCCGGCGTATTCCTTCATGACGTATTGATAGGTTGCGCCCTGAAGTGTCGATTGGAGAGCGATACAGCCGAACGTCGCCGCCATGCCGTACTTGATGGCGGGACTGGCCAGAAGATTGCGCAATTCATTGCCCACGTCGGCGATGCCGCCGGAGCGTATGCCGGAGCGGGCGGGAAATTCGACACGCTCCACCAGGAACGCGATGAACAAAACGATCAGTCCGACGATCACATAAGGCCGCGCCGCGGCTTCGGCCAGAACGTTCAATGAAAGATGCATATCGGAAGGATAGAACCAGCGGCCGCAGATGAATCCGATCACCAATCCGACCGGAAAGAACGCCTGCAGGAAATTGATCCGCCGCACGGCGGTTTCCGGGCGTCCCATCTCGACCACCAGCGGATTGAGACTGGTTTCGAGCGTCGACCAGCCGATACCGACCAGAACGACCGCCAAGAGGAAGAACGTGACCCCGTGCTGCGCGATCGCGGGATAGATCAGGAACGGCCCGATCGACACCAGGCCGAGGGCGAAGATCATGCCGATCTTGTAGCCGAATTTGCGGTGGAACAGCGCCGACGGCAACGCCGCCAGGATATAGCCCAACGAATACAGCGCCTGGATCCAGAGAACTTGCGAGAGATCGATGCTGAAGAACTGCGCAAACTTGGGAAACAATAGAATGTCGTTCCAGAAGCCGACCCCCGCGATCGCGAACAGGATCGCGATGGAGATGGTGGGCACGAGCGTCCGTTGGACGTGTCGACCGGCCGTCGGGTGCATGGCGAGACGATCCTCCAGGGCCGGATAGCGCTGTCATGGCCCGAAACGGAACTATCCGGCATCGGATTTAACCAACGATGAAACCATTGATGGAGCCCCGGGTGGCTTTGTCGATGTGACCGCCTCACATTCGCGCACAGATTGTCGCGCCCCCTTGAAAGTTCATGGTTCGTTCTTATGTTCAGCAAGAACAATTGCTTGGAGACGGCTTGGCAAAATTCAGCGGCAAAGGACCCTCGCGACGTCCCGACCCGTAGAGCAACGTCGAGATAGAACTGACCCAGGGTGCCCAGCTCGCGTGGGCGCCAGACGGTTCAGGCCAGCGCAGGACCGGCACAAGACCGTATAAGCCCGCGTAAATCCGAGGAGGTGGCGGCATCGGCGACGGCAAAGACGCGGAAGAGCCTGGATCGTGCGGGTATCAGGGTTTGCAGACTGTGCTTGTCACCGGCCGCTTGAGTGCGGTCCTTGCGGGCGCCCTGCATCCGGAGGGCACTCCCCGAAACAGGCGGACCAGCGAATAACGGGCCCGCCTTCGGCACATTTAAAAGGGCCTAATGTAAAGGGGCCTAATGTCCCCAGCGCGGAACGACAGCCGCAGCCTTTTCGCCGACGACCAATTGCGGATTGGAGGCGCGGTCCACCTGCTCCTTCTTTTCACGCGCCGCCACGCAGGCGATGGTGCGTTTGCCGAAGGTGACGAAGTCGCCCGCCTTGGGCAGGTTCTCGACCGCACACGTGTCGAAATAGGTGTACTTGTCGGTAGCGCCGCAGCCGAACGAAGACCGGTCCTTCGCCGCCGCCGTGAACACGATGCGGTCCGGCGCCTTCAGCCGGTCGACGAAGACGCCGGAATAACAGGCCGAAACGATCACGACCGCGGGACGTTTGCTGCACGCCGTATCGATCATGCGGCCGAGCCGTTTCGGGCTCAGCACAGCGTCGCCGATGCCGATACCGTCCTGATTGCCGTGCGAGGTGAGATAGACCATGCACCCCGCCTTCGCCGTGCGCGTCACGTCATTGAGCCCTTTGGCGATGCGCTTGGGCGTCGAACGCTCCGCATCGTGGAACCGCTGCGGCCAATCGGTGAATTGGCGGATGTTGTTGGGCTGAAAGCCGATGCCCTTCAGTTCCTGGACGATGGTCTGGCGTCCGTTGTCGAACACCGCCGTATCCTTCTGGTCCTCGGAATAGGAGTCGCCCGCCACCACCACTGCCGCCCAATCACCGAAGCCGTTTGCCAGCGCCGGCGGCGTCAGCAGCACAAGCGCGAGCAGTGCGTGTGTCTTCATGCCCGCACGAACCCGGCCGCCAGCTCGATATGCGACGACCACAGGAACTGATCGACCGGCACCAGCCGCACCAGCGTGTAACCGCCGTCGATCAGCACACGGGCATCGCTCGCAAAACTCTCCGCATCGCAAGAAACATAAGCGATGCGCTTCAGCTTCGATTTCGCCAGCACCTTGGCCTGTTCGAACGCGCCCGCCCGCGGTGGATCGAGACAGACGCCGTCATAGCCATTGAGCTCGAACTCGGTCAGCGGCCGCTTAAACAGATTGCGTTTCTCGGTGGTGATCGGCTTGAGGCCCGGCGTTGCCTTGGCCGCCGCAGTCACGGCTTCCAGCATAGAGGTTTCCAGTTCGACCGCATGCACGCGCGCCTTTTCCGCCAAGGGAAAACTGAACGTCCCGCAGCCGCAAAACAGGTCGGCGACCTTCTTGGCCTTGGCCAATGTTTCAGTGACGAATGCCTGCAGCACCGCCTCGCCTTCTCTGGTGGGCTGCAAAAAGGTTTCAGGCGGCAACGCGACCCGCGCTTTGCCAAGCCGCACCGACGGCATCCCCAGCGACACCACCGTCTCGCCATGGGCCGAGATGCGCGCGATCTTGAGTTTGCCCGCCCACTTCGCCAGAGCACCCAGCGTCGCCGTATCGTTGGGGCGGCGCCAACGCAGGCCGAGATCCGGACCGGTGTCAGTCGCCGTCAGCCGTAGTTCGGCATCTCCGGCCGGCGCCAGCAGATCCGCAAGCATCTCGCGCAGACCCGGCAGCAGCGCCGTCAATACCGGCGTCAGCACTGGGCATTCTTCCAGATCGACAATGTCGTGCGTGCGCGCCGCATGAAAGCCGAGATGGACCTGCCCGCCCTCAAGCTTCGCCTTCATGGTGGCCCGGCGCCGCGTGCCCGGCGGCACTTCGACGATGTCCTCCACCTTGGTTGCGATGCCGTGATGATCAAGCGCTGTGCGTACGATCTCGCGCTTCAAGGCGCGATAAGCATCATCGGCGACGTCCTGATGGACGCATCCGCCGCAAAGTCCGAAATGCCGGCACAGCGCCGTCACGACTGCCTCGCCGCCACCAGGAATTCGCGATTGCCGTCGCCGCCCTCGATCGGACTGTCGATGGTGCCGAGCACCGTCCATTTGTGCTTCTTGAGCACCGCGATCACTGCCGCAACGGATTCATTCTGCGCCGCCGCATCCTTGACGATGCCGCCCTTGCCGACCGCCGCGCGCCCCGCTTCGAACTGCGGCTTCACCAGAGCCACCAGCCACGCATTCCTGGCCAGCGCCAGCGCCGCCGGCAGCGCCAGCTTCAGGCTGATGAAGCTAACATCGGCCACCACTGCACCTGGAGGTTCTGCGATGTGGGCCGTGGTGAGATTGCGGGCATCCGTGCCTTCCAGCGAGACGACGCGGGAATCCTCTGCCAGTTTCTGGCGCAACTGTCCGTGCCCAACGTCAACTGCGTAAACACGATGGGCGCCGCGCTCCAAAAGGACTTCCGTAAAGCCGCCAGTCGAGGCGCCGATATCGAGGCAGGTCAGCCCCTCCGGGGAAAGCTCGAAATGATCGAGCGCCGCGAGCAGCTTCAGCGCCCCGCGCGACACATAAGGGTGCGCCTTGACGTAAGCGATCTCGGCACCCTCTTCGATCATTTCGGCGGGCTTCATCACGCGCTTGCCGTTTGCCGTAACGGTTCCGGCACGAATGGCGGCCTGCGCCTCGGACCGTGAGGCGGCAAAACCGTGTTCGACCAGATAAAGATCCGCGCGCGTGGACATGAATTCTCGAGCCTCTGCCGAAGCCTACTCTCGTGTCTGCCGGAGTGCCGGGTCAAGCCCGCGACGACGATTTACCCGAACCGCGTGACGGCTGCCGCTTCTTTGGAGCGCCCCAGCGCCGCCAGGGCGGTGTGCACGATACCGCTCGAGTCCAGACCGGCCTCGATATACTGGCGCTCGGGCGTATCGTGGTTCTGGAACTTGTCGGGCAATGTCATCGGGCGGACCTTGAGCCCGCCGTCCAGCAGGCCTTCCGTCGCCAGGAACTGCAGCACATGCGCCGCAAAGCCGCCGACGGCGTTCTCTTCCACCGTGATGAGAAGCTCGTGTTCGCGGGCCAGTCGCCGGATCAGGTCGTGATCGAGCGGCTTGGCAAAGCGGGCATCGGCAACCGTTGTTGATAATCCGTAAGCGGACAGCTTTTCCGCCGCATCGACGGCCGGCGCCAGACGTGTCCCAAGGCTGAGGATCGCGATCGAAGTACCTTCGCACACGATCCGGCCTTTTCCGATCTCGAGCGGCGTTCCGATGAACGGCCGGTCCAAACCGACGCCCTCCCCGCGCGGATAGCGCAAAGCAGTCGGGTTCTCGTCGTAATGGGCCTGGGTCGCCACCATGTGCATCAGTTCGACTTCGTCGGCCGCAGCCATCACCACCAAGTTTGGCAGGGTCGCGAGATAGGTGACGTCGAACGAACCGGCGTGGGTCGCCCCGTCGGCACCCACCAGCCCAGCTCGGTCGATGGCAAAGCGCACAGGGAGGTTCTGCAACGCCACATCATGCATAACCTGGTCATAAGCACGCTGCAGGAAGCTCGAATAGATCGCGCAGAACGGCTTGAGCCCTTCAGCCGCCATGCCAGCCGCAAACGTCACCGCATGCTGCTCGGCGATACCCACATCGAAACAGCGGGCGGGGAATTCATTGGCAAAGCGATCAAGACCCGTACCCGCCGGCATCGCCGCCGTCACCGCCACGATGCGAGGATCGGCCTTGGCTTCCGCGATCAGCGCATCCGCAAACACGCTGGTATAGGATGGTAGATTGGTCTTCGGCTTCTTCATCTCGCCGGTGAGGACGTTGAACTTGGTGACGCCGTGGTACTTGTCGGCGCTCGCCTCGGCGGGCGCGTAGCCCTTACCCTTCTGGGTCACGACATGGACCAGGATCGGTCCCGTCTGCATGTCGCGCACGTTTTCCAGGACTGGAATGAGATGCTCGAGGTTGTGACCATCGATCGGGCCGACGTAATAGAAGCCCAATTCCTCGAACAGCGTGCCGCCGGTGAATAGTCCGCGCGCATATTCTTCGAACCGGCGCGCCGCAATGGCGAGAGGCCTCGGCAACTTAAGCGCCAAACGCTTCGCCAGACGCCGCATATCGCGATAGGAACGCGATGAAACCAGCCGCGAAAGATGCGCGCTCAGCGCTCCGACCGGAGGAGCGATCGACATGTCGTTGTCGTTGAGGATCACGATCAGCGGCGTATCCGCGGCGCCGGCATTGTTCATCGCCTCATAGGCCATGCCGGCGCTCATCGAACCATCGCCGATCACGGCAACGACCTTGTTCTTGTCGCCTTTCAGGTCACGCGCCACCGCAAAGCCGCAGCCTGCGGAAATCGAGGTCGACGAGTGGGCCGCACCGAAGGGATCGTATTCGCTCTCCGAGCGCTTCGTGAATCCGGAGAGGCCTCCGCCCTGGCGCAAGGTGCGCATGCGATCCCGGCGTCCCGTCAGCAGCTTGTGGATGTAGGTCTGGTGTCCAACGTCCCAAATCAGGCGATCGTCCGGAGTGTTGAAGACATAATGCAGCGCGACCGTGAGCTCGACCACACCAAGACTCGAACCGAGATGACCGCCAGTGACCGACACAATATCGATCAACTCGCGACGCAACTCGCCGCAGAGCTTCGGCAAAGCCTCCTTCGGAAGGGCTCGCAAATCGGTTGGTGATGCGATGCCATCCAAGAGCGGCGTCTCGCTCGATTCCGTCATTTTTGCTCGCTCCGCTCACCGCGCCGCCGGCGCAGTTGTCCCCACCCTCGCGGCCGCCCGTTCGATACCACGCTTATACATAAAGAAAGCAATTCGCGCTTCCTTTCAATGACCTGCGACTAGAAGGGTTATTCCCGCCCGCAATATAATAAGCTGGCAGGTGACCTACGGCGACCGCCCCACAACCCTGCCATGCCACGGTACATTCCGCGCACTAATCCGTCTGCAGATGTATCTATTCATCCGCTGGGCGAATTCTCACCCCAACTCGGCCGGCTCGCTGGTGAAACCAGAGTTATTCTGGACCAGTTTCTCAAGCCGGCTTTCCGCCGATTTCAGCTTGTTTTCACAATGCGCCTTCAGCGCTTGGCCTCGTTCATAGAGGGTGATGGAGTCCTCGAGATCGACCTGGCCCTGCTCCAATTGAGCTACGATTCCCTCGAGCTCCTTCAGCGCTGCCTCAAATGTAAGCGCGCTCACATTTGTTGCATCTGCTTTGCCCGACATGATTACCCTCGCCACGGTGTGTTCTCAGACACACTACTAGTCGCCCTCGTCCTCCCAAACAACAGAGGTGCTCCGCATACGCACGCCATAACGCGATTGCCCCAGTTTTCTTGACGGAAAGTAGGGACCGACTCCGCCCCGCCGAGGAAGGATAATTCACTAAGCTATTGTTTTAAAATAATACTTTCTAACAAATGCGAGCGGAGCAGTATTTCTCAAACTCTGCTCACAAGATGGCAACTTTATTTCATTCATTCACGAAGTTGCGACACATCAAGACGAAATTACTATTTTGTGAAGCACTCTCGCCACAGTGCGATAGCTAAATCTTTGCAAAATTGCATCTTCTGATGACTATAGAACAGCTCTGAATTTAGCCTCCTACAGCGTGCGGGTGCGGAAAAGCACCCAAAGGCGCGGGACAGCCCTGTGGCGGGCCCGCCATCGCCAAAAACCGCAAAATGGGGGTTCCCTTGACGAACACGACCAGCCTTCGCTCCTCGCTTTTTCTAGGAGCAGCAATCACAGCTATTTTGACGACGGCGCTTTCGCCGGCCGAGGCGCAACAGACCGGGCCCGAAACCGTGGTGGTAACCGGATCGCGCATTCCAACGACGTCGAACCTGACCTCGGTCAGTCCGATCCAAACCGTCACCAACGCACAATTCCAGGCCAAAGGCGCGACGGACGTCTCCGACATGATCAATGATCTGCCGCAGACCTTCGTCAGCAACACCAGCGACTTCTCCAATACCAATAACCCGCTATCGAGCCCCGGCGGCGTAACGACCGTGAATCTACGCGGCCTGGGACCGACACGCACGCTGGTGCTGGTGAACGGTCGCCGACTCGGCTTGGGCGACCCCAACAGCGGCAATCCCAGCGCGGCCCCCGACCTTGACCAGATCCCGGTCCCACTGATCGAGCGCGTCGAAGTGCTGACCGGCGGCGCATCATCGACCTACGGCTCCGATGCCGTGGCCGGTGTCGTGAACTTCATCATGAAGCAGGATTTCCAGGGTGTGCAGGTCGATGCCCAGTACGGCGCCAATTGGCATACCAATTCGAACAATTTTGCGCGGTCGACGATCGACCGCACCATTGCCGGAAACACTCAAGGTCCCCAATCGCAAGCACCGGAGGATGTGTGGGACGGCCGTACGATCCAGGCCTCCATTACGATCGGCGCCAACACGGCCGATGGTAAGGGCAACGTCACGGCTTTTGTCGGCTACCGCAACGCCGACCCGGCTTGGATGAAAAACCGCGACTTCTCCGCCTGCCAAATCAATATCAAGTACAACTCCGCATTCGCGTCGCGCCGCGACGCCGCCTACTGCGCGGGTTCGCCCAACTCGAACTATTTCGAGCCCAAAACGCTGCCAGCCCAGCCGGTCTATTCGATCGTTGGAAGCGACGCCCTGCCGAGTCCGGTCGCAGGCTCGAATCCTCCAGCAGCTTTCAACTCGAATGCCTACGAAACCTTGTCGCGTCAGGACACTCGCTTCAACGGCGCCGTGTTCGCCCACTACGATGTCACCGATTGGGCCAAACCCTACGCCGAATTTGAGTTCATGGATGACCGTTCCTTCCAGCAGGTGGCACCGACGGCCTTGTTCATTGGCGCCAATGCGTTCTCGCCGGACGGTTCTGGCAGCTGGTTTGTCAATTGCGACAACCCGCTGCTGAGCGCAAGCGAAGTCAACGCGTTCTGCACTAGCCAGGGCGTAGGCGGCACCGCAAATACGCCACTCGATATCGGACGGCGAAACGTCGAGGGCGGTGGCCGCACCAGCGACTACGAACATTTGAATTTCCGCGGCGTAGTCGGCCTCAAAGGCGACATCAACGAGGCCTGGCATTACGACGCATTCGGTTCGTACTATTACGTGACCGTCGACCAGAACAACGGCAACTATCTCTCCAACCAGAAGATCAACAACGCCCTCCAGGTCGTCTCGGTCGGCGGCGTACCGACGTGTAAGTCGGTACTTAACGGACAAGACCCCGCTTGCGTGCCGTACAACATCTTCACGGAAGGCGGCGTCACGCCGGACCAGCTCGCCTATCTCAAAACCTACGGCACGTCCCGCGGTACGCTGTCCGAAGAAATCATGGAAATCGACATCACGGGCGATCTCGGTACCTACGGCATCAAATCGCCGTTTGCGCACGACGGCGTGCAGATCGCGCTCGGCGCCTCGAACCGCAAAGACAAGATGACGTATGCCGGCGACGTGGCGGAGAACTCCAACGATCTCGTCGGCTTCGGCGGCGCCGTAGTGCCGATCGACAACTACATCAACGTGACCGAAGGCTATGGCGAAATCCGCGTGCCGGTAGCACAAGACCTGCCGATGGCACGAGATCTGTCCATCGATGCCGGCATCCGCTTCTCAAGCTACACCAGCGGACATAGCCCAACGACATGGAAAGTCGGCATGCAGTGGGCACCGATCGACGACCTTCGTTTCCGCACCTCCTACGACGTCGCGATCCGGGCTCCGTCGATCCTGGAAACCTTCACGCCGCAGTCGGTCACCAACACCTCGATCGTCTCGGTCGACCCCTGCGCCTCACCGGCGACAGCGACCAAAGAGCAGTGCCTGCGGACCGGTGTAACCGACGCCCAATACGGCAACGGCTCATCCACCAACTCGATCGGCCAGTGCCCATCGGGCCAGTGCGCGATCCTGCTCGGCGGCAACCCCAAACTGTCGCCGGAAAAAGCCAAGACGTTCTCGGTCGGCATGACCGTCACACCGACCGCCGTCCCGGGGCTTACGGCCAGCGTCGACTACTACAAGATCGACGTCTACAACGGCATCATTCAGGGCATTCCGATCAACATCTCCCTCAACAACTGCTTGAACACGGGCGATCCGAAGTTCTGCAGTCTGATCCATCGCACGTCGGGCGGTACGCTCTACGGCACGACAGTGGCCGGCGGCGGCTACATCGAAGGCACGTTCGTCAACTCGGGCTACTTCAACAACTCGGGCATTGACTTCCAGACCGACTATCAAATGGGTCTCGACACCTTCGGGCTGGAAGGGGCCGGCGATCTCGGCTTCCACCTGACCGGCACCTACACGATGACGGCCAAGACCCAGACGCTTTCGACCGAACCGACCTACGATTGCGCCGGCCTGTTCGGCAACACCTGCGGCTCGCCGCTGCCGAACTGGCGTCATCACTTCCGGGTCAACTGGGACACGCCCTGGAACGTGAACCTCGCTGTCACCTGGCGCTACATCGGCCCGGCGGAATACGATGCCAACCAGTCCACGCAACCGGCGCTCTATGCCGGCAGCTTCGATCCGTTCAACAACCGCATTCCCGGCACCAGCTACATCGACCTTGCTGCCACCTGGAACGTTACCGACCAGCTGCAGCTGCGGGCCGGCATGAACAACGTGTTCGACACCGATCCCTACATCGTGTCGAACCTGATCACCGGCACCGGCACGCCGAACGTCTACAACAACTACGACCTGCTCGGCCGCCAGGTGTTCGTAGCGGTAACGGCAAAACTGTAAGCGTTACACACCTTTCAAAAGTGAACCCGCCAGCGCCTTCGCACTGGCGGGTTTTTTCTTTGCCGGCAACCGCCTACTGCGGCAGGTTGGTCGCCCGCAACTCGATGGCGCCATGCGGCGCCGCCCGCACGGCCCGCACCGCCTCTTTGGCGATCGGGGCGGTCATCAGAGCGTTGAAGTTCGCCACCGCTTCGGCCTCGTCGCCAAGACCGAAGAAGTTCTCAATCGACTCGAAGAGGCCCCTCTGGCGCGGATAGACCTTGAAGGTCACCCGGTCGCTCTTCGGAATGCCGGCGAGCTGCTTGGCAATATCGGCCGCATCCCAGAAGCCGCCGAGCGTATCGACCAGACCGCGCTGTTTGGCGTCGGCGCCCGACCACACCCGGCCGCGCGCGATATCCAGCACCTTGTCCAGCGGCAGCTTGCGGCCCGCCGCCACCTTGCGGGTGAAGTCGTCGTAGATCACGTCGGCCTGATGGTTCACGGACTCCCATTGTTCCGGCGTATAGGGCTCGAGGCTCGAATTGATCAGCGCGTTCTTGCCGACGCCGACATTCTCGCCCTTCGCACCGACCAACCCGAGGGTATTGCCGAATGCGACCTTGCCGGTCAGTACGCCGATCGAACCCGTGATGGTGCCCGGCTGGGCGACGATCTTGTTGGCGCTGAGCGAGATGTAATAGCCGCCCGACGCCGCCAGATAGCCCATGCTCACCACCACCGGCTTGCCGGCCGCTTGCGCCTTCTTCACTGCATCCAGGATCTGGTCGGAGGCCGACACCGAGCCGCCAGGCGAGTCGACGCGCAGAATGATGGCTTTGATGTCGTTATCCTGAGCCGCCTCACGGATGGCCTTCGCCATGTCGTCACCGGCGATCACGGAATCACTGCTGAACGGCCCTTGCTTGACGCTGCCGTTGACGATCTCGCCTGCCGCCTCGATCAAGGCAACTTGCGGACCGTTGCCGTACGAATTGTCCGGCTTGGTGGAAAGGAATTGCGCCAGCGTAATCTGATCGGCGCCATCGCCCGCCTTGGCCAGCGCCGCATTGAGCGCATCGTCGTCGTAGCCGACCTTGTCGATCAGCTTGCGGGCCTTGGCATCTTCGGTGAATTGCGGACTGGCTTCAAACGCCGCCTTCATCGCCTCGACGGCGACCTTGCGGTCCTTGGCGCTGTCGGCAACGGCCACGTCGTACCAGGAGGTGAGCAGCGCCACCATCTGCTCGCGGTTCTCCTTGGTCATGCCGCTTTCCATGTAGGTGTCGGCGGCACTCTTGTATTCCTTGCGCTTGGCGATCTGCGGCTGCGCCTTGAGCTTGTCGAACACGCCCTTGAGGAAAATCTCGCCGCCGCCCGCGCCGGCCGGATAGAACGCCGACTTCGGCTGCATCCAAATCTGATCGCCCGCCGTGGCCGCGAGATAATCGCCGAGGCCAGAGTCCTCGAAATCCTGCGCATGCACGATCACGAACTTGCCGGAAGCGCGAAACTTCTTGAGCGCCGCCTTGATCTCTTCGGCCCGCGCGATCGGCAGGTTGCCGGACCCCACCCGCACATAGATGCCCTTCACCCGGCTGTCGCGCTCGGCACTATCGAGCCCCAGCACGATATCCATCATGCTGAGCGGCTTGGTGCCGATGGAGAACTTGGTCGGGTTGGAATCGACGATCTCTTTGCGAAGGTCGAGGGTCAGCACCATGGCGCGCGGCAAGCCATCGCCGCGGCCCATCGCGATCAGCAGCACGACGATCGCGATCAGGATAATCGCCAGAATGAATTTGAGGATGCCGTTGACGGCTCCGGTGACTATCGAACCGGCCCAACGCAGGAATGCGACCATGGAGAGGTGTCCTTCGAACGAAACGGCCCATCCGGCCGCACTGGTTCCCAATATAGGGATGAACTGCGGTTTGGGGATGTCCCGGGACGCTACACTTCACGGAATATTGCATAACGCGGGTTAAGAATGTGGTCCTTTCCGCAGCGGCGCGGCGGGAAACGGGACCACGCGAAGGAAACCTGCATTCAAATAGCCGCAAGCTGTTGTTACAGCGAGACATTCCCCGAAATAGCGGGTCCCGCGAAAGGCCCGTTAGCGGCAATGGGCGGACGCCGTGCTGCGGATTTGCGGGCGGCGGCGGTCGATAGCCGGAAAGATGGCGACGCAGGGGCGCGGAGACGTCGTGAGGCTTGGTTTCCGGGACGGGCTGCGACCCGGCATGTCCCAGTGCCTTGAACCTTGCCGTCAGCACCCGGCCCTCTGCGACATAGGCTCGGATCTCGGCATAGAGGGCGCGGCGCTCGCGGGTAAATTTGCCGTGCCGATACGCATTGCGATTTCCAGCCGGAGCGCCGCGGCGACGCGGTCCATGCGGGACGAGAACGCGCTTCCTTCTCACGCGCACGCCCGTGTCGGAGGTCGCAAGATGTGCATTCCATCCCCCCGCCGGACTTTGGGGTTCTGTTTTCGCCTCGCCGCGGAGCAAGGCGTCGCCGAGTGCGTGGCCGAGCGTGGCGTCTGCAGTGAAGATACGCGCCGCCAGCCAAACCATCCGCAAGTCGTGCTTGCGCCGAAGCAAATCCTCGCAGCGCGTGATCAATGCGGAGGCATGCGCAAAATGCGACAGCGACGCGCCGCATAAGCGATGCGCCTCGTCCTGCGAATGCTGCGCAGGCGCAGTGCCGCGCGTGTTTGCGGCGAGGATCGCCTCACCGTTCATAGGGATGGAAATGGGAATGCGCGCGCCGGTTTCAAGAGGCGATCTGAGATAGCAGCGCGTCAGAATTTGTCCATTTACGAAGCAAGATGCGGAAGGGACGAAAGAAAACGGAGAAGCGTGCGGGCACAAAAAAAATTGATGCTGCGGTCGACATTCTTTCCTGCCCCCGATTTGGCCATTCCTTCGCATCGCGATATATCCGAGGCGGTCAATCGCCAACCACCACAAGGTCTCAATGCCTCCCAAAGCGTTCCTGTCCTGGAGTTCGGGCAAAGATTGCGCCTACGCACTCGTCGAAGCGCGCCGCAAAGGACTTGCCGACGTCGTCGGAATTCTCACGACCGTCAACGAGGTTTACGACCGCGTCGCCATGCACGGCGTGCGCAGTTCTGTTCTGGATCGACAGATCGCGGCACTGGGACTGCCGTGCATCAAAATCCCGCTGCCGAGCCCGTGCCCGAATGACGTTTACGAATCCCGGATGGCCGAAGCGGTGGCCCGCATTGCCTCCCAAGGCGTGCGGCACATGGTGTTCGGCGACTTGTTCCTGGAGGATATCCGCGCCTATCGCGAAGAGAAGCTTGCACCAGTGGGAATGGAGGCCATTTTCCCGCTGTGGCAGCGCGACACCGCGGCGCTGGCGCAAGAGATGCTGAGCAACGGCATCATCGCCCATCTCGCCTGTGTCGATCCGCGTAAGCTGGATAAGCGTTTTGCCGGGCGAGCCTTCGATCACAGTTTGCTCGCAGACCTTCCGCCCGACGTCGATCCTTGTGGCGAGAACGGCGAATTTCACACCGTCGTTTCCGGCGGACCGATGTTTCGTTCTCCCATCCCGCTGACAGTGGGCGAAGTCGTGGAGCGCGACGGGTTCGTCTTTGCCGATATGGTGTAACGGGTTCCGTAGCAGCCGTTACTGACCGAGACGTTCAGTGTTCGATGAGCAAACCGCACAGGACCGTTCATTAAGCGGAGAATTTTCCGCAATCGTCACGAACTTTGCGAACGATCAAGGTTTGACCCGATAGGGCTCGCCAAGTGTCGCGATGACAAGGAGAGCCTCATGCCCGCCGCAAAAGCCAATAACGTTCAGATTGAGTACGAGACCTTCGGTAATCCCAGGCATCCGGCTCTGTTGCTGATTGCCGGGAACGGCGCGCAATTGCTGTTCTGGGAAACGGCGTTCTGCAACGCCCTGGCGGAGCGGGATTTGTTTGTCATCCGCTTCGATAACCGTGACGCCGGCCTGTCGACGAAATTCGATCATGCGGGCGTGCCCGACATCATGGCCGCGATCCAGTCCGCGATGGCAGGCGACGCGATCAATGCGCCCTATTCGCTCGATGATATGGCGGATGACAGTGTCGCGGTGCTGGATGCACTCGGTATCAAGCAGGCGCACATCTGCGGCGCATCGATGGGCGGCATGATTGCGCAAGTCGTCGCTTACCGGCATCCGGAACGGACGCTGAGCCTGACCTCGATCATGTCGAACACGGGCAATCCGCAAATCGCCCAAGCCAATCCCGAAGCGATCCAAGCCGTCGTCGCGCCTCCGCCCGCCGAGCGCAACGCCAACATCGAACATAACATGGCGGTGTGGAAGAAAATCTGGAGCGCCGGATTTCCATTCGAGGAAGCACGCGCCCGGGCGTTTCTGGAAAACAGCTACGACCGCGCCTATTGCCCGGGCGGCGCCGTTCGCCAGAACCTCGCATTGCTGGCGCGCGGCGACAGGCGAGAAGCCCTGGCGCAGATCAAGGCGCCGACGCTGGTCATCCACGGTTCGGCAGACCCGCTCATTCCGCTCGCCGCGGGACAGGAAACGGCGGACGTGATTCCCAATGCCAAGTTTGTCGTCGTCGAAGGCATGGGGCACGACCTGCCGACCGGCGCGTGGCCGCAGATCATTGCGGAGATCGTCCGCCATACCGCCCGACAAAGCGCGCGTTGATTTTTACCCGGGTGATATTGACAGGGCCATTATTACCCGGGTAAAAGGCTGGCGAATTTTCCGGGCCAGCTACCATGAGCGATGAAACGTCCTGCACGGCCTTCGACGGAACGCACGTTCTGTCCAGCGGATCGCTGGTCGATGTGGCTCTGGCGGTCAAACGGGCCGTCGAAGCGGGAGCGGCGGGGCCGTTGCTGGTGTTCGACGACAAGGACGCCCGCATCATCGATCTGGACTTGCGCGGCTCCGCGGCCGAGATCGCGGCGAGGCTGGCGGCGCCCGACGAAGGCGGACCAGAAGCGGGACATGGCGGGCGCGGCCGACCCAAACTCGGCGTCGTCGGACGCGAAGTGACTTTGCTGCCGCGCCAGTGGGAATGGCTGGCGGCACAACCCGGCGGCGCATCGGTGACCTTGCGCAAACTCGTGGAAGCCGCACGCCGGGACGGCGCCGCCGCTGAGACCAAACGGCAAGCACAAGAAGCCGCGTATCGCTTCATGTCGGCGCTCGGCGGCGACCTGCCCGGCTACGAAGAAGCGACCCGTGCGCTGTTCGCCGATGACCGCAGCAAACTCGAACGCCAGATGGCGGATTGGCCGGATGATGTCCGGGCGTATGCGCTCAAGCTGGCTAGTGCGGTAACGCCCTAAACCGAAATTCCTCCCCACACGGACCAACCGGAACGGCATGCCGCTCCGAAGAAGGCGGGCTATTGCCTGAAGCAAACCTTGAACCAGATATCTCCCCGCCCGCTGTGGCGAACATTCCTCGCCATCTTGTTGCCGATGACGGCTGCCAACGCGCTACAATCGGCATCCGGCGCCTTCGACGGCATCTACATCGGCCAGCTTCTCGGCGTGAACGCCATCGCGGCGGTGTCGGCGTTTTTCCCGGTGATGTTCCTGCTGCTCGCCACCGTCATCGGCCTTGCCAGCGGCGCCACGGTGCTGATCGGCCAGGCCTGGGGCGCCAACGACCGTGACAGGGTCCGCACCATCGCCGCGACGGCGGTCGCGATGGCGCTGTTAGCGGGATTGGTTGTCAGCCTTGCCGGCGCGCTGTTGGCGCCAGCGATCACCGGGGCTCTCGGCACACCGGCAGCCGTTCAGCTGGAAGCGGCGCGCTACGCGCGCACGATCATGATCGGCATGCCGGTGATTTTCATATTGTGGCTGATCACGTCGTTGAGCCGCGGTGTCGGCGATGCCGCCACGCCGCTACTGGCGCTGGCGGTTGCCACAGTCACATCGCTGATGCTGACACCGACCTTCATTTTGGTCGCCCGCTTCGGTGTGGCAAGCGCCGCCGTCTCGAATATCGCGGCGTATTTGATCGCTTCGGTGTGGCTGGTCCGGCGGTGGCGGCGCACCAATCATCCCCTGGCACCGGGACGGCTTGCGGCGTTGCGCGTGGACGGAAAGGCAGCAAAGGCCATCTTGCGCATCGGCGTTCCGGCGGCGCTGCAAATGCTCGCCGTGGCCGCGGCCGAAATGGCGTTGATCCATCTGGTCAATCGCTATGGACCGGCCGCGACCGCCATCTACGGCGCCATCAACCAGGCGATGATCTGGGTTCAGCTGCCGATCATGTCGCTGGGTATTACGACGGCGATCCTGTCATCGCACGCGATCGGCGCCGGACGCCCAGAGCGGATCGGAACCATCGTGCGAACCGGCCAGTGGCTCAACATCGCCATTACCGGCGGGATCGTTGTGCTGGCGACGCTCGGCGCCAAGCCGCTGATCGGTTTGACAATCGTCGATGCCGCCACCGCCGCAACCGCGGCAAGGCTGCTGCAGAACGTGTTGTGGAGCCTGGTTGCACTGGGCGGCGCCAGCGTGCTGACCGGCGCGATGCGCTCGGACGGTACGGTTCTGGTACCGACCATACTGTCGGCGTTCGCCATTCTGGGGCTCGAAATTCCCGCCGCGTATCTGTTCGAGGCGCGTTTCGGGCTGCCAGGAATCTTCATGGCCTATGCGGCAGCCTTCCTCGCCATGGTGGTATTGCAGACCGGCTTCTTCCGCTTCTTCTGGCACGGAAAACCGCGGCGGCGGCTCGGATAATGAAATCCGCTATTCTTCCTTCCGGCACACCGCTTCAATGGCGCCAAGCTTGTCGATTTCGACCCGCACCACGTCGCCCTCTTTCAGATAGACCTGCGGGTCCATGCCGAGGCCGACGCCCCCGGGCGTGCCGGTGAAGATGATGTCGCCCGGTTCCAGTGTCATCACTTCGGAGACGTGGGCGATCTGGTCCCAGATGTCGAAAACCAGATTGGAGGTGTTCGAATCCTGACGCTTGTCGCCATTGACGAAACAGCGGATGCCGAGGGTGTGGGGGTTGGGAATCTCGTCGGCGGTGGTGATCCAGGGGCCGAACGGCGCGTGTGAGTCGAAACTCTTGCCCAGCATCCATTGCGAGGTCGCCATCTGCCAGTCGCGGGCGCTGACGTCGTTACCGGCGCAATATCCGAACACGGCGGCCGGCGCCTCGGCGCGGGAAAGATGCCGCCCGCCCTTGCCGATCACCACCACCAGCTCGGCCTCGTAATCGACTTTGGTCGAGGCCTTGGGCAGGAGAATCGGGTCGAACGGGCCGTTGGCGGCGGTCGGCTGCTTGCAGAACCAGATCTGGCGCGTCGGCATTGCCGCACCCGTTTCGCGCACGTGGTCGGCGTAATTCATCCCAATAGCCAGAATCTTGCCCGGACGGGGCAACGGGGGCAGCAAGTGCACGTTGTTTAGGGGAATCGGCCGCCCAACGGTTGCGGTGGCCTGGGCCTGCAGCTTGGATCCGCCAATTATCATATCCATCATGCTGCCAAACGACGGCGGCAGCGGGATAATTTCATTGCTTTCGACCCGCCCGAGGTGGGCCTGTCCGGCGGCGGAAAAGGTAACCAGTTTCATAGCCCGCGACCTTTCAATCCAATGTCTTGCTGTCCATATAAGACAGAGTTAGACGACTAATGCATTGGCGGGACAAACGGCGGGCCTCATTCCCGTTCCGTTCCTGGCCCTTTTCGGAGCAGATGATGAACCCCCTCAAGGAACTTGGAAAATACGGTCAGGCACCCTGGCTCGACAATCTCGGTCGTGGACTGGTGCGTAGTGGCGAACTCGCCCGGCTTGTGAACGAAGAAGGCATCAAGGGGGTCACGTCCAATCCCGCGATTTTCGAAAAGTCGATGGGCCATAGCGACGAGTACAACGACGAAATCCGTTCGCTGCTCGATGCCGGCGTCGTCGAAGTCGGCGAAATGTTCAACAACCTCGCGTTCACCGACATCCGTTCCGCCTGCGATGTCCTGAAGACCGTTTACGACGAGACCCAAAAGGCTGACGGCTTCGTCAGCATGGAATGCAATCCGTATCTCGCCAACGACACCGAGGCGACGCTGACCGAAGCGCGTCACCTGTGGAAGACGATCGACCGCCAGAACGTGATGATCAAAGTGCCGGCGACCCCGGCCGGCATTCCGGCGATCAAGACGCTGCTGTCGGAAGGCATCAACGTCAACGTCACGCTGCTGTTCGCCACCGACTACTATCGCAAAGTCGCCGAGGCCTATATCGCCGGCCTCGAAGGCCTGCCGAAGAATTACGACCTGTCGACGGTTTCGAGCGTCGCCAGCTTCTTCATCAGCCGCATCGATTCCAAGATCGACGGCGCGCTCGACAAGCTGATCGCCAATGGCGGCGACAAGGACAAGCTCGAAGCCCTCAAGGGCAAGGTCGCCATCGCCAACGCCAAGCTCGCCTATCGCGACTACGAGAAGATCTTCTCCGGCCCGCGTTGGGAAAAGCTGGCCAAGCGCGGCGCCCGTCCGCAGCGCCTGCTCTGGGCCTCGACCGGCACCAAGAACAAGGCCTATCCCGATACGCTGTATGTCGACACCCTGGTCGGCGACAACACGGTCAACACGATGCCGCCGGGTACCGTTGCGGCGGAACGCGATCACGGCACACCGTCCGCCAATGCGATCAAGAAAGATCTGAGGGGCGCCGAGAAGATCCTGCGCGATCTCGCGACCGCCGGCATCAACCTTGAAGAAATCACCGACACGCTGCTGGTGGAAGGCGTCGATCTGTTCGCCGATGCGGCCGACAAGCTCTACGGCGCCATCGCCGGCAAGTGCGATGAGATCTCCGGCAAGAAGCTGCGCATGACGTGGTCGCTCGGCGTCGACAAGGAAGCCGTCGAAGGCTGGACCAAGACCTGGACCCAAAAGGGCTACATCCGCAGCCTGTGGGCCAAGGACAAGTCGATCTGGACCAACGCCGACGAAGACAAGTGGCTCGGCTGGCTCGATGCCCCGACCACCGCGAAGGCCAACCTCGAAAAGCTCGAAGCGTTCTCCGCCAAGGTGAAGAGCGAAGGCTGGACTGATGTCGTGCTGCTCGGCATGGGCGGTTCGAGCCTCGGCGCCGAAGTGCTGCGCGAAGTCCTGGCCAAGGACGGCACGCCGAAGTTCCACATCCTCGACTCCACCACCCCCGATGAAGTCGGTACCCTCAACGCGAAGCTCGATCCGGCCAAGACGCTGTTCATCGTCGCTTCGAAGTCGGGCTCGACGCTGGAACCGAACCTGTTCAAGGATTTCTTCTACGACCGCGTCGTGACGACGGTCGGCAAGGACAAGGCCGGCAGCCACTTCGTGGCGATCACCGATCCGGCCTCCTCGCTCGAGAAGATCGCCAAGGCCGAAGGCTTTGCCGACATCTTCGAAGGCAAGAAGAACATCGGCGGGCGCTATTCGGTGCTGTCGAACTTCGGCCTGGTTCCGGCCGCGGCGATGGGCATCGATCTCAAGGCGTTCGTCCATAACGCGCTGGCCGCGGAAGCCGCTTGCGGTCCGCTGTCGCCGCCGTCGACCAACCCCGGCGCCCAGCTCGGTATCGCGCTCGGCACCCTGGCCAAGGCCGGCAAGAACAAGCTGACCATCTTTGCGTCGAAGAGCCTTGCGAGCTTCGGCGCCTGGGCGGAACAGCTGATCGCCGAGTCCACCGGCAAGCACGGCAAGGGCATCATCCCGATCGATGGCGAACCTGTCGGTTCGGCCGCCAGCTATGGCCCGGATCGCACCTTCGTCGTCCTCAAGCTCAAGGGTGAAGATGCCCGCGATGCGCTGGTCACGGCCCTCAAGTCGCTCGGCCATCCGGTGATCGAGATCGAAGTCGACGAGCCGATGCAGCTCGCCCGCCTCTACTACGTGTTCGAGATCGCCACCGCGGTCGCGGGCGCCGCGATCCAGATCAACCCGTTCGATCAGCCCGATGTCGAAGCCGCCAAGGTCAAGGCGCGCAAGCTGATGGAAGCGGGCGGCGCCAAGGACAGCGATAAGCCGGTGTTCCAGGGCGGCGGCGTGTCGGTCTATGCCGACAAGAAGAACGCCAAAGCGCTCGCCGGTGCAGCGTCGCTGGAAGATGTGCTGAAGGCTCACTTCAAGCGCGTCGGCCGCAACGACTACGTCGCCCTCGTCGCCTTCATCGAGCGCAATGCGGCGCATGCGGCAGAACTCGACGCCATGCGCGCGGCACTGCGCGATGCGACGGGCGCTGCGGTGTGCCTCGGCTTCGGTCCGCGCTTCCTGCATTCGACCGGCCAAGCCTACAAGGGCGGGCCCGCCACCGGCGTGTTCCTGCAGGTGACGGCCAATCCAGTAAATGACGTTGCGGTACCCGGCCGTGGTTACAGCTTCGGCGCGGTCGTTGCGGCACAGGCCGCCGGCGATCTCGGCGTGCTGGTCGAACGCGGACGCCGTGCTGTGCGCGTCCATCTTGACAATGTGGACCAGGGACTGGCTACGCTGCGGGGAGCAATCGAAGCAGCAGTGAAATAGGAGATGTGATGCAACTCGGAATCATCGGCCTGGGCCGCATGGGAGCCAACATAGCCCGGCGGCTTATGCGAGGTGGACATTCCGTAGTTGCCTATGACGTCAACTCCGAGACAGTGGCCGGTTTGGCAAAAGAAGGTGCCAAGCCGGCCCGCTCTCTCAAAGAACTGGTCGATCTTCTCACCCCGCCGCGCGCGGTCTGGGTGATGCTTCCCTCCGGCAAGATCACGGAAGATGCGATCGACAGCCTGTCCGTCCTGATGGCGGCAGGCGACACCGTGATCGACGGCGGCAACACCTACTACAAAGACGATATCCGGCGCGCGGCGATACTGCGCCAGAAGCCGATGACCTATATCGACGTCGGCACGTCCGGCGGCATCTGGGGCCTCGAACGCGGCTACTGCATGATGATCGGCGGCGACAAGGAAGCGGTCGACCGTCTCGATCCGATTTTCGCCACCCTGGCGCCGGGCGCCGGCAGCATCGAAAAGACCACGGGGCGCGAAGGCCGCGACCGCCGTGTCGAAAACGGCTACATGCATTGCGGACCGGCAGGCTCGGGCCATTTCGTCAAGATGATCCATAACGGCATCGAATACGGCCTGATGCAGGCCTATGCCGAAGGCTTCGAAATCCTCGAACGCAAGAAAGACGACAAGCTGCCGGAAACCGAGCGCTTCGATCTCGACCTCGCCGACGTCGCCGAAGTGTGGCGGCGGGGCAGCGTGGTGTCGTCGTGGCTGCTCGACTTGACGGCGCTGGCGCTGGCGGAGAACGGCAAGCTCGACAACTTCACCGGCTTCGTCGACGACTCCGGCGAAGGCCGCTGGACCATCGAAGCGGCGATCGAAGAAGCGGTGCCGGCCAATGTGCTGTCGGCCGCGCTGTACGACCGCTTCGCCTCGCGGCTGCCGCAGCGGTTCGCCGACCGGCTGCTCTCGGCCATGCGCGCCAAATTCGGCGGCCATGTCGAAGGCAAGCAGAAGCCGTGACGGCGCCGCGCACCGAAATCTTCGCCGATCCGCAAGATTTGGCGTTACGCGCGGCGGATTGGATGGCGGGCGTTATCGCTGCCGCCGAGGTGCCGTTCCGCATGGCGCTGTCGGGCGGCAGCACTCCGCGCCTGTTATATGCGGAGCTGTCGCTGCGCCGGATCGAGTGGTCGAAGCTGCGGTTCTATTGGATCGACGAGCGCTTCGTGCCGCCCGATCATCCCGACTCGAACCAGCGCATGGCGCGCGAGACCTTGCTGAACCACATCCGGGTGGCGCCGGAGCAGATCCATGCCATGCCGACGCTGACGGACCCCGAGACCGCGGCGCGCGCCTATGAGGACGGCCTTAAAAGCGCCTATGGCGCGACGGAGCTCGATCCGGCGCGGCCGCTGTTCGATCTCACCCTTCTCGGGCTCGGCAGCGACGGACATATCTGCTCGCTGCTGCCGGGTTCTCCCGTTTTGGAAGAGCGCACCCGCTGGGTCGTGCCGGTTCAGCACGGACGGCCGGAAGTGCGGCTGACGCTCACCTACCCTGCGGTTGAATCGAGCCGGCTCACCGTGTTCCTGGTCACAGGCCAGGACAAAGCCGAGGTGGTGAAACGGGTGCGGCAAGGCGATCAGTCCCTGCCCGGCGGTCGGCTCCGTCCACAGGGCGAGACGGTCTGGCTCTTGGACCGCGCGGCGGCATCGCTACTGTAGAGCCAGCATCAGAATCAGACCCTGGGGGTTGTCATGCCGGCGCGTATTCTTTCCATCGATGTCGGCGGGACCGGCCTCAAGGCGGCCGTGCTCAATCGCGACGGCGAACTCGTCAGCGACCACTTGCGCGTCTTGACGCCGAAACCCTGCCCGCCCGATCTCCTGGTCAAAACCCTCAAGCTCCTGGTGGCGCCGTTCAAAGCCTACGACTGCGTGGCAATGG
Source organism: Alphaproteobacteria bacterium (assembly GCA_023259375.1). Taxonomy (GTDB): domain Bacteria; phylum Pseudomonadota; class Alphaproteobacteria; order Micropepsales; family Micropepsaceae; genus Rhizomicrobium. The sequence goes on from JAHFQC010000032.1 coordinate 38,068, forward strand.
GCTTTCCCGGCGTGGTGCGCGGCGGCAAGGTCATCACCGCCCCCAATCTCGGCACCGAGCTTTTTGCCGGTTTCAATCTCGCGGCCAAACTGGCGAAGGCGCTGGGCAAACCGGTACGCATTGCCAACGATGCCGACGTGCAGGGCTTTGCCGTGGTCAAGGGCGAAGGCCTCGAGATGGTGGCGACGCTCGGCACCGGTTTCGGCACGTCGCTGTTCCGCGACGGCGAACTGATGCCCCATCTCGAAATCGCGCACATGCTGGCGAACAAGGACAAAACCTTCGACCAGTTCATCGGCGAAAAGGAACGCAAGAAGCAGGGCAACAAGGGCTGGAACAAGCGCGTCGAGAAGGTGCTGCCGTTCCTCTATACCCTGGTGCACTACGACCACCTCTACATCAGCGGCGGCAATGCCAAACACCTGACCTTCAAGCTGCCGAAGAACACCAAGATCGTGCCCAACATCTCCGGCATCAAAGGCGGCGCCGGCCTGTGGCGGCAGGAGACGTGGAAGTAGGCGCGCCGTGAGCGGCCCTGCACGCGCAGCTCCGCGGGGCCCCTCGCGCTTAACGCCGCAAGGCTTCCGGGAACGCCCTAGAACGCGATTTCTGCGCAGCGTAGACTGAACATATGTGCCATTTCATCACCCTGATCGCGCCAACAGAGAACGCCGCCGCCGTGCGTGCAATCATGGAGCGGCATGGTCGTACGGCGTCCCCCATCGACAATCCTTCGGTCCGCAACGCGCTGCGTGATGGGGAGCATCAGTTCATCACCACTCGCGGCCATTGCGACTGCGGTACAGTCCTGGCCCCTCGCCGTGACATTCCCGATACGTTCGAGGAAAAGCTCGCCAAGGAATCGGCTCGAATGAAGCGCAAAGGGTGGTCGGAAGCGAAGATCGCACGAGCTGTCGAGGATCAACGCAAGGCCGATGCGCGGCCAGATGGCGGCGGATCGGATAGCATCGAACTCTGGACTGCCGTGCTCCGAGACCTCGGCGAAGAGCTAAGGCTCCCTTACATTGGGCTACTGGTCAGGTTCTATTCGGGGGCGATTGCCACTGAAGCGTTCACCGCCACTCGTCGCGACGTCGAAAAAGGAATGACACGGAACGAAGCACTGGCGTCGATGGAGCACGATGAGGTGACCATCTTTCGGCTGAACTGAACAGGGAGGATTGGGGAGCAGGAGTTATTGGGTCAGAGTGGATTTCCGGTCCGACGCGGGACGACCATGGTTTCTGTGCGCGCCTGATTCTGGTACATCTCGTGCCTCTATTGGTTAGTTGCCCCCTCCGTCTCGCCGCTCCGCGACGATCCACCTCCCCCGCCATTCAAACATCGTGCGGTTCGCAGGCTACGGCTCCGCGAGGGAGGAAAGATTCGGCAGATCGAGAAAGATCTGGAGCTGACACGTCGTGCGGTGATCTCGCATCAAGGTCCAACGACCTTCCCGCCTTCACATCTGCGTGTTCTGTCCGAGCGAGCATCACGCATAAAAAGTGTATTGCCGGTTTTCCCGATCCGGTTTGGCAAACGTCACAGGGGATTACGTTCCGGGTCCGGAGCGCTCGCCAAAACGGGAAGATTGGCGGCACGCCGTTGTCTCGCCGTTTCGTGACGAAGTGGCGCAGCGCCGTCGCTGTTGCCGTTGCGCCAACGCGCGCTAACGTCGCCGGGCGCCGCACCGGCGCCATCCTATGGAGCACTCCCATGGCAACGAGACGACAAGCGCTCACCGCGTTCGGCGTGGCTGCATTCGGCGCATCGCTGCCGGCCGCAGCGGCCGAGCCCACGCAGAAGCCCATGGTCCCGCTGCGCACCCTCGGCCGTACCGGCCGTCTCGTCACCCCGTTCGGACTCGGCGGCCAAGCTGCGCTGCAATACAACATGCCGAACACCGACCCGGCCGACATCGTCGTGCGCGCCGTCGAACTGGGCGTCACCTATCTCGACACGTCGAACATGTATGGCGACAGTCAGCTTCATTATGGCGAGGCGTTTCGCCGGCTGAACCTGGTGCCCGGAAAAGCCGGATACAATTCCGCTTTGCGGGAATCGCTGTTCCTGACCTCCAAGACCACGCAGATTTATGGCAACGACACCGAAGGTCCGGAATGGGGCCCCAAGGACCGCACGGCACTCGACGACCTGAAGCGGTCGCTGACCCAAATCTTCGGCGACGGCAAAGGCTTCATCCCCGAAGGCGCTTATCTCGACTCCATGCTGATGCACAACGTCAATGAGCATGACGAGGTCGTGGCCCGCTACACCGGCATGGACGCGCGCGGCGGCAAGATGCGGGGGAAGATCGGCGTCTTCGCCATGCTGCTCGATTATCGCGACGGCACCAACTACACCGGCCTCAATCCGGAGCATCGCCGCTGGATCCGGCATATCGGCATTTCGGGACACACCTCGGAAGCGCTGACCGAGGCCATCCGCCGCGACGACGGCAACAATCTCGACACGGTGCTGATGCCGCTCAACGTGGCGGACCGCCTCTTCATGCCGTTCCAGACCAACGTGCTGCCTCTGGCGCGGGCCAAGGGAATGGGCGTGATCGCGATGAAAGTGTTCGCCGACGGCGCCCTGGTGGGCAAGGGAGCACACTGGACGGAGGGGCCTTCGGACGTCATCACCAACGTAGGCGACGTCAAGAAGCGCGCCAGCTTCCACGATATGATCCGCTATCCGCTGTCGCTTCCGGGTGTTTCCTGCGCGATCATCGGCATCGGCCATATCGACCGCGTCGATCCCTCGAAGGATCAGCTCGTTGCCGACATCGCTGCGTCCATCGACGCTCCGATGACGCCCGAGGAACGCTCTGCCATCGAGAAACGCATCGCCGATGCCTTCGGCGCAACGACCAACTATTTCCAGCAACGGGCAAAGGGCCTGATTCAACCGACCGAGGTGAAGGCCACCAAACTGGCCGACCGCGTGGTGGTGAGCTGGCAGGCCGGATTTGCGGGTGCCGAGCCGGTTCGCTGGTATCACATCCGCGCTGGCGGCAAGACGGTACTGACGATCCCGGCCCGCGAGCAGCTTACCACCGCGCCGCTGACGGCGTTTCTCACGCCCGAGGACGCGGCCGCCGGCCCGATCACGGTGATTGCATCAGACGCCGTATCGCCGGCATAAGGGCTCGGGCACTAGTATCAGGTCTTGCGCAAACGGCTGGGCTTGGGTGCGCGCGAAGCATGATTGCGCACGATTGCCGCTGCGGACGGGCGTGCCTATACCCTCGTCGCGATCACAGATGAGAGTACAGAATGCTGAGCCGCCGTACCGTGTTGGGATCTGCCGCCGCCTTCGCCGCTCTCTCCGCCGCGCGGGCGCAAGACAGCAAAGGCGCGCTCGTCAGCGTGCGCGGTACGCGGCTGTACGTCGAGAGCTACGGCGATCCGGCGGCGACGCCCATCGTCTATGTCCACGGCGGACCGGGGTCGGGAAGCTATGATGCGGGCGTGTACCAAGGACCGCGCCTCGGTACGGCGGCGCGACTGATCTGCCTCGACCAGCGCGGCGTGCTGCGGTCCGATCCGGCAGCCTGTGTCACGGTGAACGACATCGTCGAAGACCTTGAGGCGCTGCGCCAGACGCTGGGCATTCGCCGCTGGGTGCTGTGGGGCCATTCCTTCGGCGGCCTGTACGCGGCCGATTATGCCTTGCGCTATGGTCCCGCCGTGTCGGGGCTGGTGTTCGAGAATGCTACCCTCGACCCCGATGGCTCGCTGAAAAGCATGCTGCGGGCTTGCGGCGGCTTGCTGGCCGAGAAAGGCAACAAGCCCGATAGCGATGCCGTTCTGGCGCTGGCCGAAGCGAACATCCCGGCGCGCGAACGCCTCCTCGGCTATGTCCGCTACAGCCAGAAGCTCGGCGCCGAACGCGAGCGCCTCTATGTCCATCAACAACCGCTGCTCGACTTCTTCGCCAAGCTGGTGGCGGCGTCGGGTCTCGGGAAAAAATGGGCGCAAGGCAATGCGCAATACGAAGCGCTGGTCAAAGACGGTGCCTTATACGAAGACCTGCGCCCTAAACTGGCGGCGATCACCGCCCCGGCTTTGATGATCCGCGGCCGCTATGATCACGTCACGCCGCCGGATCAAGTCGCGGCGTTCCAGAAAGGTCCGCACCGGACGCTGGAAGTGTTCGACCACAGCAGCCACTTCGTCCATGTCGAAGAAGCCGACGGATTTGCCAGTTCGGTGCTGCGGTTCCTTCGGGGGACTCAGGCGTAGCCGGCTGGCTATCGCGCGAAGATCAACCCGACGCTGACAATGCGCGGGGCATCGAGGCTGAGGATGCCGTCGGCGGTGGAGGCGGTGGCGACGCGGGCATCGAAAAGATTGTCGGCGGCGACATAGGCGGCGAAGCCGGCAGCGAAGGCGTATTCGAGGCGTGCCCCGGCGACCGCCGACGAACCGAGACGCAGCGTGTTGGCATCGTCGCTCCAGCGATTGCTTTCATAGCGCAGGTTGGCGGAGGCCGTGAGCGCGGGCGTGAGCTTGACGGCGGCGGTGGCCGTCAGCGTGGCGCGCGGAGCCTGGGCCGGGCGCTTGCCGGTAAGCTGGGGCGCCGCGCTGCCGCCATGAACGCGTTGATCGAGAACATCGAAGGCGGCGGAGAGGCGCCAAGCGCCGTCCGTATAGGTGACACTGCCTTCGATGCCGGGCGCATTGATATTGCCGACATTCTGGCGCTGGATCAGCAGGCCGCCGGCAGGCACGAAGCCGGCGCCGGGAAAATTCCCCGGTCCGCTGCCGACGGTCACGTTCGTCACTGCTGCATGGAGCCGGTTGTAGAACGCGGTGATATCCCACGTGAAGGCGTCGAACGTACCGCCGGCGCCGATCTCCACACCCGACAGCGTTTCCGGCTTCAACGCCGGATTGGCCATGGTCACGTTGTTGCCGAGACGAAAGGGCCGGTAGAGTTCGTTGAGCGACGGCGCCCGGAAGCCTTTGTAAGCAGCGGTACGCAGATAGAGCGCGTCGTCGCCATAGCGCAGGCCCGCGCGGGCCGTGGGCAGCACACCCGACCGCGAGGACCAAGTTTGCGCCGTGGCGGCACTGGTGGCGAGGGTCGTCTGCACCGTGTGTCCGTTCGAACTCGACCATGCATCGGCGCGCAGCCCCGCGGTGGCGAGCCAGGGGCCGTCATGATAGGCGCCTTCGGCATAAATCCCGCCCACCACGCTATCGCCGCCGGACACGCGGCCGATGGTGAACGCGCCCGACTGATAGGAGGCGAGTTCGTGCGCATTGCCGCGGGCGGTGCGGACGTCAGCGCCGACTTCCCAATCGACGAGCCCCTCGCCGCGCAGCGCCGCATTGGCGCCCCACCCCGTTGCGGGCGTTGCGGTTTGATGGTTCGACGGCGTTGCGGTGTTGCGGTCCGGGGAGATGGAGGCGGAGGTCTGCGCGAAGTCGCTGGTATGAAGCCAGGCCTGCAGGCGCCAGCCGAGATCGTCGTGGACGGGATGGGCGGCGGTGACGCTCGCGATCATGCCGCTGGTCTCAGAGCCCGTGCCGACGACGCCGGAATGCCGGGTTTCGCGATAGCCGGTGACCCGTGCCGAAATCAGCGTGCCCGCGACCGGCTCGGCTTGCAGGCGGAGCGCAGCACTGCCGCCATCGTAGGTGAGCTTGTCATCGGCCGCGCCGCGCTGGGTCACGCCGACCGGAATCCAGCCATCGGACGCGCTGCGTGCGGCACTGGCATAGAGCGCGACGCCGCCAAGATCGGTGCCGCCCGACGCCGCGACCCGGCGCTGGCCCGCTTCGCCGCCGGACAGGCTGGCGCGCCATTCGCCGGGATTTTCCTGCAGCGCGATCGTGCCGGTCAAGGCGCCGGCGCCATAGGGCCCCGCCCCCGCCCCGCGCACGACGGTGGCTTCGGCGATATCTTCGGGCGGCAGCGAACTCCAGATCACCCAGCCGCCGAAAGGATCGTTCTGCGGCACGCCATCAAGGGTGACGAGCGCCCGCCCCGCGGCGGAAGGGGCGATGGACCGCAGCGATACACCTTGGGTGGTCGGATTGGCCGACAGCGAGGAATTGCGCCGGAAGAGCGACAAGCCCGGAACCTGCGCCAGGGCTTCGTCGAGCTGGGGTGAGATCGCGAGATCCTCTGTGCCGAGACGAACCGACGAAAACGCCTTGGTGCCGACCGGATCGGGCGGCGCGGCACTGACCACCACGGTTTCGACGGTTTGCGCCCGGGCGGAGGCCGTGAGCAGGACCGCCAGCGTCAGGACGCGCAATGCCGGTTGAACTGTTCCGCCATATACATGATATACTTTGTAGTATTGATCCGGATTCACGCGCATGCTCTCGCAAAAAGCCAAGTACGCTCTCAAGGCTCTTTTCGTCCTCGGCGAACATCAGGGGACTGATCCCGTCATGATCGCGGAAATCGCCGAGAAGGCAAACGTGCCGCGCAAATTCCTCGAACAAATCCTCTTGGAAATGAAAAGGCGCGGCATCGTCCACAGCGTGCGGGGAAAGTTCGGCGGCTATGCACTCGGCCGCAAGCCGGAGGATATTTCCTTTGCGGAAGTGCTGCGCGTGATCGACGGCCCCTTGGCGCTCAGCCCCTGCGCCAGCCGCACCGCCTATCGCAAATGCGACGACTGCGACGACGAAACCACCTGCGCGATTCGCCGAGTGCTCTTGAACGTGCGCGACGCCTCAGCGGAAATTCTGGAGCATCACACGCTGGCGCATGCCCTCGCCGACCGCAAATCGGGGCGCCGGCGCAAACGCGTCGATTGAATTTTCGCGTTGTGTCCGCAGCAACGCAGATTGCGGATTGCATCTAACCCAAACGAATACAAACAAATTCTCCTTTGCCGGAGCGCGAAACAACAGCGTCCTGTTGTGGAACCCTATTTACAGCGGCCTAATCTCCATTGACTAGATAGACATTACAGATATTGTAGATATGTTCCGGTCCGCCGGCAGGGTTCCAAGGGGTTCACCATGCAGACGACAAAGAGCATTACCGCCGTGCTTCTCGCCGGCACCGCATTCATCGCCCTATCCGGCAATGCTTTCGCGGCGAAGAAGGCGAGCGACGCCACTTCATCGCCACCGGCTGCAAACGCCGCCACCGACGAACGCATCAAAGCGCTCGAAGAGCAGATCCAGACTCTGAGCGACCAAGTGGTCGACCTGAAGCGTTCCACCGGCGATCAGTATACGGATATCCGCGCGCAACAGGACGAACAGGTCAAGGTCACGATCGCCAACGGCCGCCCGACGATTGCCTCGGCCGACGGGCAGTTCAGCGCCGCCATCCGCACCCTGGTGCAATTCGACTGGGCCTATTATTCGCAAGGCCCTGACGCCAAAGGCCTGCCGGCCGCGTACGGTCCCGATCTTTCCAGCGGCGCCAATTTCCGCCGCGTTTATCTCGGCCTGCAAGGTAAGCTGTTCGGCGACTGGTCGTATAATGTGAACTTCGACTTCGGCGGTTCGGGCGGCACCGAAAATCCCGGCCGCATCCAGTCCGTTTATCTCGAATACGATGGACTGGCGCCGTGGGCAGTCCGCGTCGGCGCGTTTCCGCCGCCGGCCAATCTCGAAGACGGCACGAGTTCCGGCGAAACGATTTTCCTCGAACGCAATTCACCCTCCAACCTGCAGCGCGGTCTGGCCGGCGGCGACGGACGCGATGCCATTTCGATTCTTTACGCCGGCGAGCGGCTGTTCGGCGCCCTCTCTTACACCGGCGGCAAAGTGCAGGATTCGGCGGTGTTCGACGAACAGCAGGCAACGCTGGGGCGCGTGAGCTATCTGCTGGTGTCCGATCCCGATTATCATCTGCTGCTTGGCGCCAACGGCACCCACATTTTCAAGCTGGCCGATGCGGTTGCGAATGGTTCGCCGACCCTCGGAACGACGCCGGGCGGCACGGCGCTGAATGCGCTCACGCTCTCCGATCCGCCGGAACTGACCGTCGATTCGAATGGCATCAAGCTCGCCAATACTGGAGCCCTGCCCGCCAACCATCTCACCCAATGGGGCGTGGAGGCGGCGGGGAATGTCGGGCCGTTCTATGCGCAGGCGGGCTATTACAGTTTCGGCATCGATCGCGCCAAGACGGCTTACAAAATCTTCACCAGCGCAACCACCAGCGCCACCACGATTTTCCAGCCCTCAAACAATACGTTCAGCGGCTGGTACGTGCAGGCGGCGTGGTCCCTCACCGGTGAACCGCGTGTCTATAATGCGGCCAACGGCGCCTTCTCCCAGCCCAAACCGAAAACCTCCGTCGGACATGGCGGCTGGGGCGCCTGGGAACTGGCGGCGCGCTACAGCGACTTGAATCTCAACAGTCATACACTTGATACAACATCGCTGATCACCGCCTGGACCGCGCCCGGCGCTCAGACATATACTTTCCCCAACACGGTTCGCGGCGGCGATCAGAAGATCGTGACAGTCGGGCTTAATTGGTACGTTTCGACAGCCATCCGCTTCGCGCTGGATTACCAATGGATCGATGTGAAACGCCTGCAGGCTCCTTCCACCGTGACCGTTGTCTCCGGAACGCCGACGCTGCCGGCCGTCTGGGGCGGACAAGATCTGCAGACCCTCGCTTTCCGCGCGCAGTTCGCGCTCTGAACCGGAGCATCCCATGAACAAATTCGCTCTTGCACTGGTCGCTCTTGCGACGTTCACCGCCGCCAATGCCGGCAATGTGACGCTGCTCAACGTGAGCTACGATCCGACGCGCGAACTCTACAAGGACATCAACGCCGCCTTCGCCAAGGACTGGAAAGCGAAGACCGGCGATAACCTCTCGGTCAAACAGAGCCACGCCGGTTCCGGCGCCCAGGCGCGCGCGGTGATCGACGGGCTCGATGCCGATGTGGTGACGCTGGCGCTCGCCTACGACATCGACGCCATCGCCCAGAAGGGCAAGCTGTTGCCGGCGGACTGGCAGAAGCGGTTGCCGGAAAATTCGACACCTTACACCTCGACCTATGTGTTCCTGGTGCGCAAAGGCAATCCGTGGAAAATCCACGACTGGTCCGATCTCGTGAAGCCGGGCATCCAGGTCGTGACGCCCAATCCGAAGACCAGCGGCGGCGCCCGCTGGGCGTATCTGGCGGCGTGGGCGTATGCGCTCAAAGCGCCGGGCGGCAATCCCGACAAGGCCAAGGCGTTCGTCCAGGCGCTTTATAAGCACGTGCCGGTGCTCGATACCGGCGCGCGCGGCGCCACCACGACGTTCGTCCAGCGCGGCATCGGCGACGTGCAACTGACCTGGGAGAACGAGGCCTATCTCGCGCTCAAGGAATACGGCGCCGACAAATTCGAGATCATCTATCCCAAGCGCTCGATCCTGGCCGAACCGCCGGTGGCGCTCGTCGACAAGAATGTCGACCGTCACGGCACGCGCAAGGTCGCCGACGCCTATCTGCACTTCCTCTACACCAAAGAAGCGCAGGAGATCGAAGCCAAGAACTTCTATCGCCCGCGCGATCCGGCCGTGCTGAAGGCATACGCCAAGCAGTTCCCGGCGATCCCGATGGTCACGGTCGACGAAGTGTTCGGCGGCTGGCAGAAGGCGCAACAGGTACACTTCGCCGATGGCGGCGTGTTCGACCAGATCTATAAGCCGGGCCGATGAGCGCAGCAGGATTCCGCTTCCGCAATCCGAGTGCGTTGCCCGGTTTCGGGCTCAGCCTCGGGTTCACGGTCTTCTATCTCAGCGCGATCGTGCTGGTTCCGATCGCGGCGCTGATCGTACGGCCGTGGGAGATCGGTTTTTCCGGCTTCTGGAACGTCATCAGCGATCCGCGGGTGCTGGCGGCGCTGCGGCTGTCGTTCGGCGGCGCGGCGATTGCGGCGGTGATCAATGCCGTCACCGGCCCGATCGTCGCCTGGGTGCTGGTGCGCTACAGC
>JAHFQC010000149.1 GCA_023259375.1 Alphaproteobacteria bacterium
GCCTGGCGACAACGTGAATATCGAAGTCGAGCTGATTCAGCCGATCGCGATGGAAGAAAAGCTGCGCTTCGCCATCCGCGAAGGCGGCCGGACCGTCGGGTCGGGCGTCGTCGCCAAGATCATTAAATAAGTCGCATCAGAGGACGGGTTGAGGGTTAAATAAGATGCAGGGTCAAAACATTCGGATCAGGCTTAAGGCCTTCGATCACCGCATCCTCGATAATTCGACGCGGGAAATCGTCAACACGGCGAAGCGCACGGGCGCCCAGGTACGCGGACCAATTCCGCTGCCGACAGGCATCGAGCGCTTCACGGTGAACCGTTCTCCGCACATCGACAAAAAGAGCCGCGAGCAGTTCGAAATTAGGACTCACAAGCGCCTCCTCGACATCATCGATCCTACACCGCAAACCGTCGACGCTTTGATGAAGCTCGACCTTGCGGCCGGCGTTGATGTCGAGATCAAGCTTTAAGGAGTAAGCGCGATGCGCACAGGCGTCATCACGCAGAAGGTTGGCATGACCCGCCTCTTCTTGGAGGACGGAAAGCATGTGCCGGTCACGGTTCTGAAGCTCGATGGCTGTCAGGTCGTGGCGACACGTACGGACGAGAAGGATGGCTACACGGCTGTTCAGCTCGGCTCGGGCTACGCCAAACCCAAGCGTTTGACTAAAGCGGACCGTGGACAGTTCGCCAAGGCCTCTGTCGAACCCAAGAAGAAAGTGGCTGAGTTCCGCGTTGATGCGGACAACCTGCTCGCCGTCGGCGACGTGATCCTCGCGGATCATTTCGTTCCCGGTCAGAAGGTGGACGTCACTGGCATCAGCCTCGGTCACGGTTTCTCCGGCGCGATGAAGCGTTGGAACTTCCGCGGCTTGGAAGCCAGCCACGGCGTGTCGATCTCCCACCGTTCACTCGGTGGCACCGGCGGCCGTCAGGATCCGGGCAAGACGTTCAAGAACAAGAAGATGCACGGTCACTTCGGTGTCGATCGCATCACCACGCAGAACGTCGAAGTCGCCAAGGTCGACGTCGAACGCGGTCTGATCATGATCCGCGGTTCGGTGCCGGGCTCCAAGGGTGGCTGGGTGTTCATCCGCGATGCGGTGAAGCGCGACCTCCCGAAGGAAGCTCCGAAGCCGGCTTCGGTTAAGAAGCCGTCGGCGGTTGCCGCGAATGGAGAGGGCTGAAATGAAGACCCAAGTCCTCAACCTGGACAACAAGGCGAATGGCGAGATCGAGCTCAATGACTCGATCTACGGCCTCGAGCCGCGCCCGGATCTGATCCAGCGCGTTATCGTGTGGCAGCTCGCCAAGCGCCGTTCCGGTCAGCACAAGATCCTGACCCGCGGCGAAGTCGATCGCTCCAAGCACAAGCTGGGCAACCAGAAGGGCGGCGGCGGTGCTCGTCACGGCCAGCGTTCCGCTCCGCTGTTCGTCGGCGGTGCCAAGGCGATGGGCCCGGTCAGTCACAGCCACGAGTTCGACCTTCCCAAGAAGGTGCGCGCTCTCGGCCTCAAGCACGCTCTGTCGGCCAAGGCGAAAGCCGGCGCCATCGTCGTGCTCGATGAAGCCAAGACGGCTGAGCCGAAGACCGGTGCACTGGCCAAGCAGCTCGCCGCACTCGGCGCCGTGAAGGCCCTGGTGATCGACGGCGAGTTCGACAAGAACTTCGCGCTTTCGGCGCGCAACATCGCGGACATCGCGCTGCTGCAGGCGGCCGGCCTCAACGTCTACGACATCGTCAGAAGCGACAAGCTCGTGCTGACGGCCGCCGCCGTGAAGGCGATCGAGGAGCGCCTCGCATGACCACGACCAATCACGACGTCATCCTTTCGCCGGTGATCACCGAAAAGGCGACCAAGCTGACCGACCATAACCAGGTCGTGTTCCGCGTGCCGCTCGACGCCACCAAGCCGCAAATCATGAAAGCGGTGGAAGACCTGTTCAAGGTCAAGGTGAAAGCCGTCAACACCGTGACGGTGAAGGGCAAGAGCAAGGCCTTCCGTGGCACCCGCTTCAAGCGGAGTGACATCAAGAAAGCGATCGTGACCCTCGAAGAGGGCCACCAGATCGACATTACGACGGGGCTGTAAGATGGCGCTGAAGAAATACCGGCCCACGACCAACGCGCAGCGCCAATTGGTGCTTATCGATCGCGAAGGTCTTTACAAGGGCGGCCCGGTCAAGTCGTTGACCGAAGGCCAGAAGAAGATGGGCGGCCGCAACAATACCGGCCGCATCACCGTCCGTTATCAGGGCGGCGGACACAAGCAGCGCTATCGCATCGTCGATTTCAAGCGCCGCAAGTTCGACGTTCCGGCGACGGTCGAGCGGATCGAGTACGATCCCAACCGGACCTCGTTCATCGCCTTGATCAAGTACAAGGACGGTGAGCTCGCTTACATCGTGGCGCCGCAGCGCCTCGCCGTTGGCGATACGGTGCTCGCGGGTGAAAAGTGCGACGTGAAGCCGGGCAACGCGATGCGTCTGTCGGGCATCCCGGTCGGCACCATCATCCACAACATCGAGATGAAGCCGGGCAAGGGCGGCCAGATGGCCCGTTCCGCCGGCACCTACGCTCAGTATCTCGGCCGCGATGCCGGTTACGCGATCCTGCGCCTGAACTCGGGCGAGACCCGCAAGGTCCGTCTCGAATGCATGGCCACGATCGGCGCGGTGTCGAACCCGGACCACATGAACGAGAACCTGGGCAAAGCCGGCCGCACGGTGTGGAAGGGCAAGCGCCCCCACGTTCGCGGTACTGCGATGAACCCGGTTGACCATCCGCACGGCGGTGGTGAAGGGCGCACCAAGGGCGGCCGTAATCCGGTCACGCCGTGGGGCAAGCCGACCAAGGGCGCAAAGACGCGCAAGAACAAGCGTACCACGAAGTACATTGTGCGTTCGCGCCACGGCAAGACGACGCAAGGGTAAGGGATATGACACGTTCGGTTTGGAAAGGTCCGTTTATCGACGGTTATCTGCTGAAGAAGGCGGAAGCCGCCCGGTCGTCCGGGCGCAAGGACGTGATCAAGACCTGGTCGCGCCGCTCCACCGTTCTGCCGCAGTTCGTCGGCCTGACGTTTGGCGTCTACAACGGCAAGAAGCACATCCCGGTGCTCGTCACCGAAGATATGGTCGGGCACAAGCTCGGTGAGTTCTCGCCGACCCGCACGTTCTTCGGCCACTCGAGCGGCGGCGATAAGAAAGCGAAGAGGGCGGTCTAATGGGCAAGGATGCACGTGCCCGCGTACTCGCGGATACGCAAGCCAAGGCTATCGGACGCATGATCCGCGTCAGCCCGCGCAAGCTCAACCTTGTGGCGCAGACGATCCGCGGCAAGAAGGTCGAGGCGGCTCTCAACGAGTTGGCGTTCTCCAAGCGGCGCATTGCCGGCGACGTGAAGAAGGTTCTTCAGTCGGCGATCGCCAATGCCGAGAACAACCACAACCTCGACGTCGACAATCTGGTCGTCAAAGAGGCTTCGGTCGGCAAGAACATGGTGATGAAGCGCTTCATGGCCCGTGCGCGTGGTCGCGGCGCAGGCATCGAGAAGTTCTTCAGCCAGATCACGATTGTGGTCGAAGAGATGAAGGACGTCGCCGAGAAGAAGGCGAAGGGCAAGAAGAAGCCCGCCGCCAAGGCCGCCCCGAAGAAGACCAAAGCGGCTGAGGATGCCGCTCCCGCCGAGGAGAATGCGTAATGGGTCAGAAAGTTAATCCGACCGGTCTTCGGCTTGGCATCAACCGCACCTGGGATTCGCGGTGGTATGCCGGCAAGAAGGAATACGGCAAGCTCCTGCAGGAAGACATCAAGATCCGCGAGCACCTGACCGAGCGCCTCAAGGCCGCCGGTGTGTCGCGTGTCGTGATCGAGCGCCCGCACAAGAAGTGCCGCATCACCATCCACTCGGCGCGTCCGGGCGTGGTGATCGGCAAGAAGGGCGCCGACATCGAGAAGCTCAAGGCCGACGTGCAGAAGTTCACCACCGATGAGGTGCATCTGAACATCGTCGAGATCCGCAAGCCCGAAATCGACGCCAAGCTGGTGGCCGAGAATATCGCCCAGCAGCTCGAGCGCCGGGTCGCCTTCCGCCGCGTGATGAAACGTGCGGTGCAGTCGGCGATGCGTCTCGGGGCTCAAGGCATCCGCATCAATTGCGGCGGCCGTCTGGGCGGTGCGGAAATCGCCCGCATGGAGTGGTACCGCGAAGGTCGCGTGCCGCTGCATACGCTGCGCGCCGACATCGATTACGGGATCGCCACCGCGAAGACGACCTATGGCACCTGCGGTGTGAAGGTCTGGATCTTCAAGGGTGAGATCCTGGAACACGATCCGATGGCCGTTGAAAAGCGGAATGCGGAGAACACGGACCAGGG
>JAHFQC010000033.1 GCA_023259375.1 Alphaproteobacteria bacterium
CGGCCTCGTCGGCGTGTTCGACCTTCACCTTGAGCAACGTCCGCGCGTTTTCGTCGATCGTCGTCTCGTACAATTGGCTGGCGTTCATTTCGCCGAGGCCTTTGTAGCGCTGCAACGACAGGCCCTTGCGGCCCCAGTCGTAGATCGCGTTCAAGAGTTCGCTCGGCGCCCGCACGTCGACCTTCTCGTCCTTGCGCACGAGCTGCCCCACGTCGAGATAAACGTTTCTGAGATCCTCGGCCATGCGGTCGAGCTTGCGGGCGTCGGTCGAGGAGATCAGGCCGCCGTCGATCACCACCTTCTCACGCACGCCGCGGACCTCGCGCCAGAAGCGCATGCCGCCGTCGCTGGTCGGTTCGCCCACCCAGCCTTTTTCGTATTCGGCCGAGAGCTGGTCGAGCCGCTGCGCGATATTGCTGGCCACTTCCTGCGCCTTGGCCGGATCGGAGAGCACATCGGGATTCATCGCCGCCGCAATCGCCGCCTGTTCCAGCACGAAGCGCGGATAATGCTGCGGGAAGTTGGCCAGCGCGTTGACGGTGGCGCGTGCCTTCTCGACGATGGCGGTGAGATCGGCGCCGGTCACCACTTCGCCGGTGTGCAGGGTCAGCGAGGCGCCGGACGTGCCTTCGCTGATGAGGAAATCCTCCAGCGCCCGTTCGTCCTTCAGATAGCGCTCAGACTTGCCGCGCGTCGCTTTATAGAGCGGCGGCTGGGCGATGTAGACGTGACCGCGTTCGATCAGCTCCGGCATCTGGCGATAGAAGAACGTCAACAGCAATGTACGGATGTGGGCGCCGTCGACGTCGGCATCGGTCATGATGATGATCTTGTGGTAGCGCAGTTTGTCGGGGTTGAACTCTTCGCGTCCGATGCCGGTGCCGAGCACCGTAATCAGGATGGCAATTTCCTGGCTCGACAGCATCTTGTCGAAGCGCACGCGCTCGACATTGAGGATCTTGCCGCGCAGCGGCAGCACCGCCTGATTGGCGCGATTGCGGCCCTGTTTGGCCGAGCCGCCGGCGCTCTCGCCCTCGACCAGGAAGAGTTCGCATTTTGACGGATCGCGCTCCTGGCAGTCGGCCAGCTTGCCCGGCAGCGAGGCGCCGTCGAGCGAGCTTTTGCGGCGGGTCAGTTCGCGCGCCTTGCGGGCGGCTTCGCGGGCGGCGGCGGCTTCCACCACCTTGCCGACCAGCGCCTTGGCTTCGCCGGGATGGGTTTCGAGCCAATGGCCGAGCTTGTCGATCACGACATTTTCGACCACGGGCCTGACTTCCGACGACACCAGCTTGTCTTTCGTCTGCGACGAGAACTTCGGGTCCGGCACTTTCACCGACAGGACGCAGGTGAGGCCTTCGCGGCAATCGTCGCCGGTGAGGGCAACCTTGTCCTTCTTCGACGCCATTTCATCGGCGTACTTGGTCACCACGCGGGTCAGCGCGGCGCGGAAGCCGGCCAAATGGGTACCGCCGTCGCGCTGCGGGATGTTGTTGGTGAAGCACAACATCGTTTCGTGATAGCTGTCGTTCCAGGTCAGCGCGACTTCGACGGTGGTGCCTTCGCGTTCGCCGCTGAAGGCAATCGGCGCCGGGATCAGCGCATTCTTGGTGCGGTCGAGGAAGCGCACGAACTGCTCGAGGCCGCCCTCGTAGTGCAGCTTGATCTCTTTCGGTTCGACACCGCGCCGGTCGGTGAAATAGATCACGATGCCGGAATTGAGGAACGCCAGCTCGCGCAGGCGGTGTTCCAGCGTCGCGAAATCGTATTCGGTCTTGGTGAAGGTGGCGGAGGAGGCGAGGAAGGTCACCTCGGTGCCGCGCTTGCCGGGCGCATCGCCAACCACTTTCAGCGGCGCCACGACATCGCCATGGGCGAAGCGGACGTAATGCTCCTTGTCGTCGCGCCAGATGCGCAGGTCGAGCCATTCCGACAGCGCGTTCACCACCGACACGCCGACGCCGTGCAGACCGCCGGAAACCTTGTAGGCGTTGTCGTCGAACTTACCGCCGGCATGGAGCTGGGTCATGATGACTTCGGCCGCCGAGACGTGTTCTTCGGGATGGATGTCGACAGGGATGCCGCGGCCGTTGTCGCGCACCGTCACCGAACCATCGGGGTTCAGGATCACATCGATGCGGTCGGCATAGCCGCCCAGCGCCTCGTCGATCGAGTTGTCGACGACTTCGTAGACCATGTGATGCAGGCCCGAGCCGTCGTCGGTATCGCCGATATACATGCCCGGGCGCTTGCGCACCGCGTCGAGGCCCCTGAGGACCTTAATGCTTTCGGCGCCGTACTCGGACGTGCTGCTGCCGTTGCCGTTGCCGCCTTCGCTGGGGGCATTGTCGATATCGTCGCTCATCCTACCGTCCTTAACTCAGTGCCACCGTGGCACCTGCGCCGGCCATCGCGAGGCCAGCACCCTTATTGATCCGTCGCCGTGCTCGGGCGCTAGAAATGAACCGGCGCACGCGGGCGGCAAGGCCCGCATACGCAATCAGAACTGCCGGCGTGACCGTGAAGCAGGCCGCCGCCAATTGAAGATATCCCGCAAAACCGAGACCGCTGGCATCGATCACCGTCGGCACCAAAGCCACCCAGAACGCGATGGTCTTGGGATTGCCGACCGACAGCGCGATCTGCGCAAAGAAGCCGCCGCTTGCCGGAGCCGCGTTCTCGCTCGCGTTTTCTTTGACCGGCGCGGTCCACATCTTGAAGCCGAGCCAGACGAGATAGGCCGCGCCCGCCAGCTTGACGATCAGGAACAGTGGTCCCATCGCCTTTGCCAGCGCCGCCAATCCCAGAACCGACAGCGTCAGCACCAGGAAATCGCCGACGCAGGCGCCCGCCACCATCGGCAGGGCAGCGCGGAAACCGCGGCTGAGCGCGCGCGCGGAAATCGCCATCACCACCGGTCCTGGCGCCATCGCGGCGATCGTGTAGACGCCGAGAAAGATCAGATAGGAGTGCCAGGAGACCGCCATCAGCTCACCGCCACGCCTGCACCGGCGCCGACCATGATCACGGCGGCGGTCCGGTTGATGTTTTTGCGCGCCTTGCGGCTGGTCAGGAGTGTCCGCACCTGTGCGGCCGCGGCGGCATAGCTGAGCATGATCGTCGGGATCAGCACCGCCGTCGCCAGCACGAGCTGGCCATAGCCCGCCGCATTCAAGTGCTGCAGATCGACCACCTGCGGGAACAGGGCGAGGAAGAAGCCCATCGCCTTGGGATTGCCGAGCGTCACCGACAGATGGCTGAAGAAGCTCTGGCTGGCGCTGGCGGGAACGACCGTCGGCATCTCGCCGACTTCGGCTTTCCAGTACTTGTAGCCCATGTAGGCGAGGTAGAGCGCGCCGGCATATTTGACGATCAGGAACCACGCCCCCATCGCCGCCGCTAGACCGGCGAGACCGAACGCCGACAGCGTCATCCAGACCAGATCGCCGACCGCGACACCCACCGCGCCCGGAATGCAGGCGCGAAATCCGTTGCCCAGCGAGCGCGCCACGATCGCGATGACGCCGGGGCCCGGCACGGCGATGCAGATCGCATAGAGCGTCACGTAGATGAGATAGGAGTGCCAGCTCAGCATCGCGCCCCCTATGCCACGGCCACGGTCGCGCCGGCACCGGCCATCGCCACGGCGGCCGTCCGGTTGATGTTGCGGCGGGCCCGATAGCTGGTCAGGTAGGTGCGCACGCGCGCGGCGAGGGCGGCGTAGATGAGGCCGATCGCCGGAAACAGAATCCAGGTCGCGGCCGACAGCGCGGCGTAGCCGGTGAAGCTGACATGGCGCATGTCGATGATGCTGGGCAGCAGCGCCAGGAAAAACACGATCGCCTTGGGATTGCCGAGGCCGAGCGCGAGCTGTCCGAAAAAGCCGTTGCGCAGCGAGGCGACGTCGATCTCCGGTTCGGCATGCACCGGCGCGGTCCAGTATTTGTAGGCGAGCCACAAGAGGTACGCGGCGCCGGCGTATTTCACGGCAAGGAAGAACGTCCCCATCACTTGCGCGATCAGTGTCAGGCCGAACACCGACAACGACATCAGGAACCAGTGACCGGCGGCGATGCCGAAGGCGGCCGGGATCGAGGCACGGAATCCGCCGCCCAGCGCGCGCGCCACGGTGGCCACGATGTCAGGCCCGGGCACCGCGATGGCGGCCGCGTAAATCATGCAGAAAACGAGGTAGGAGTGCCACGAGATCATAGCTATTCCTGGACCGTAAACCGGCCGTTGTCCACTATGAAAACGTCGGCGCGACCCTCTAAATTATTGAATAAATTCAAGTCCGTACCGGTCATCCACGCCTGGGCGCCAAGCTCCAGGATTTCCTCGAACAAAGCGGCCCTGCGGCGGCCGTCGAGATGGGCGGCAACCTCGTCCAGAAGCAGCAGCGGGGCGCGGCCGTCGCGCTGGCGGGAAAGCTCCCAAGCGTCGGCCAGAATGATCGAAACCAGCAGCGCTTTCTGCTCGCCGGTGGAGCATTCGCGGGCGTCGGCGCGCTTGACCACGTGGCGGACGGCCAGATCGGAGCGGTGCGGGCCTTTGGTGGTGTGGCCGCTTTCGGCGTCGGCAATGCGGGCGCGGGCGAACACCTCGCGCAGGCGGTTTTCGGCGTCGCCTTCGGCCACCAGCGCGTCGGTGTCGCCTTCCATCGCCAGTTGCGCCTGCGGGAAGGCGCCCGCCTCGCCGCGTTCGCTCAGCATCGTGTTGAGCCGCGCCACGGTTTCGCCGCGGGCCAGCGCCAGCGCCGCGCCGGCTTCGGCCATTTCCTTTTCGAGACCATCGAGCCACATCGGATCGCGCGGGCCGTATTTGAGCAGCTTGGCGCGTTCGCGCATTGCCGTTTCGTAGCGCACCGCGCGGCGGCCGTGGGCGGGATCGAAGCCGAGCACCAGCCGGTCGATGAAGCGGCGGCGGCCCGAAGCGCCTTCGGAGAACAGGCGGTCCATCGCCGGCGTCAGCCAGGTCATCTGCACGACGTCGCCGAGATCGGCGCTGGAGGAGGCGGGCACGCCGTTGAGCCGGACCTGACGCCGCTCGCCGCCGCCGGGCCCGACCGACAGGCCGGTGCCGATTTCGTAAGTCTCGCCGCCGCGCGCGACCGTTGCCGCCACCGCCCACAACGCCTCGCTCGGTGCCGTCGGTCCGCGGCGGATGTGTTCGGAGAGTTTGGCGCCGCGCAGGCCCCGTCCGGGCGCCAGCAGCGAGATGGCGTCGAGGACATTGGTTTTGCCGGCGCCGTTGGCCCCCGCCAGCACGACAGGCCGTCCGCTGACCACCAGTTCGGCGCTGGCATAGGAGCGGAAATTGGTGAGCTGGATGCGCGTCACCGCAAGACGGACCGCGCCTAACGGCTCCGCATTCGGCATCTGACGCTCAGTTTCCATTCACGACCTGTCCGCAAAATTTGTCATCCCCGGCCGAAGCCGCGTAGCGGCGAAGGGGAAGGGGACCCAGGTCCAACCACCAGGACGGCTCCAACAGAAGGAACCGGAACCTGTTCTTCAACACCGTAGTGCTCTGCCACCTGGGTCCCCTTCCCCTTGCTGCGCTTCGCTTGCGCGGCCGGGGATGACAGATCGGGGATACCAGGTGCGCCCCATCACACCCGCATGGGCATAAGGACGTAGAGCGTGCGCAGGTCGTCCGGGTCCTCGATCACGGTGGGCGAGCCCGCGTCCGACAGCAGGAACCGCACCGACTTGCCTTCGACCTGGCTGGTGATGTCGAGCACGTACTTGGCGTTGAAGCCGATCTCGATCGGCGTGGCCGAGTAGTTGGCCGCGAGTTCTTCCGTCGCCGTGCCGCTTTCCGGATTGATCACGGTCAGCGTGACCTTGTCCTTGGCGATGCCGAGCTTCACCGCGCGGGTCTTGTCGGCGGAGATGGTCGACACGCGGTCGACGGCGAGGCCGAATTCCTTGGCTTCCAGCGACAGCGCCTTGTCGTTGCCGGACGGGATCACCCGCTGGTAATCGGGGAAGGTGCCGTCGATCAGCTTCGAGGTGAGGTCGACGCCGTTGAAGGCGAACTGGATCTTGGTATCCGACAGCGCGATTTCGATGGCGCCATCGGCGTCGTCGAGAAGGCGGCGCAGCTCGCCGATGGTCTTGCGCGGCACGATCACGCCCGGCATGTCGCCGGCGCCTTCGGGCAGCTCGAGTTCGAAGCGGGCGAG
Organism: Alphaproteobacteria bacterium; assembly: GCA_023259375.1. Taxonomy (GTDB): domain Bacteria; phylum Pseudomonadota; class Alphaproteobacteria; order Micropepsales; family Micropepsaceae; genus Rhizomicrobium. The sequence goes on from JAHFQC010000033.1 coordinate 6,185, forward strand.
GCGGTGGCCGTCGGTGGCGACGGCGCGCAGGGTTTCCTTGTCCTCTTTGGCGGCATGGACGTAGATGCCGTTGAGATAGAACCGCGTCTCTTCGGTGGAGATGGCGAAGCGCGTCTTGTCGATCAGGCGCTTCAAGTCGTCCGCGGCGAGGCGGAAGCGATGCGGCAGCGCGCCCGCTGCCATCTGCGGGAAGTCTTCCTTCGGCAGGCAGGCGAGTTCGAACCGCACCGTGCCGGCCGAGACCTGCAGCCGGCCGCTTTCGCCGGCCATCAATTCGACTTGCACCTGCGCCCCGTCGGGCAGCTTGCGCACGATGTCGTAGAGCATGTGGGCGGGGGCGGTGGCGGCGCCGTTGCGCAGCACGTCGGCCGGCAGCGCCTCGACGATTTCGATATCGAGATCGGTGGCGGTGAGCTTGACCTGACCCTTGGCCGCTTCGACCATCACGTTCGAGAGAATTGGGATCGTGTTACGCCGCTCGACGACGCTCTGGACGTGGCTCAGCGCCTTGAGGAAAGCGCCGCGTTCGACATTGATCTTCATATCTGCCGCCCTGCACCAATGGGGATGACCCGCTGGGGACCCCGAGTGAATTCACGTTACCGTGGGTTTGTTGGGATGGACGCACCGTCAGCGGTCACTTTTCCCGCCGCGCCCGCGCCGCCACCCGTCAGACCCACCCCCGCTACGCCGAAAGGCGCCGGTAAGTCCTTGATTTTCTTGAGGTGGATACCGCCAGACTCAAGTAGGAAACCATAGCAGGCAAAGGGGCAGAATGCTAGCGGGAGCAGGGGGTTAGGGAGGTCAACCGCCAAGCTTCGCCCGCGAAGGTTTTGCCGTCGTAAAATGGTGAGAATGATGATCGCTATTCGTAGCGTCGGACTAAATCGACGATCGCGTCCACGTGCCTAAGACGTTCTGCGCGCTCACGTTGCTGGATCGCCTCATCAAGCCGAAATATTTGAGCTGATTTTGCAGCCTGCTGTAGGACTGGAGCAGCTGGTGTGGTTTGCGATTGGAGCGCGTGGTCGGTCGAGAGGTCAAATCTAAGTTGATCAGGATTTTCCTTACTCAACGCCAGCCTCCTTTCTCGGCTCAACCGAATCAAAAATTCTTTTCTCTTTTAGACCCTTTACTACGAAGGCTTCTAGCTCTGGCAATGCCGCAAGCGTTTTGTCGAATCGTGGGGCTGCCGTTTTGGGATCAACTTTCAGCATTTTTCCCTCGCTTTTTCTGCTATCGGGAAGAGTCCTGAAGAGTTTCAGAAATCGTGACGGAGCTACTCCGTCATACGGCAGGATGCGAAGTTTTCCGGCGTCGTTTTCATCTTCTGTAATTGAATCTGAATGCAATTTCGTGGCCAAACTTTTCCTATAAGGTTCAATGTAATAAACTTCAGCAATTCCCGCTGCCACGATGTGGCGCGCGCAGGAGTGGCATGGATAAGTCGTGCAATATAATTTTCCGCCACGAATTCTATTTCCAGCTAGATGACCTGCGGCCAAGATCGCTTGCATTTCCGCGTGAATAGATCTCGAAAACTCTATTAGGCCGCGGATTTTTTTGTTTCCGAGCACAAGATTTTTTGCCCTCTCGCGGTTCTCGGAAACGAGAACTGAACCATTTATCAACTCATCGACAATCAGTTCTGAGAGTCGTTTCTTTTCCTGATCGTTATTGCAGACGCCACCGCTCAGATTCCAGCAACGCTTATCGTTTTCCGAGCGAGGATCGGCTTTTTCGTCGGCTGAGTAGAGACTCCCCCCGAAACGAGGAACATCGTTCCAACCCACGGAAATCAATTCACCGTTCTCATCGCAAAGAGCGGCTCCGACTTGGCGAGATAGACACGCAGAGTTTCCTGCCGCCGATGCCGCCGCATACATGGCCGTCTCGGCGGCGGTCGGTGTCCAGATTCTGGTGCCAAGTATGATTTGCAGAAATCGCTCAACCCTGGTGCGAATTTGGGTGTCTGTATCCGAGTCAATCCTCAGAAAAAAATCTGCTTGAGGGAATGTGTCTTCGACCGTCTGACCGTATTTGATCTCCTCTCCAGTATTCCTGTTTATGATTTTTAGCTCTTCGCCGGAATCGATATCTATAAGTGAGTGGACTTCGGTCTGGCTTAGGCCATCACTCGCGAGTGATTTTTCACGAGTGGGTAATGGTGAGTAAACTCCAATAAAATAAAGCATATCTCGATAGACTAGCCTGAGAACGTCAAGCTCCTGTTGGTTTTTTATCGAGTCAATGATGTGGCAAACTCGTCGACGAGCATGGAAATTTTTTCCAGACCGTTCCCTTTCGATGTCTCGTTCTATCGCAATTTCGTTTATTGCCAGTTCCGCCAGGACGCCAGCCCCATACTTTCCACGTAATTCATCTCCCGCTTCAATAAGTGCTCGTTTGCGTTCGAAACCATTTTGTGGGGGTATTGTTCTGCCATATTTCTCTATTAGGCGACTTAAGGTGATTATGTCGCGAGGCTCATAGCCAAAGTCTTCTTCGAGTTTGCTTTTAATGGCATTAGCAGCACTGTGAATGGGAGAGCCGATTGGTCCGCATAACGCAATGACCAATTCATCGGTATGTGTTGCTTCAATTGCTGCAGTCGTATCGAATTTGGATTTCTTCGAACTCGATAGGCTTGACACGCCGCGCGGCGTTGCACCCCCCATCTCATCCCCCCTTCAAAGTCAGCGAGAAATATATTCTGTTCCAGTTTTGACTTAAACGCTCATCCCGATATGAGCTAAAGCGCTGCAACTTGTGACTACATCTAAAACAACAATCGGGTTCAGATCATTTGTACCGTTGTGAATGTTCCTGAGAGTTAGTTGCGATTTTTTCGCGCGAAAAAAACGCGCCAATTTCTCAAGCCGTTTTTTCGGTGGGGCAGCGGGATAGTTGCGATTTTTGCGATTTAAATTCGCGCTTCTTGTTGCTGTCTTTGCGCAAAATGGGAATTGGATGCGGCGCGCGTTACGTTCTTCAGCGGCAGACCCCCTTCGTCTCGGCGTTGACGCGCCGGTCGCGGGGCTACGCTGTCGTTACCCGCTCCCCCGCGAACGCGCGGGGGCAGAAAAGAGGGCGGCGGTGCGCGGTCACCTGCGCGCGCGCGCGTGCAGAAAAGAACATCTCCGCGTCTCCGCGTGCTCTGTCGTTTTCGCGTTCGCACACCAGTGCGCTCCCGCACTGCATCACAAGCTGCGGGCTGGAATAGCTCCATCTCGCACATTAAATCGTGCGGTCCGGCGCGCGCGGGGCTTGAAGCGGGGCGGGGCGGTTCCCACCTCTTTCACCGAGTGCGGCCACGCATGGGTCCCACCAATTCAGTGAAGCGAAGGTGCCGACGTCGGCGTCCGGGTGACAACGGACCCGCCGGCCTGCCGTGGCTTCGAAGATATGGCCCGCAGCGTTTCGCGGGCCGTACTTTATAGGGGGCGGGGAGGGGGGGTGCGGAATTCCGCCAATCAAAGATCAACGGCGTGCGGTATGCGTGGCGGGGCAGGCGAGATGTGGTGTCGCTGATCTGTCGCGCGGTTTTGCGGGCGTCGCGGCGGCGACAAAGTGCGAAGGTTTTCAACCGGACAGTGCTGCGGCCGCAATTGGTGCGGCGGGCGCGGTCGAGTAGCGTTGCCGCCAGCAAAACAAGGCGCTTCGGCGCCGGGAGGGAAACGCATGAAACGTACTCTGATGACCTTGGTCGGACTGATGCTGGGCGCCGCCGCGATGGCGCAGGACGCGCCTCCGGGCGTGCCGCAATTTCCCAAGCAGACGCCGGAAGAGCAGGCCCGCCAAGCGGCGATCATGGAGGCCTACAACAAGACGCCCGACACCGAAGGCACCGGCCCTTATGCGGCGATGAAGGAAGTCGATCCCGGTCTGGCGAACCACGTCGTCTACCGGCCCAAGGATCTGTCGAAAGTGGCCAAGGGCCAGCTCGGCATCGTCGCCTGGGGCAATGGTGGCTGCGGCAAGAACGGCGCCGCCGAGCGCATGCATCTGCTCGAGATCGCCAGCCACGGCTATGTCGTGATCGCGCCCGGCGGCCTGTATGGCGGTCCCGGCGGCGCGACGGAGCCGGCCGATCCGCCGGATATGCCCAAGATGACGGTCCGCACCACCACCGCCGACGTCACGGCCGGTTATGAGTGGGCGCTGAAGGAAGCGGGCCGCGCCGGCAGTCCGTATTACGGCAAGATCGATCCGGCCAAGCTGGCGGTGACCGGCTTCAGCTGCGGCGGTCTGCAGGCGATCGAGCAGGCGGGCGATCCGCGCGTCAAGGCGGTCGTCATCGACAACAGCGGCGTCTTCCCCGATGACGTCAAGATCCTGCAAGGCATCAGCGCCAAGAAGGCGACGCTGAAGACCTTCCACACGCCGGTGATCTACATTATCGGCGGCAAGAAGGACATCGCCTACGGCAATGCCACCGACGACTTCTCGCGCATCGACCATGTGCCGGTGATGCTGGTGCAGAACGATGCCGGTCACGGCGGCGATTTCTTGAAGCCGAACGGCGGCGCCTCGGCCGCGGTCGCGGTGAAGTGGCTCGAATGGCAGCTGCGCGGCGACAAGACCGCCGGCGCCTATTTCACCGGCCCCGACGGCATCGCCAAAGATCCGCAGTGGAAGGTGGAGAAAAAGAACTTCCCGACGACACCGTAAAAAGAAAACCGCCCGCTCCTTTGATAGGGGCGGGCGGTGTTTTTTCGTCGCGATGGTCGGCTCACCAGTGATCGGTGCGCCAGGTTTTGCTGCTTTCGTCCCACCAGCCTTTGTAGCGGCGCCAGCACCATTCGTGGACTTCGGCCAGTTTTTCGCGCGCTTTCATGCCGTGGCCGCTATCGGCACCGTATTTGGCGATGACGCGGTCGACCTTCTCCTGCACGCGCTCATAGCGATAGCGGCAGGTGGCGATGTTGTCGTTGATGACGGTGTCGTCGGCGGCAGATGCCAGCGAACTCAAGGCTAGCAGCGCCACGCCGGCGCAGACGATTTGTTTCAGCATTTGGACGTCCCCCTCGACGTTTGTCGTTTTCAACGAGACTAATCCCCGCCGTCGCCGCCCAGCAAGGCACAAAAGAAAACCGCCCGCCTCTCGTTAGAGAAGCGGGCGGTCTTGCCCGGAAATTCTTTTCCCCTCCCGGCTGTTACACCGGCCTGAAATGAATTTCGGGTCTTGGGTCCTTTTTAGGTCGCGCTCCTTACACCGGGCGCGTCAGGACGCTGCGAAGGAATTCGACTTCGGTCTTGAACTCCTTGTCCTCCTGGCACAGCGCTTCGACGCGGCGGCAGGCGTGCAGCACCGTGGTGTGATCGCGGCCGCCGAAACGCCGGCCGATTTCCGGCAGCGAACGGGTGGTCAGGATGCGGGCGAGGTACATCGCCACCTGACGCGGACGGGCAACGCGGCGGGCGCGCTGCGGCGAGTGGAAATCGCGCACGTCGAGTTTGTAGTACTCGGCGGTCTTGCGCTGGATATCCTCGATCGAGGTCTTCTTGGTCCCGGTCGAACGCAGGCCCACGGCTTCCTCGGCCATCTCCGCCGTCACCGGCTTCTTGGTCAGGTCGGCATAGGTCGCGAGCTTGGTGAAGATCGCGATCAGCTCGCGCGGGGAGGCGTCTTCGATGTCTGCGATGCGCTCGAGCACGTCTTCCGGCATGACCACGCCGGGACGCAGGCGGGCGAACTCGGCCGCACGATGCTTGAGGATATCAAGCCGCGTATCGCGGTCGGGCTTGGAAAGCTGCAGCACCAGGCCGCCGGAGATGCGGCTCTTGATGTCGGCGCCGAGGCCTTCGAGCTGGGCCGGGGCACGGTCGGCGGCGATCACCACCTTGCGGCGCAGGTCGGCGAGGGCATTGACCGTATAGAGGAACTCCGAGGCGGTCGCGGCGGACCGGCAGATGTGCTGCAGGTCGTCGATGATGAGCACGTCGGCCGAGCGCAGCTCTTCCTTAAAGTTCAGCGTGTCCTTGCGATAAAGGGCACCGAGGAAGTGGCGCATGAAGTCTTCGGCGCGCAGGAACAGCACCTTCTTGGCGCGCTTGCGGAATTCCAGGGCGGCGGCGTTGAGCAGGTGGGTCTTGCCGTAGCCGAAGCCGCCATGGATGTAGAGGATGGTCAGGTCGTTCGAATTGCCTTCGGCAAACGCCCGCGCGGCGCTGTGGCCGAACTCGTTGGCCTGGCCGGGAATGAAGGAGTCAAACGTCTGCTGCGGATGCAGCATGCGGCTCCACAGGCCCTGACCCTGGCCATTGGCGCCTTCCGGCCCGACGTGAGGCATATAGGAGACGTTCGACGGCGGTACCGAGGTCGGCTGCGGGTTGATGCGCACCGGCTCCTTCGACACCAGCGGCGCGATCTGCGACGGGGCGGAGGCGACGACGATGGCAATCGAGGCCGGCTCGGCGTTCTCCATGCGGAAAGCGCGCTCGATGCGGGCAATGTAATGGTTGGCAACCCAGTTGCGGACGAAGGGCTTAGCGGCGCCGATTTTGAGGTCGTCCTGGTCCCAGCTTTCCAGCGTCAAAGGGGCGATCCAGGCGTCGAAGATCGGATCTCCGAGCTCCTTGCGAAGACGCTCGCGCACACGCACCCAAAGAGTAGGCCAATCCTTGGAGGTCGGCTTGCTTGTTGTCTGTCCCATAATCCCACACCCGCTATGCCCGACGCGCTGAAATTTTTTTTCTGATACGCGTCGTATGATTGTTTGTTCGAAACCCCGGACCCTTCCGTGATCCGGTCTAGTTGCCTCCTAGGCGCCGACCCCGCGGCGCCATCACCCTTCGCATTGCTTCCTCCCTCGATTTTTTATGTCTGCACCCACGGAAGGTCTGCCGCCTTCCATCCATTGTTCTTGCCGCGGTGGTGTTCGCCGTCGAGATCGCCCTCGAAGCCGCCCGCGATGTTGTAGCTGTTCGTGTAGCCCGAGGCCGTCGCCGCAATCGCGGCGGCACGCGACCGCGCGCCCGAACGGCACAGGAAGTAGATGGCGGAGTCTTGCGCAGGTCCTAACGCGGCGCCGAGTTCAGCCAAGAAATCTGTGTTCGAATCCATCGCCGGGAACGACACCCATTCGATGCAATGCACCCGGCGTCCCAGGGAGGAGAGGTCCGGCACTCCGACAAACGCCCACTCTGCCGTCGTGCGCACGTCCACCAGCCGGGCGCGTGGGTCCGCCTGAAGCGCTGCCCACGCTTCCGTGACACTGACGTCACCTGCATAGCTGGAGTGAAGGGAAGTGGTCATGTTGGGAACAGTCCGAAGAAACGTCCTCGCGCGATCGGGATGGTCCCGCCGCTTTACGTATTCAATTTCAGTTTTACTTGGTTTTACTGCGAAGTCGTCACATCTGGACTTCGAGATGCACACAACGCCCTTCTCTGTATTTTTATTTTACTAGGCATTGTTTTATCTCGTGCCTCCACCGTGGATAACCTTAAGCAAAATCGTGGGGGGGCGGCAAGGGGACATAGCGAGAACATAAAAGATTCTATGACGAATCGATGATACCGGGGCTATTCCTAACCGTATGTTCTTTATACTGAAAATCTAACTGTCGTGGTTAATTCCGGCGAATCAGTAGCTTACCGAATCGAATTCGTCATGTTGCAGCGCACTGCGGCCTTTTGGAGTTTTCGTCAGCGCACGGACAAATAAAAACGGGCCCAAGACAATCTTGAACCCGCTTTCACAAAAACTACAAGAGTCAAGCGATGGCGATCACTTCGCCAGCTTTGCGACCCGCTTGGAGAGGCGAGAAACCTTCCGGGAACCGGTGTTCTTGTGGACAACGCCCTTGGAGACGCCGCGCATGATTTCCGGCTCGGCGGCCTTCAAGGCCTCCTGAGCAGCCTTGGCGTCGCCGGAGGCAATGGCTTCCTCAACCTTGCGCACATAACCGCGAATACGGGTCTTGCGCGAATGGTTGATGGCCTCGCGTTTGGCGGCGGTCCGGGTGCGCTTTTTGGCTGAGGCGATATTCGGCATTGGTCGGTTACTTCCCTAAAGAGGCGGCGCGTATAGCCCGTGGGCGGGCCCGGGTCAATGTTCGCCTGAGCGCCGGGCCGCGGCTTTTTTCCGCCATTTGGGCCATCTGTGGCAAGTCGGCCCAAATCTGGGCCCTGGCGGCTGGTTGGTTACTCATCCCGAACCTTGCCGCGGTTGCGCTTGAGGTTGGCGTGCTTCTTCTTGTGCTGCAGCCGCTCTTCCTTGGCCCCACGGGAGGGTTTGGTCTTGTAGCGCTTTTTGGGCTCGACCGTGGCCTCACGGATCAATTCGGCAAGGCGGGCGCGAACCTCCTCCCGGTTCCTGTTCTGGTCGCGGAACTTACGGCCTACCAGCACCAGGACGCCGTCCTTGGTGAGGCGGCTTTTGAGGGTCGACATCAGGCGGAAGCGCACCGGTTCGGGCAGGGACAAGCTGAACGCCACATTGAACCGGAGCTGCACCGCGCTCGACACTTTGTTGACGTTCTGGCCGCCGGGGCCGGTGGCGAGCACGAAGCTTTCCTCCAGCTCGCGTTCGTCGATGGCGATCTCGGGCGTGATGCGAATCTCAGGCATGGCCAATTTTAGCGCCCTGGCTTGACATGCAACCAAATGGTTGCCTATCGTTCACCCATGAGCATGGATGCGGTCTTCAAGGCACTGGCCGACCCGACGCGGCGGCAGCTTCTGGACCGGCTCCAGGCCCAGAACGGGCAGACGCTGGCGAGCCTTTGCGACGGCATGCAGATGTCGCGACAGGCAGTCGCCAAGCATCTGTCGCAGCTTGAGGCGGCAAATCTCGTCGCCGTGCAGTGGCACGGGCGCGAGAAACTGCACTTCCTCAATCCCGTTCCCATCAACGAGATCGCCGAGCGGTGGATCGGCAAATACGAGCGCCATCGGGTGCAGGCGCTGCACGACCTGAAAACCAAACTCGAAGGGAACAGCGATGACTGAGCAGTTCATCTACGTCACCTACATCCGAACCACGCCCGAGAAGCTATGGCAGGCGCTGACCGATCAGACGTTCGTCCGGCAGTATTGGTTCGGCATGACCCAGGAGTGCTCCTGGGAGAAAGGCGCGCCTTGGACGCTGAAGTTCCAAGACGGCAAGATCGCCGATGCCGGCGAAGTCCTGGAAGCCGACCCGCCGCGGCGGCTGGTTCTCAAATGGGGTCACGAGCTCATTCCCGAACTGAAGCAGGAAGGTTTTTCGCGTTGCGTCATGGAGATCGAGGCGAACGGCGAACTCACCAAACTCACGGTGACCCATTCTATCGATAGGGAAGGATCGAAGCTGATAGGTTCCGTTTCCGGCGGCTGGCCGAAGATCCTGTCGAGCTTGAAGACACTGCTCGAAACCGGCGCGCCGTTACCGGTTCTGGCCAGCGAAGCGACGAAGATGGACGAAATGCGCGCCAAAGCGGCGGCACATTAAAGTGCCGTCAGGGTCTTGAACGTGCCGGGGGCAATACCCACGTCTGTAGTATCACCGTAGCTGTTGAGCAGGTCGCTTCTCGCCCCCGAGAGCGGCCTGTTCTGTTATGGAAATGTCATTTCTGGCATTTCGGGCAGTAGAAGGTGCTGCGGCCGGCTTGGACGATGCGCTTGATGGTGCCTTGGCAAGACGGGCAGGGCTCGCCTTCGCGGTCGTAGACCCGGAACCGGTGCTGGAAGTTGCCGAGATTGCCGTCGGCCTGACGGTAATCGCGCAAGGACGAGCCGCCCGCCGCGATGGCTTCCCGCAAAACCGTCTTGATCGCGTCGGCGAGCATCGAAATTTCTGCCGCGCGCACTTTTCCCGCCAGCCGTTTCGGTGAGATGCGGGCGCGGAACAGCGCCTCGCAGGCGTAGATGTTGCCGATCCCGGCGATCACACGCTGGTCAAGCAAGGCGGACTTGATCGGCGTCTTCTTGCCCTTGAGCACGGCCGCCAGATAATCCGCATGGAAATGGTTCGACAGCGGTTCGACGCCGAGGCCTTCGAACAGCTTGTCCTCTTCGAGCGTGTCGGTCGGAACCAGGGTCATCAGCCCGAAGCGTCGCGGATCGGTGAAGACGATGCGGGCAGGGGCATCGGTCTCGAACACGACATGGTCGTGCTTGCCGGACCCGGCGCCCACAGGTGCGGCATCGTAGACGTATTGGCCTAGTTTGCGGACGCCGCCCTCGGCATAGACCGCCATCCGCCCGCTCATGCCGAGATGGATCACCAGCGTTTCGCCGTTGTCGAGTTCGGCCAAAAGGTATTTGGCGCGGCGGCGGAGCGTGTTTACGCGCTTTCCGGTCAACCGCCCGGCGAAGTTGCGCGGAAAGGGCACGCGCAGGCCCCCGCGCCGGGTTTCGACCTTTGTTAACCGATAGCCTTCCAGAACCGGTGCAAGACCGATACGGACGGTTTCGACTTCTGGCAGTTCGGGCATTAGACTAAGGCCATGTCTACAGAATCCTCATCCCAGCATACCGCCTCTTTCGGTTTCCGCGACGTCCCAGCCAATGAAAAGGAAAAACTGGTACGCGGCGTGTTTTCGTCGGTCGCCCGCAATTACGACCTGATGAACGACCTGATGAGCGGGGGCGTCCACCGGCTGTGGAAGGACGCCATGGTCGACTGGCTGAATCCGCAGCCGAGCTTCAAGTGCCTCGACGTGGCCGGTGGCACCGGCGACATCGCCTTCCGCATCGCCAAAGCGACCCGGCGCAAGAGCCGGGCGGCCGACATCACCGTCTGCGACATCAATCCCGACATGTTGGCGGAAGGCGTCAAGCGCGCCGAGGTGCTGGGCGAGAAATCGATCAGCTGGGTCGCGGGCGATGCCCAGGCGCTGCCGATGCCCGACAACAGCTTCGACACCTATACCATCGCGTTCGGCATCCGGAACGTGACTCGCATCGACAAGGCCTTGGAAGAGGCGCGGCGGGTGCTGAAGCCCGGCGGGCGGTTCCTGTGCCTCGAATTCTCGCAGGTCGTCGTGCCGGGGCTGGATGCGCTCTACGACAAGTTCTCGTTCCACATTCTGCCCAAGCTGGGCGAAGTGGTGGCGGGCGACCGCGAGGCCTATCAATACCTGATCGAAAGCATCCGCCGCTTCCCGCCGCAGGCCAAGTTTGGCCACATGATCGAAGACGCCGGGCTTTCGCACGTGACGATCCGCAATCTCTCCGGCGGGATTGCCGCCATGCATTCGGCTTGGAAGATCTGATGGCGGGGCGGCTGACCAATCTCTGGCGCGTCTGGAAGATGGCCCGCACGCTGGCCCGTCACGATGCCCTGTTTCCGGCCGAGTATATGGCGCTAATGCCGCCGCGCCTGCGCTTCCTGCGCCGGATGTTGGGGAGCGGCCGGGTTAAGGACGGTACGTCGCCCGGTGGACGGTTGGCGCGGGCACTCGAAAGTCTGGGACCGGCACACGTCAAGCTGGGGCAGGTGCTGGCCACCCGTCCCGACATCGTCGGCGGGGACGTGGCGCTGGAATTGGAGGGCTTGCAGGACCGGTTGCCGCCGTTTCCGTCCGCCGCAGCGCGCGCGGTGATCGCTGCCGAATTCGGCCGGCCGGTCGAAAGCATGTTCACGTCGCTTGGCGAGCCGGTGGCGGCGGCCTCGATTGCCCAGGTGCATTCGGCCGAAACCAGTGACGGGCGGCGCGTTGCCGTGAAAGTGCTGCGGCCCGGGATCGAAGACGAATTTGAACGCGATATGGAAACGCTGGCCTATGCCGCCCATCTCGCCGAACGGTTTTCGTCCGAGGCGCGGCGCTTGCGGACGATGGCGTTGGTACGCACGCTGGCGGAAGCGACGGCGCTCGAACTCGATCTGCGCATGGAAGCGGCGGCGGCGTCGGAACTCGCCGAGCGCATGGCGGGCGACGAGCATTTCCGTGTTCCGGCTGTCGACTGGAACCGCACTTCGGGACGCGTGCTGACGACCGAATGGATTGACGGCGTGCCGGTGCGCGATATCGAGCGGCTTAAGGCCGCCGGTCACGATCCCAAACAGATCGCGCTGATCCTGATGCGCACGTTCCTCACCCAGGCGCTGCGCGAAGGATTTTTCCACGCCGATATGCATCCGGGCAATCTGTTCGTCGATGCCGAGGGATGTCTGGTGGCGGTCGATTTCGGCATCATGGGACGTCTCGACGACGGCATGCGCCGGTTCATGGCCGAGACCCTCGCCGGATTCCTGGCGCGCGATTACGTCCGCGTGGCGCTGGTCCATTTCGAGGCCGGGTTCGTGCCGCCGCATTTCCCGCTCGATACGTTTGCGCAGGCATTGCGGGCGGTGGGCGAACCGATCTTCGGCCGTCCGGCGCGCGACATGAGTATGGCCAAGGTGCTGCAGCAGCTGTTCGATACCACCCGCCGGTTCGAGATGCAGGCCCAGCCGCAACTGCTGCTGCTGCAGAAAACGATGGTGGTGGTGGAAGGCGTGGCGCGCCACCTCGATCCGGAGTTCGACATGTGGGAAGCCGCCCGCCCGGTGGTGGAAGCCTGGATGCGCGACCAGCTTTCGCCGCAGAAGCGGCTGCGCGAAGCGGGCGAGGGGCTGAAGTCGCTGATGGCGGCGATGCGCGAATTGCCGGACTTCGTACGCAATACCCAGGCCATTTCGCTGATGCTGGCCGAGGGCGGCCTGCGGTTGCATCCCGAAACGGCAAAGGAGATCGCTGCAGCGCAGCTTCAGCACACGCGCTTTTCGCGTTTGTCGCTATGGCTGGTCGCTGCCGCAGCCGGCATCGGCGCCGTGATCTGGCGTTTTCTTTAGTTCAGGTCAGCCGAATCCGGCCCGCATCGCAGAAGCGATTGCCGCCTGTTCCGGGGTAGATCACTTTGATCCACACGACATGATCCCTGAGGTCGGGAATGTCCGGCAGGCGCACATGGACGACGCCGGGAGCGATGGTCCGTTCCGTCACCAGCACGCCGGCAACGCCTGACGAGGTGTCTTCCCGACCGGGATACATCACCACATTCACGGCTTCGGCCTCGACCTGTTCGACGCTGGGGCAGGCGACATCGAACGACGCGCCCCGTTTAAGCTCCGGTACCGAAGAGCCGCCGGCCGGATCGTCGTGAATGGCAGCCGGAAACGCCAGCGCTGCGCTGGTGCAAACCGCCAAGCTTAATAGTGCCCGAACGAGCATCATTCCCTCCGCTGGCGGGTTAGCGAGACGAACCGCCAACTCAACAAGAGTGCAGCTGTCATTAAGGCAAAAGCAAGGCCGGTCCAGACCCCGAAGCCCTGCCAGCCAAGGCCGACTCCCAGTCCGAGGCAGAGCGGGAACCCGATTACCCAATAGGCGGCTCCGGCGATCCACATCGGCATCCGGGCATCCTTGAGACCCCGCAGGCTTAACGATGCCACGACCTGAATGCCGTCAAAGATCTGGAACGCCGCCGCGATCTGCAGGAACCGGGCACACAGCGCCAGGACATCGGCGTTATCCGCATTGTCGGCGAAGTAGAGGCTGGCGATCTGATGCGGGAACAGCGCCAACACGACGGCCATGGCCGACATGAAACCGGCACCGATGCCGATCGCGGTGAACCCCGCCCGGCGGGCACCCACCATGTCCGCAGCACCGGCCGCCAGCCCAACGCGCACCGTTGCCGCTAGCGCGACGCCGAGCGGCACCATGAAGGTGATCGACGGCACGTTGATCGCGACTTGATGCGCGGCAACGGTGACTGTGCCGAACGTGCCCATCACCAGTGTCGCGGCATTGAACAGGGCTGCCTCGAACATCATGGTCATGCCGATCGGCATGCCGAGCCGGAACAATTCGGCGAACTTCGGCCAGTCCGGCCGGACGAAGCGGCGGAAGATGCGATAGGTGCGCAGGTCGCGCGAAACGATCACCACGACCACCATCGCGAAGAAGCTGAAGGTATACGAACTGGCGGTCGCCACGCCCGAGCCGAACAGCCCGAGTTTGGGGAAGCCGAAATGGCCAAAGATCAGGACGTAATCCGCGAGCGCATTGAAGATGATCGTTGCCAGCATCACCCACAGCGAGGCGAGCGGCCGTTCCAGCGCCGTCACGTAGCTGCGCAGCACCTGGAAGCCGAGCGAGAACACAAGGCCTATGCTCAAAGGGCGCACGAACTGGCCGGCCGCCGCCGCCAGCGAAGGCTGCTGCCGCAAAACGACGAGGATCGGTTCCGCGAACAGCAGGAACATCGCCAGTGGAACGCTCAACAGCAGCGTGACCCAGAACCCCATCCGCACGACGGCGCGGACGTTGGCTTTGTCGTTGCGACGTGCGCCCAGAATATGCGCGATCATCGGCGAGATCGCTGCCGTCGGTCCCATGCCGAACAGCCAGGCGAAATAGAAAATGGTGTTGCCGATCGCGGCGCCGGCCAGCGCTTCCTTCGACAAGCGCCCCAGCATGATGACGTCGGTGGTCAGGATCGCCATTTGGGCGAGTTGGGTGGCCACCAGCGGCATTGCCAGCTTCATCAGCTCACGTGCCTCGATTACCCAGGGCGAGGCGGCGGTACTATCGGCGGTTTCGGCGTATTCGGACATGACACATCTCAGGAAATCGACAGACGGAAACGACACCTCCCGAAGCTTGTGCTCGGGAGAGTCTGGCTAAACCGTTTTTCGATTGGTCTATCCGAGATGGATCTCGCGAGCCGCGACGGCCATTACGCCGTGCTTCGGGGCTTGAATGCGGAACGACGGGGTCATTCTTTGCCAGCTCGCTGTACCTGCACACAGGCCAATCCTGCGTGCTTAGGACACGCGCACCTAAGCCAGGCTCGATTGGAAGTCAACAGACCCACGCGACTTCCGGCGCGCCGGTGCAAAGCGGCAACAAAGCGCGACTGCTTTAGGCCTCGAATCGGGTCGCAACGCTTTGTGGCCGGACTGGTTCCCTGTAATATGAATCAACTGGTTGGGATGACGCCATGGCGCCGTGGAATATTGCCCATCGCGGGGGAGCGCAGCTTCGGCCTGAGAACACCTTGTCCGCCTTCGCGGATGCGGTGTGGCGCGGCTGCGACGGCGCGGAACTCGATGTTCAGCTGACTGCTGACGGCGAGGTCGTCGTCTATCACGACTGGCGGCTCAAACCCGAGCATTGCCGCGACATCCATGGCTTCTGGATCAAGGAGCCAACCCCGCGCATCAAGGATCTGACGCTCAACGAGTTGCGCCAGTTCGACGTCGGCAGCGCCCGTCCGGGAAGCGCCTATGCATCCAATCATCCTAATGTGCATTGGCAAGATGAAGAGAGCGTGCCGCTGTTGTCGGAAGTGATCGCGGTGGCCAAGACGGCGCGTCACACCTTTCGGCTGATCGTCGAGTTGAAGACATCGTTTGCCAATCGCGACGAGTCGGCGGATCCGGAAGTGCTGGCCGAAAAGACGATCGCGGTGCTGCGGGAACAACACTATCTCGACCGCACGGTCTTCGTCGGTTTCGATTGGGCGGCCCTGATCGCAGCCAAGAAGCTGGCGCCGGAAACCGAATGCTGGTTCACGACCATGCCGCAGAGTTGGTTCGAACCGAGTACCCCGCCGCCGGAAAGTGATCCGCCATCGGAGCCGGCGCTGCAGATGTTGCGCTATTGGGCGCGCGAAGGTGTCTCTCCATGGGCGGCAGGGTTCGACGCGATCAAGTACAATGGTTCGATCCTGAAGGCGATCAAGGCGGCTGGCGGCGACGGCTGGGACCCGATGTGGGTCGACATCACGCCGAAGAATCTGAGCGCCGCGCGCGAACTCGGACTTAAGCTTGCAACCTGGACGGTGAACGACCCGGCCGAAATGGTACGTCTTGCCGGCTGCGGCCTGGATGCAATCTACACCGACCGGCCCGATTTGCTGATGGCAACACTGGTCGGGTAGTCGCCAATCCTTGCGCGAGAATCGGCAGCGCCAACGCGCAACGCGAGCGGGTGGCTCGTACGTAGTACACCCAATGCCGCGGTTTCACCCATGTTCGCCCGAAATCGGCCTGCATTCGTTAACGGACGGGTGAGGCGCGCCCGGTACCGTTATGGCGACACAGAGTCGGTGCCTCATGGAGATGCTTGCCCGCTGGATCGAGAACGAGAACACCGAGTCCGAATACCGGATCATCGATACTCTCACTCATCCCGATGCCTCGACCGCGTTACGTTTCTGGGCGCGGCGTCCCCATGACGGTCTGATGATCGGGCGTGATGTGCCTTCGCGTGCCATCGCCCGCCTGCTCAGCCATGTCATTGTCTATGCACCGAACGAGGACGGCAGCGATGCCGTTGTGCATCTTGCCGGCAGCGGATTGCGGATGCGGTTCGGCCGTGACGTCACCGGTCTCAAGCTGTCGCAAATCTTCGTGCCGGAAGATTTCCGGGTGCGCCTGGAAGCGCTTCACGACGTCATCACGCGCGGCGAGCCGCGGCTGGCGGAGATCATCCATCACACCAGCGACATCGAATTGCTTCGCGTCGAACTTCTGACCATGCCAGTGACGGCACCCAACGGCATCGATCGCTGGGTGCTCGCCTTCGCGTTCTATTTTTAGTTCACACGCCTTCGAACAGTGCCGTCGACAAATAACGTTCGGCGAACGAGGGGATGATCACCGCGATCACCTTGCCGGCCATTTCGGGACGGGCGCCGACTTCGAGCGCTGCCGCCAGCGCGGCACCCGACGAAATGCCGACCGGAATGCCTTCGCTCTTTGCCAGTTTGCGGGAGGTTTCGAAGGCCGTCTCATTGGAGATCGTCACGACCTCGTCGATCACGCTGCGGTCGAGGATCGCCGGAATGAAACCGGCGCCAAGGCCCTGAATCTTGTGCGGACCGGGCTGGCCGCCCGACAACACCGGCGAATCTTCCGGCTCGACGGCGATCATTTTGATGGAAGGCTTCTTCGCCTTCAGCACTTGGCCGATGCCGGTGATGGTGCCGCCGGTGCCGACACCCGAAATCACCACGTCGATCTTGCCGTCGGTATCGTTCCAGATTTCCTCGGCCGTGGTGCGGCGGTGGATGTCGGGATTGGCCGGGTTCTCGAATTGTTGCGGCATGATCGCGTCGGGATTGGCAGCGACGAGTTCCTGCGCCTTGGCAATGGCGCCCTTCATGCCCTTTGACGCTTCCGTCAGCACGATGTCCGCACCGAGGAAGGCCAACATCTTGCGCCGCTCGATCGACATCGACTCCGGCATCACCAGTTTCAGGTGATAGCCCTTGGCGGCGGCGACGAACGCCAGCGCGATGCCGGTGTTGCCGCTGGTCGGCTCGACCAGGACCGTCTTGCCGGGCGTGATCTTGCCCTGACGTTCGAGCGCCTCGATCATCGACACGCCGATGCGGTCCTTGACCGATGCCAGCGGATTGAAGAACTCGAGCTTCAGGACGATGTCGGCCTTGACCCCGGCTTCGGCCGGCAACCGGCTGAGGCGCACCAGCGGCGTGTCGCCGATGGTTTCGGTGATCGAATTGAAGATCCGGCCGCGGCCTGGTTTACGATCCGTCATGGCTAAGTCCTTCTTCCTGGAGCGCTTCCTGATAAGCGGGCGACGAGCGTATTGCGCCGACTATCGGAATGGAAGCGCAACAAACTAAATCGTGAAATCCGCAGTATTGTTGTCTTCGACGCTGACACCGGCGGCGCGCGCCTTCTGGCACAGATCTTCAACGGTTATCGCTTCCAATCGTGCCATCAACTCGTCCTGCAGCGATTGGATGAACGGCGTCACGATCCGCGCACCCAATTCGGAGCGGGGCTGGGCGTCCTCTGCGGTCTCGTCCTCGGCGAGTTCCGCCGCGCGAACGATGTCGCCGACCGAAATGCGCCGCCGCTCCTTGGCGAGACGATAGCCGCCGCGAGGGCCGCGCACGCCTTTGAGGATGCCGGCGCGCACCAGCTGCTGCATCACCTGTTCGAGATAGCGCTGCGGCACGCCCTGGCGGGCGGTGATTTCCTTGGCCTGAACAGGTTCGGGCCGGGCGTTGAAAGCGATGTCGATCACCGCTTCGAGGGCGAGAAGGGTTTTGCGGGAGAGTTTGAGCATGGTTGTTACCGACGATGTGTACCGGTGGACCCGAAACCGCCCGCACCGCGCGCGCTCATCGGAAGTTCGGAGACTTCCTCAAGCTCGGCGATTTCGTGGCGGGCAATGATCATCTGAGCGATCTTCATGCCGCGCGTAATGTGAAACGGCGCGTCGCCGTGATTGATCATCGGGCATTTGATTTCGCCGCGGTAATCGCTGTCGATCGTGCCGGGCGCATTGATGAGGGTGATGCCGTGATTGAGCGCCAGCCCCGAGCGCGGCCGCACCTGGGCTTCGTAACCGAGCGGCAGGGCGATGGAGAGGCCGGTCGGCACCAGCTTGCGTTCGCCCGGTTGCAGCACGATTTCGGCGTCGACGGCCGCGAGCAGATCGAGGCCAGCGGAGCCTTCGGTGGCGTAGCTCGGCAGCGGCAGATCGGCGGCGTGGGGCAGGCGGAGAATGGCGAGTTTCATGCGTGTTCCAGAGTTTTGATCATGCGCGCCACCAGGCGCGATGCGATTTTGTGTTTGTCCATTTCGGGCCATTCCTCGTGCCCGGCGGCATCGATGATGTGCACCTTGTTGCGGTCGGCGCCGAACACGCCGTCTGCCACCGCACCGCCGACCTCATTGGCAACGATCCAGTCGCAGTCCTTGTTCGAGCGCTTCTGCGTCGCCTGCGCCACCACGTCGTTGGTCTCGGCGGCAAAACCGATCACCAGACGCGGGCGCTTTTCGGCGTGCGCGATCGTGGCCAGGATGTCGGGATTGGTGGCCAGCCGGATTGCCGGTGGCGCGCCTGAGGTCTTCTTGATTTTGCCCGTCGCGAATTCTTCCGGGCGCCAGTCCGCGACCGCGGCGGTGAACACGGCGATATCGGCGGGCAGGGCGGCTTCGGTGGCCGTCAGCATGTCGCGCGCCGTCTCGATTTTGACCAGCTTCACGCCTGCGGGCGGATCAATCGCAACCGGCCCGGAGATCAGCGTCGTCTCGGCTCCCGCTTTGGCGAGCGCGGCCGCGATGGCGTAACCCTGCTTGCCCGAGGAGCGATTGCCGAGGAAGCGTACCGGATCGAGGGGTTCATGCGTCGGCCCTGCCGTCACCAGCGCCTTCATGCCCTTCAGCGGACGCGGCCCGGAAATCAACGCTTCGATAGCGTCGAGAATTTCGAGCGGCTCGGCCATGCGTCCGGGGCCGTATTCGTTGCACGCCATGGCGCCATCGTTGGGGCCGATGAAATGCACGCCGTCTTCGCGCAGCCGCGCCACGTTGCGCTGGGTGGCTACGTGCTGCCACATCCGCACGTTCATCGCGGGCGCCATCAGCACCGGCTTGTCGGTCGCCAGCAGCGATGTCGATGCGAAGTCGCTCGCCAGCCCGTTCGCCGCCTGGGCAATCAGATTGGCGGTCGCGGGCGCCACGACCACCAGATCGACTACGCGCGTGAGCTGGATGTGTCCCATCTCGGATTCGCTGCCGAGATCGAACATGTCGGTGTGCGCCTTGTGGCCGGAGAGGGCCGAAACCGTCATCGGGGTCACGAATTGCGTACCGGCTTGGGTGATGATCACGCGGGAATCGATGCCGCGATCCTTGGCGCGCCGGATCAGGTCGAGGCTTTTGTAGGCAGCGATTCCGCCGCCGATGATCAGAAGGATACTGGGCATATGGGTTCCAAAATCCGCGAATGTGATCGGATTATTTAAATATAACGGCTCGCTGATGTAGTTTCCAGTATTTTCCAGGCGGGTTCTTAACGACCTGCTTACCTTCCCGTGGTGGAATCGGCAATGTCCGCGAGAAAGGCGCTCTTCATGGCCATTTCCGCTTCCGAGCTTTGCCATCTGGCCGGCGAATTGGCCGCCGAGCATGGCTTCCTGGCACGCGATTACGCTCAGCGCGCGTATCGCACCCTCGACGTCGAAGGACAGCACGACCGCGCCCAATTCTGGTTCGCACTTTCGATTCTGGTCGATGACGTGCTGTCACACGGATTGGACCCAAATTCCGATCCCTCCATTCAATAGTTCCGGTCTTGCGCGGCATCGCGCGGCCTGTTCAGACTGACGAAGCGGTTAACTAGCGGCGCAGCCATGCCTCTCGACCCTTTGGTGCGGACGTTTCTCGACCAGCTTCCGCCCCGGCCTAAAGCCTGGGAGGTCTCCGATGAGGCGGCCCGCGCCGGCTATGCGGCGATGGTGAAGGCCAATACGGCCAAAGATGTGCCGATCGGGAAAGTCGAGAACGCCACCATGCCGGGGCCGGGCGGGCCGATCGCCCTCAGGCTCTACACACCCGTTGCGGCGGGCGGCGAAGCGCTGCCGGCGCTGATCTATTTTCACGGCGGGGCGTTCCGGATCGGCGACTTCGAAACCTATGAAACCACATGCCGCCTTCTGGCGGTCGAGACCTGCAGCCGTGTGATCGCCGTCGATTATCGCCGCGCACCGGAGCATCCGTTTCCGGCGGCCATTGACGATGCAGTCGCGGCGGTCGCTTGGATCGAAACCAATGCGGTGACGCTGGGCGTCGATCCCAATCGCGTTGCGTTGGGCGGCGATTCCGCGGGGGCCAATCTAGCAACTGTGGTTTGCCAACGTGCGACTGCCGCGGGCCAGCCGCACATCGTCATGCAGATGCTGCTGTTCCCTGTGACCCAACCGGGCGCGCGCTTCCCCTCTGTGGCGGCCTACGGCGAGGGCTACGGCCTCGACATCGATTCCGTCGAATACTGCTACGGCCTCTATGCGCCGAAAGAGCAGTGGAACGATCCCCGCGTGTCGCCGCTGCTGGCCGAAAAACTCGCCGGATTGCCGCCCGCCTTCGTCTTGCTGGCCGAATGCGATCCGCTGCACGACGAGGGTCTCGCTTATGCCGAAAAGATGCGGGCGGCGGGTGTCGACGTCACTCTGGTCGACTGGCCCGGCGTGATCCACGACTTCGTGCTTTATCAGGCGATGCTGCCGCAGGCGCGCGAAGCCCTGGTGGAAGCGGCGCGGGCGGTGAAGGACGCGTTCGACCGGTTCTAGGCCGCCCACAGGGCGGCATTGCCGGTGTGGCGCCAGATGCGCAGAAAGGTGAGGGCGGCCTCGGCGGCATCCGGCTTGCGCGTGATGATCGCGCGGATTTCTTGAGAGCCCATGTCGGCCGTGATGCAGTCGCGCCGGACAAGCCAAGCGTTGTCGGCGTAGGGGCCGCGGAAACTCGAATAGACGCGTCCGATTCCGATCTGGCGCAGAACGGCGAGCACGCGGCGGTCGCAATAACCGTAGGGAATGGCGACGGAGCGCACCGGCGCTTTGATGATGCCCGTCAGCCGCTCGATGGAGCGCATCACGTCATTGGCAATTTCCGCATCTCCGGCTTTGAGCCAGTTGAGATGGGCGCTGCCGTGCGAGGCGATCTCCATCCCCGACTGATGTAATTCGAGAATGTCATGCTCGGTAACGTAGCCCGGCGTACCGATGCGATCGGACGGAATGAAGAAGACAGCGGTAAGCCCGGCCTCGACCAGTTTTGGCAATACGATCCGCGCATCGGAATCGTTGCCGTCGTCGAGCGTGAGGCGGACGTTCTGCGTCCTCATTTCCGAAATCACGAACGCAAGCGTGCTTTCGCTGATCCAGTAAGGCCGTTCGTCGGGTTCGACGCGCTCCGGCGCCGGACCGATCCCGTGCAGCATCAGGCAGATGCTCATACGGCTGCTCCCGCCGCGTTGCCGCCCGAGCGGAATTCGGCGCCGATGCGCGCGATCAACGACAAGGCCAGCCGGCCTTTGAGCGTCAGCGGCACGACGGCATCGTAGGTATCGGCAAAACGGCCGCCGAACGACTGCTTGAAATGGGCGATGTTCATCTGCTCGCGGTCTTCGGTGCCGCGATAGACGCCGCCGAAATCATAGGTCTTCACGCCTTCCGCCTTGAAGCGGAGCATGTCCTGCCAATGGTGCAGGCGATGGGCGCGTCCCACCATGTTGTTCCATGTCGAGTCGCGCGACGGGTCCATATCCGAAATCGTCGTGTGCAGACGCATCCGTTCGGACGTGCGGACGTAGGCGTGCCACGACAGGATTTGGCCATCGGTGCTGCGGCTGACCGTGAGTTCGAACCGCTCCCGCGCGACGAGATCGCGGATCTGCCCAATGCCGAGCGCGCCCGCGTTGCTCTTGCGCCGCCACAATTTCCAATAAGCTTCGAGGAAGGTGTTCCAGATGTCTTCGCTGAGCGGCATGACCGACGCCACCGTGACGCCTTCGCGCGTGGACTGCCGCAAGGCCTTGCGCGTGTGTGTACTGACGGCCGCTTGGAGTTCGTCTTCGGATTGCGTGAGGTCGATCAGGATCGTCGGCCGGTACTCGTTGGCAACGCCGGGATAAGCGTCGGGCAAGTCGCACAGTTTCAACACGTCCGCTCGCGGCAGCGATGCGGGCACGGCGAAATACGCTACTTCTGTCCGCACCAAGCGGCGCCAGATGCGCCATGCAAGCGACGTGGGTGGTACGAAAGACATGTCCAACGAGCCGGGTTTTCGCTCTCCAATCTACGCGTGCGGGTGGTAATGGATGGTTAAGGAGAGGGCTGCTGTCGGTTAACCGCGCGTGCCGGGAGGGGCACATTCCTGTGACTACCAGCGCACGTTCAAGGCGCGCGGCAGGATTTCGAACGTCGCGGGCAGTCGGCCGACGCATTGGCCGTCGGTTTCGACCAGAACGGGACGGCCGTGGGTGTCGGCCACCGGCGCGGCGACGACTTTGCGACCCCGCACCACGCGCACATTGGGATTGCCGATGTGTTCGCCGGTGTAGATCAGCTTCATGTCCTTGATCATCCCGAAGCCGGCGTCGATGACGACGACGTCGAACTGGCCGTCGTCCGGCTCGGCGTCGGGAGCGACGTGCATGCCGTCGCCGAAAATGCGCCCGTTGGCGACCGCCACCGTCGAGACGTTGAGGATCTCGTCGATGGCGTCCTCGACGATCAGGCGCACCGCGCGGCTGCGGTAGCGCAACAAGGCCAGCATGCTATGGGCTCCGAACGCAAAGCTCGGGCCGAAGCGGCGCAAGACGTGCGAACGGTTTACGGAATCGACGATCAGTCCGGACAGACCGAACGAGGCGACGTTCGCGAAATAGCGCATCCGCGGTATGCCGTCCCGCGAAAGGAAGCGCACCCGGCCGACATCGATCGAGCGGATGTGCGCCTTGCGCAAATGGGCGACGGCATCATCGTCGTGCACATCGCGATTGCGGCCGAAGGTTTTCTCGAAATCGCCGCCGACCGGTGCCAGCACGGCATCCGGCGACACCGCGCCATCGGCATCGAAGAAGCCGTTAATGGCTTCGCTGATCGTGCCGCCGCCGCCGACCGTGACGATTTCCGAATGGCCTTCCTTTAACGCAGCGGCAACAAGCTCGGTGATCTCGCCGCGCCGTCGCGCGAACGCGACTGACATGTAGGGATAGACGGCCGCCAGCGCCGGTTCGAGCGTGCGCCAGTTGCGGCGCCCATTGCCGCCGGAAGACCGCGGATCGACGATAACGAAGGCACTCATGCAAAGCGAAGGCTCGTTTCGCTGCGATCTCTTGTCAAGCACGACGTCGCCATCGACACTCACCCTGACGTGCTTTCTGAAATGCAGCAGCCGGTTTCCGGCCAAAAGCGTGGTAAGCCGCGGAGATTTGATGACGCGATTTCATGTCAACGGCGTGGAGATCGACGCCGATATCACCGGTCCGGCGGACGGCATTCCTCTTCTGATGATCCATGGCTTCGGCCAGCAGTCGATTTCCTGGAGCGACGACTGGACCGGCGGCTTTACCCGCGCCGGATTCAAGGTGATCACGTACGATCATCGCGACACCGGCCTGTCGCAGAAGTGGGATGGCGTGCTGCCGGATTTCGCGGCGATCACACGGGCGATGCGGGAAGGGCGCAAGCCTGAAGTGCCGTACACGCTGTCGGATCTGGCGGACGATGCCGCGCGTCTGCTCGATGCGCTCGGAATAGACAGCGCACACATCCTCGGTGCGTCGATGGGCGGGAAGATCGCCCAGCTCGTGGCACTCGATCATCGTGCCAAGGTGCGCTCGCTGACCGCGATTTTCTCGACCACCGGCGACCGGGATTTGCCGCCGTCGACCCGCGAGGCGCAGGTCGCGCTGCTGTCACGGCCGGAAGGTTCGGATCGCGCCGCGGTGATCGCGCATGTGCTGTCGAGCCGGCGCGCCTATGCCTCGACCGGCTTCGCCAGCGACGAGGCGAAATCCGCCGCGCACATCGGCGAGTGCTATGACCGCATGTATTATCCGGAAGGGTCGCTGCGGCACTGGGCGGCGCTTCTGGCTTCGCCGCCGCGCGGCGAGCGGCTCAAGAGTCTCGATGTTCCGGCACTGGTCCTGCACGGCAGTGCCGATACGCTGATTCCGCCCGAACACGGCCGGCGGCTGGCGGCGCGCATCCCCGGCGCGCTCTATCACGAGATCCCAGGCTGGGGGCACGACATGCCGCCGTCCCTGATTCCGCGTCTGCACGATCTGATCGTGCCGTTCCTGAAAGACGTGGAGGGGGCCCGAAAATGAAAACGGCCGCCGAGAGGCGACCGTTTTGCTGGCGCTAAAGGCGCCGAATTCTGAGAAAGGCAGATTACTTGATCTTGCCTTCCTTGAACTGCACGTGCTTGCGCAGGACGGGATCATACTTTTTGACCGAGAACTTCTCGGTCATGGTGCGGGTGTTCTTCTTCGTCACGTAGAAAAAGCCCGTGCCGCCCTCGCTATTGAGCCGGATTTTTGCCGTTGTCGGCTTCGCCATAGGGATCTCCAAAAGAAAAACGCCCGAAGGGCGCGTAACCTACTGACAGGACGCTGGAAGTCAAGGCGGCGAGACACAAAAGAACCGGCCTTTCGGTCACAGGCAGGGAAATTGGCCGTAGCAGCCAAAAACCTTGTTAAACCAAACCTGTAGCGTGAGCAACCCGATAACGACTGCAACCATGGCCGTGCCCGCCAGGACCAGTTTGGCGACTGAAACGGGCCGGTGCGGCGCCCGGTACTCCTTGAAACAGCGTTCGCAGCGGAGAATCCATCCAGTCGGTGGGAAGACGCTGTACGCCAGACGCGACAGCAATATCGCCACGACCGCCCGAAGAAACGGCCGCCGTTTGCGGTATTCGGTGCCGCCGCAATAGGGGCAGACGGGATCGTCGAGATCGCCCAGCTCCTGCCGCAGCATTTCCCGGTATTCGCCGCGGCAGCAGGCGCGTTCGACCTCGCGCGCCAATTCGATCTCGTCCGTAGAGACTTGCACCTTCACGCCGCCGAGGGCGTTCGATAGCACCCATTTGTTGGCGACATGCATCTCGTGGGAAACGACCGCGAAAATACCTTCCGCCTCCAGCCGTCCGCGGAAGAGATGCGCTTCATAAGGTTCGCGAAAAGCCGAAACCGTGACCAGCACGCCGGCGCCCCCGCCACGATGCGGCGCAACTATAGCGGGATTTGGAAGCGATGGCTAATTGCAGCCTTCGGCGGCGGCGATCACCGGCGTCAGGCCGGCGCGAATGCTTTTGACCGTCTTGCCGTTGGTCTCGAAGACGATGCCACGGCTCTTGTCGGGCGTCTGTACCACGATGGAATGCCAGCTCGGGTCGGCCGGATTGCGCTTGATGACGGCGCCTGGATAGGCCGCCAGCACGTCTTCTTCTTTTGAGCGGAGCGCGATGCCCTTATCGGTTTGTGCCGAGGTCTCGACCGTGCCGCTGTCGAAATCGATGTCGATGCGGACGAGCTTCTGCTCTTCCACCATGAAGCGAAGGCCTGCCGCCTTGAACTGCGGCAGCGCAATCTGCTCGCACGCGTTAGAGGCCGCGGTGTTGTAGGGCTTTTCGTTTTGCAGGACGCGCAGCATGTGTTCGGCCGACATGCCGAACTTGAGCGGGCCGTATCCGTCGAGCGAAAGCGCCGGGTCGGCGGCACTGGGACCGGCGAGGAGAAGGGCTGCGAAGAAACACGACAGGGCAGGTTTCATAGGTTCCCGTTCGTTTAGTTGCAGGCGTCGGCGAATGCGATGGCCGAGTACATGCCGGCCCGCATGCTCTTGACCGTCTTGCCGTCGGTCTCGAACACGATGCCTTTCGCATGGTCCGGCGTCTCGACGATGATGGTGTGCCAGCTCGGATCGCCCGGGTTTGGCTTCACGCGCGCACCGGGATAGGCCTTAATGACGTCTTCTTCGGTGGAGCCGAGGCCGACGCCGGCATCTGTTTTGATCGTCTGGGGAAGTTCGCTCTTGCTGAAATAGTCGACATTGACGCGGGTCAGAATTTTGGATTCGACCATCACGCTGATGCCCAACGGCTCCAGCTTCTTGGTGGTGAGCAGCGAACAGCCGCCGTGTTCGTACTGGTTATAGCCGAGCTTTTCGCCGATCTGCAGTTCGACCTTTTCGAACGTCATACCGATTTTGAGCTTGCCAAGCCCGTCCGGGCTGAGATCGTTCAGTGAATCGTCGGCCAATGCGGGTGCTGCCGCGGCCAGAACGATCGAGAGAACCAACGCGTACTTCATCGCCAACTCCCAACATGCGGACGGGCCATATTTATGTGATGCCCCGGCGGAAGTCCTGTCCGCGGTACTCGTATTTACACGATTTGCGACAATCTTACCGCCGCCGTTTGCTGCGGGGACGCACCACCGGTGTGCGGCGGTGCTGACGCGGCGCCTCGTTCGCTTCGGCAAGATCGAAGCGCAATCCTCCGGTCAGCGGCGCTGCTTCCGCGAGTTTGACGCATAGTGTGTCGCCGAGGGCATAACTGGTGCCGGTGCGGTCGCCGATGAGGGCGTGACGGCGTTCGTCGTGGCGGAAATACTCCATGCCCAGCATGCGTGCCGGCAGCAATCCTTCGGCGCCGGTATCGGCGAGCCGCACGAAGAGGCCGAACCGCGTCACACCCGTTACGCGGGCACTGAACGTGGCACCGACGCGGTCTTCCATGAAAGCGGCGACATAACGATCGGTGGAGTCGCGTTCCGCCGCCATGGCGCGGCGCTCGGTCATCGAGATGTGCTCGGCGGTTTCGGAGAGGCGCACGATTTCCTTGTCGGTCAGTCCGCCATCGCCGAGTTTCAGGCCGCGGATCAGGGCGCGATGCACCACGAGGTCGGCGTAGCGCCGGATCGGCGAGGTGAAATGTGCGTACTTCGCGAGATGAAGGCCGAAATGGCCGATATTGGTGTCGTCGTAGATCGCCTGAGCCTGGGTGCGCAGCACGACATCGTTCATGACCAGCTCGTGCGGCCCGCCCTTGGCATTGGCGAGGATGCGGTTGAACACCGCCGGCTTCATCACCTGACCCTTGGCGAAGCTGACGCCGATGGTGCGCAGGTAGTCCGAGAAGCCGAACAACTTTTCTTTGGAAGGCTCTTCGTGCACGCGATAAATCAGCGGCGTGCGGGCTTTCTCGAGTGTCTCGGCGGCGGCGACGTTGGCCAGCACCATGAACTCCTCGATGAGCTTCATGGATTCCAGCCGTTCCTTGAAGGCGATCGAAGCGATCTTGCCGTCGGCACCGATCTTGATCTGGCGTTCGGGCAGGTCGAGTTCGAGCGGATCGCGGGCGCCGCGTTCTTTCAGCAGCGTCAGATAGGCCGTCCACACGCCCTTCAGCGCGTTGCGCACCGTTTCCGACATATCGGCATCGGGTTTGCCGTCGAAGGCGCGCTGTGCCTGGGAATAGGTGAGGCGGGCGGCCGAGCGCATCATGCCTCGCAGGAATTCGTGGCGCTTCTTACGGCCGTTGGCGTCGAACACCATGCGCACGGCCATGCACGGACGGTCGACGCCTTCCTTCAGCGAGTTGAGATCGGCCGACAGCTTTTCCGGCAGCATCGGCACGACGCGGTCGGGGAAATAGACCGAGTTGCCGCGCTTATAGGCTTCGCGGTCGAGCGCACTGCCGGGCGTGACGTAATGGGCGACGTCGGCAATCGCCACCATGGTGACGAAACCGCCTTTGTTGGTTGGGTCGGTATCGGGCGCGGCCCAGACGGCATCGTCGTAGTCGCGGGCATCGTCGGGGTCGATGGTGACCAGCGGGATGTCGCGCAGATCGGTGCGCCCGGCCATTGCCGCAGGACCGGATGCATTGGCTTGGTCGAGAACTTCTTTGGGGAACTCGGTCGGAATGCCGTGGGCATGGATGGCGATGAGCGAAACCGCCTTGGGCGCATCCATCGAGCCGATGCGCTCGACCACACGCGCACGCGGGAAGCCGGAGGCGCGGCCGGCGAGGGGCTCGCACACCACCAGCTCGTTGTTCTCGGCGCCATTGAGGTCGCGCTTGTCGACATTGAATTCGGATTTCGATTTGCGGTCGATCGGCGCGATGCGGGCGAGGCCGCCGTTGATCCGCACCACGCCGAGGACCTTGTGCGCCGACGCGCCCAGCCGCTTGATGACCTTGGCTTCGAAGGTTTCGCCGACCGGCGTCAGCCGCGCCAGCACGCGTTCGCCGCGGCCGATGGCTTCCTCGGTCAGGACGATGATCTGCGGCGGTTCTTCGTTGGAATCCCACCGGCTCGGCCGCGCCAGGATTTCGCCATCCGGGTCCTGGCCGACGATATCGAGTACCGCGATCTCTGGAATGGTGCCGGGCCGGACATAGCCGCGCTTGCGCGAACCTTTCAGCAGCCCTTCGCCTTCGAGCTGCTTGAGGATCTTCTTGAGAATAATGCGGTCTGAACCCTTGATGCCGAGCGTCTTCGCCAGATCGCGCTTGGTCGCGCCGGGGTCGGCTACCAACGCATCAAGCACGCGCTGCCTGTCGATCGACGGCGCGTTCTTGGCGGGTCCGCGTGGCATCTTTATTCCGCCGCCGCTTTGACGGGCTTCTTCTTCGGCGCCGCCTTTTTCTTCACGACCTTTTTCTTGGCCGCGGGCTTCTTGGCGGCTGGCTTTTTCGCTTCGGCTTTCGGCTTGGCGGTCTTTTTGGCGTCCGCTTCGGCCTTCTTCGCCGCCGCTTTGGCTGCCTTTTCCGCTTTCTTCTTCTGCTTGGGCGAGGGCCCCTTGGCGGCACGTTCGGCGATCAGCTTGAGGGCCTGTTCCAACGTTACGGCCGTCGGCTCGGTGCCGTTCGGGACCGTGGCGTTGGTGGTGCCGTCGGTGACGTAAGGCCCGTAACGGCCCTTCATCAGCTTGATGGCCACGCCTTCGGCATTGTTGCCGAGTTCCTTCAGCGCCTCGGCGCCACGACGGGCACCGCCGCGCGCCTTCTTCTCGGCGAGGAGGGTCACCGCGTGGTTGAGACCGATGGTGAAGACGTCGTCCGGCGACTCCAGCGAGGCATAGGTGCCGTCATGCGCCACATACGGTCCAAAGCGGCCGAAATTCGCGGTGATCGGCTTCTGCGTCTCGGGATGGATGCCGACTTCGCGCGGCAGCGACAACAGCCTGACCGCGTATTCGAGCGTCACGCTCGACGCATCGGTGCCTTTGGGCAGGCCGGAGCGCTTGGGCTTGTCGGCTTCGCCGAGCTGGACATAAGGCCCGAAACGGCCCGAGCGCAGCGACACGTCTTCCTCGGTGCCGGGGAATTTGCCGAGCACTTTCGGTTCGGCCGAGCCTTCGCCGTTACTCTGGCCAAGCTGGCGGGTGTAGCGGCATTCGGGATAGTTTGAGCAACCAACGAACGCGCCGAAACGCCCTAATTTCAGGCTCAATTGGCCGGTGCCGCAGGTCGGACAGACGCGCGGATCGGAGCCGTCGGCCGGGGCCGGGAAGATGTGCGGCCCGAGCACTTCATTGAGCGAGTCGATCACCTGGGAGATCTTGAGGTCCTTGGTGTCGCCGATGGCGGTGGAGAAATCGCGCCAGAACGCTTCGAGCAGCTTCTTCCAGTTGAGATTGCCGGCCGACACTTCGTCGAGCTTTTCCTCGAGATCGGCGGTGAAGTCGTATTCGACGTAGTGGGTGAAGAAGTTGGTCAGGAACGCGGTGACGATGCGGCCCTTGTCTTCCGGAATGAAGCGGTTGCGCTCGAGACGCACATAGGCGCGCTCGCGCAGCACCGACAGGATCGAGGCATAAGTCGACGGCCGGCCGATGCCGAGTTCTTCCAGCTTGCGCACCAGCGAGGCTTCCGAATAGCGCGGCGGCGGCTCGGTGAAATGCTGCTCGGGCACGGTCTTCTCGATTGTCGCCGGATTGCCGACTGCAACGCGCGGCAGGCGATTGCCGTCTTCGTCGGAGGCGTCGTCCTGGCCTTCCTGGTAGAGGGTGAGGAAGCCGTCGAACAGCACCACGCTGCCGGTGGCGCGCAGGATCACCTGCTTGTCCTCCGACGTGACGTCGACCGTCGTGCGTTCGAGTTCGGCGCTTTCCATCTGACTGGCGATGGCGCGTTTCCAGACCAATTCGTAGAGCTTGGCCTGCTCGGCATCGAGGTATTTGGCCACGCTTTCCGGCGTGCGATGGAAGCTGGTCGGGCGGATGGCTTCGTGCGCTTCCTGGGCGTTCTTGACCTTGGAGGCGTAGTGGCGCGGCGCCTGCGGCACGTACTTCGCGCCGTAACGTTCGCCCACCATCGCGCGCGCCTCATTCACGGCGCTGCCGTCCATGGTGACGCCGTCGGTACGCATATAAGTGATGAGACCGACCGTCTCGCCGCCGACATCGACGCCTTCATAAAGGTGCTGGGCGATCTGCATCGTCCGCTTGGCCGAGAAGCCGAGCTTGCGGCTGGCTTCCTGCTGCAGGGTCGAGGTGATGAACGGTGGGGCGGGGTGGCGCTTGATCGGCTTGGATTCGACCGCGCCGATCGCGAACTTGCGCGACTTGATCGCTTCTACGGCTGCTTTGGCATCAGCTTCGTTGGGGATGCCGAGCTTGTCGAGCTTCTTGCCGGCGAGATGGGTCAGGCGGGCGGTGAACGGCGTTGGCGCGGCGTCTTCGCCATAGGCGAGCACGTTGGCATCGACCGTCCAATACTCGTCGGTCTTGAACTTCTCGATTTCGAGTTCGCGGTCGACCACCAGGCGCAGGGCCACCGACTGGACGCGTCCGGCCGAGCGGGCGCCCGGCAGCTTGCGCCACAACACCGGCGACAGGGTGAAGCCGACCAGATAGTCGAGGGCGCGGCGGGCGAGATAGGCGTCCACCAACTCGCCGTTGATCTGGCGCGGGTTGGCGATCGCGTCCAGCACCGCGTTCTTGGTGATGGCATTGAAGGTCACCCGTTCGACCGACGCGTGGCCAAGCGCCTTCTTCTGTTTCAGCACCTCCAGCACGTGCCAGGAAATCGCCTCACCCTCGCGATCCGGGTCAGTGGCGAGGATCAGTTTGTCGGCGGTTTTGACCGCGTCGATGATGTCCTTGATCCGCTTCTGGGCCCGCTCGTCGACATGCCAGTCCATGGCAAAGTCCTCGTCGGGCCGAACCGAACCGTCCTTGGCAGGAAGGTCGCGGATATGGCCGAAGCTGGCGAGGACCGTATAGCCGGGGCCGAGATACTTATTGATCGTCTTGGCCTTGGCCGGGGATTCTACAACGAGAACGTTCATCAGATAGGGAACTCGGAGTGGAGCGTGACAGGGGGATATGTAGGGAGGGGGGACACTGGGGGAAGGGGTAGAACAGTGTCAACGCGCGATTTGGGGGTGTGACAAGTATCAAAAATTGTAAAATTGTCGAAAATTGCCATTTCTATAACTTGTAGTTGCAGTCGCCGCGCAAATTTTCTATCTTGGCACTAACGTAAACATTGGGAACCGCCATGTCCCCATCTTCTCTGTCGGGGTTTTCGCCCGCCGAAACAGCCCGCTACACCGAAGAAATGCTCGGGAGCCTGAGCCGGATCGCCCTGCGGCAGGGGCAATCGCTATTGGCCCATCTGCTCGAATTGGCCGCGGTTGAAGCCAAGATTCAGGGCACTCACGTGGCCCACGACACCGAATTACCGGGGTGACGGGTCAGCTTTCCTGCCAGTTCCAGCTCCAGCAGCACGGCGATGACCGCCGGCGGAGCCGCATCGCACACCCGAATCAGTTCATCGACCCGGACGGGTGATGGCCCCAGCGCTTCTTCTACTATCCGGCGCACCCTGTCGGCGTCGGCATCCGTCAGGGCATCCGGCGCGGTGATCCCCCCGCGCATCGGCTCGTCGAACCCGGCGCCGAGGATCGGACGCAGGACCGCGAGCACGTCTTCGGCCGTTTCGGTCAGGGTGGCGCCGTCGCGCAACAGGCGATTGGCGCCGCGGGCGCGCGGATCGAGCGGCGAACCCGGTACGGCGAAGACTTCGCGGTTCTGCTCCAGGGCATAGCGGGCGGTGATCAGCGAGCCGGAACCTTCGGCTGCTTCCACCACCAGAACGCCTCGCGCCAGTCCGGAGATGATGCGGTTGCGGCGCGGGAAGTGTCTTGCTTGCGGCTGCTCGCCGAGCGGCATTTCGGAAACGATGGCTCCTTCGTGCCGCAGCCTGTCGTACAGCGGACGGTTCTCGGGCGGGTAGATGATGTCGGCGCCGCCCGCCACCACCGCGACGGTGCCGGAAGCGAGGGCGCCTTCATGCGCCGCCGTGTCGATGCCGCGCGCCATGCCGGAGACGACGACCAATCCGCTTTCGCCCAGCGCTGCCGCCAGTGTTTGCGCCAGTTTGCGGCCGAGCGCGGAGGCATTGCGCGCGCCCACCATGGCAATCATCTCGCGCCGCAGAAGCGTGGCGTGGCCGAGCACCGAGATCGCCGGCGGCGGGGTGTCGAGCGCCTTGAGCCCATGCGGGAACTCGTCCTCGCAACTGGCGATCATGCGGCCACCATAGGCTGCCAGCATTTCCAGTTCGCGGGCGATCTGGTCCCGATCCGGCGCCTTGGGCGGGACGCCGCCGCCGCGCAGCGCCAGCCGCGGCACCGCGTCGAGCGCCGCCGCCGCCGATCCGAACCGTGCCAGCAATTGTGAGAAGGTGACCGGCCCGACGTTCGGCGTCCGCGCCAGTTGCAGCCATTCGATGTGCTGCTGAAGGCTCAGCTGCGTCATGGCACATCACTCGCTTTCGGCATTGGTCCCCCCATTCGCCTAAAAGCCAGATGTTCGCCTGTGCGCCAGGTCTTAGTTTTTCTTTTGCCCGATGCGCGGCTCGGTGCCGTGCCAGAGACGGTAGATGTTCTCGTGATGGGTGATGAAGATCACAATGGTGAGCAGAAGCGCGAACACCGCCCAGGTCAGTTCGCCGAACGCTATCATGTAAGCCGGGGCGAGAGCGGCCGCGGTCAACGCCGACAGCGACGAGTATTTGAGGACGACCGCCATCGTCAGCCAAGTGATGATGACCAACAGGCCGACCGGCCAATAAATGCCGAGCAGCACGCCGATAAAGGTGGCGACGCCTTTGCCGCCTTTGAATTTAAGCCAGAGCGGAAAAACGTGTCCGAACACCGCCGCCAATCCGGCGACCATCGCTCCGGACGCGCCGAACAGGGCGCCTGCGGTCAGTACCGCCGCCGCACCTTTGCCGCCGTCGAGCAGAAGCGTGAGCGCTGCCGCCCATTTCTTGCCAGTGCGCAGCACATTGGTGGCGCCGATATTGCCGGAGCCGATCTTGCGCACGTCGCCGAGGCCGGCGGCCAGGGAAATCAGAAGTCCGAACGGAATGGAGCCGAGGCCGTAGCCGATCAGCGTTGCCAACCCCGCGCCGGTCCAGGTGAGGGCGGCCATGCCATTCATCGTGGCGCTCCGCGGTCGAAGACGCACTCGCCGCCGACGAAGGTCTTCATCGCCTGGCCTTGGAACAGGCGGCCCTTGAACGGCGTGTTCTTGGAACGCGAGCGCAACAGGTCAGGCTCGACCACGAACGGCCGGTCGGTATCGATCAGCACCAGATCGGCAGGGGCGCCTTTCTTGAGAACACCGCAATCAAGTCCGAGCAGTTTCGCGGGCGTAGAGGTCATCCGCTTCAGGATGTGCCTCAGGTCGGCACTGCCGTCATGATAAAGCCCGAGCGCGACCGGCAGCAGGGTTTCGAGACCCGCGGCACCGAATGCGGCTTGCGCAAACGGCTGGCGCTTAGTGTCGGCGGCTTGCGGATCATGGCTCGACACGATCACGTCGATGATGCCCGAGGCGACGCCTTCGACCATAGAAAGGCGGTCGGATTCCGACCGCAGCGGCGGCTTCACCTTCATGAAGGTGTAGTAGGTGCCGACGTCGAGTTCGTTGAGTGCAAGGTGATGGGCTGAGACACCGCAGGTGATCGGCAGGCCGTGTGCCTTGGCCTTGGCGATGGCTTCGAGCGAAGCGCGGCAGGAAATCTGGCCGAAGTGATAGCGCGCGCCGGTCATTTCGACGAGGCGAATGTCGCGCTCGACGATCATGGTTTCGGCGAGGGCCGGGGCGGCGGGCAGGCCCAGCCGCATGGCGTATTCGCACTCGTTGACCGCGGTGCCTTCGGTGAGGTTCGGGTCTTCGGCATGGCCGACGACGAGGGCGTCGAACGACGAGGCATATGACAGCGCCCGGCGCAGCACACGGGTGTTGGAAATCGTGCGATCGCCATCGGTGAAGGCGACGGCTCCGGCTTCCTTGAGAAGGCCGATTTCGGTCATCACTTCGCCGGCGAGGTGGCGGGTCAGCGCCGCCATCGGCAGTACGTGCACTTTGGCGGTGACTTCGGCGCGGCGCCGGATGAAGTCGACCAGCGACGGCTCGTCGATCACCGGATCGGTATTGGGCATGACGATGATGGTCGTGATGCCGCCCGCCAAGGCCGCGCGCGAGGCGCTTTCGAGGGTTTCGCGGTGTTCGCTGCCGGGTTCGCCGGTGGACACCCGCATGTCGATCAGGCCGGGCGACAGCACCAAGCCATGACAGTCGATCACGTCAGGCGCGTTGCGGTCGATATCGGCGAACATCCCGGCGCCGACATCGGCGATCTTGCCGTCCTCGACCACCAGTCCGCCCTTGGTATCGAGCTTGCTCGCCGGATCGATCAGGTGCGCGTTGCAGAAGATGGTGCGCTTGCTCATACGATGCGCCCCCCAGCCGCAAGTCCGCGCCCCAAGGCGTCCAGCACCGCCATGCGGATGGCGACGCCCATTTCGACCTGCTCATGGACCAGGCTGACTTCGATGTCGTCGGCGACGGCGGAGTCGATTTCGACGCCGCGGTTCATCGGGCCGGGATGCATCACCAGCGCACCCGGATTGGCGTAGGCGAGTTTCTCGCGGTCGAGGCCCCAATAGCGGAAATATTCGCGCGTCGACGGCACGAAGGCGCCGCTCATGCGCTCCAACTGCAGCCGCAGCATCATCACGATGTCGGCGCCTTGCAGGCCTTCCTTCATGTCGGTGAAGGTTTCGACGCCGTAACGCGTCACTTCGGCCGGCATCAGCGTTTTGGGGCCGATGAGGCGGACCCGCGCGCCCATCTTACCGAGCAGATAGATATTGGACCGCGCCACGCGGCTGTGCAGGACGTCGCCGCAGATTGCCACCGTCAAGCCTTGGAACGACTTGCCGCGGCGGCGGATGGTGAGGGCGTCGAGCAGCGCCTGGGTGGGGTGCTCGTGGGAACCGTCGCCGGCGTTGACGACGCAGCAATTAACCTTGCGCGCCAGCATCGACACCGCGCCGGAATTCTGGTGGCGGACAATCAAAATGTCCGGCCGCATGGCGTTGAGGGTGGTGGCGGTGTCGATCAGGGTCTCGCCTTTGGTCACCGACGAGGTCTTGACCGACATGTTCATCACGTCGGCGCCGAGCCGCTTGCCGGCCAGTTCGAACGAACTCTGGGTCCGGGTGGAGGGCTCGAAGAAGAGGTTGATGACGGTGCGGCCCTTCAGGACGGCAACCTTCTTATCCTTGGCGCGGCCAAGAGCGACATATTCCTCGGCGAGATCGAGAAGTTTGGTGATTTCGCCGACAGAAAGCCCTTGGATGCCAAGCAAATGGCTGGACTGCAGAATTGGCGGATAGGCCGTGCTCATCAAGGGGCGGTTATATCAGGCGGACCGGGGTGGGCAAGATGGCTTGCCGACCGGCTAACAGGTTTTAAGCCAGTGCCGGATCGCGGGATGGGCCAAATTGGGGTTCTTCAGTTCCTTTCACCGCGCCTTTCCCGTCAGCCGGTAGACGAGGACGCCGATGCCTTCATGGATTGCCAGATCGGAGCGTTTGAGGTTTTCGGGGAACTCCCGGAACTGGTAATGGCTGTTGGCTGCCGTCATGTAGTCGGAGGGCCACGGGAGCATCGGCCAGTTCACTTTCGCGGCGATCTTCATGGCGCGTGGCATGTGGAAGGCGGAGGTAACCAGGACCCAGCGCTCGCCGTTCTTCGGCTTCACGATCGCTTTCGCAAAGCTGAAATTCTCCCAGGTATTGCGCGAGGTATCTTCCAAAGTGATCCGCTCCGGCGGCACACCGAGTTCGACGAGGATTGCCTTCGCCGCACGCGCTTCCGAGGCCCAATGGCTGACCGGAAGCACTCCGCCGGAGAACACGACACGGGCTTCGGGGTGTTTTTGTGCCAGTCCGGCTGCAGCTGCCAGTCGCGCGAAGCCGTAACCGGCATTGGGTGCTCCGCGCGAAGCAAAGGTTTCGCTGTCGGTGCCGCCACCGAGGATGAGGATGCCGTCGATGTGCGCCGGTAGCGCCGGCCGAGGATACAGATTCTCCACCGGGTGCATCAGCCACACGCTCACTGGCGTGAACCCGAACACGATCAGGATCGCAGCCGAGGCGACCGCGCAGCGGCGGGCGGCGCGCACCCGGTTCCGGCGGTAGAGCAGCACTGCGGCAGCCAGCACCAGCCAGACGGCGAGATGACTCGGCGCGCACAGAAACCAGAAGGTCTGAGCGAGATAAAAGAACATGATTCCCCCATAACGCTTCTCCGGTGTCGGACGAGAAGCGCGACAACAATGAGCTATGCATGGTCCGGTTGCATGGCGATGTCTTCGAGTTCCCGCCCCGCCGGTTCCGGCAGCGAGAGCAGGGCGATGATCGCGACCGGCATGACCGAAATCAGCAGCAGCGACGCCGGGCCGTGGCCGTGGAAAAGATCGTAAAGCGGGCCTTCTAGCGCCAGGCTGACCGCGCCCGACAGGATCGCCACCAGATAGCGCAATCCCGAGACTGTTGCGCGATAGGCCGTCGGCACCAGTTCGGCGGACAATCCGGCGATCAGCGCGTCGGCGATCAAGAAGCCGAGGAAGGCCGGAATCCAGCTCAGCCACATATTGGGAATGTGCCAGCCGCCGTAAAACCCGATGAACCCGGCGGTCGACAGCACGCAGCCTGCCGAGGCCATGATGCGGCGGCCGACCTTGTCGCTCAGCCGTCCGGCGAAAATGGTGATGGCCACCGCCAAAAGACCGCCCGGAATGATCAGCATGGTGACTTCGTGCGGGGCGAGACCGTAATTGCTCTGCAGGTATTTCGGCCACAGGAATTCGGCCGGCCAGATCGCGAACCCGAACGCGCCCGCCGCGATCAGAATACCGGCCAGCCGCCGCGGATGTTCGTGTCCCAGCCGCCGCGTCTGTTCGAGCGCCTTGCCGACGCGCGTCGACAGTTTCTCGACCTTCTGTTCGACTTCGAAGCGTTTGGTCTCGGGCAGGCGCCGGCGCATATAGGCGACCAGGAACAGCGGGATCGAGCCGATTACATACATGCTGCGCCAGCCGAACGGCATCAGGGTCACGGCCGCGAACACCGCCGAGGCGATGCCGCCGCCCATATAGTTGAGCGAGGCGAGGGTGCCGGTCGACCAGCCGCGCGCCGCCGCGCCCATCTCCTCGGCGATCACGACGTAGCACAGCATCTCTTCGGCATAGCCGAACACCCGCGTCAGGATCTGGCAGAGAATGAACTGCGGGGCGGTGGCGACGAAACCGGTAGCCAGCGTCGCGATGGCCTGTCCGAAAATGGTGATCAGCAGCAACCGCCGCCGTCCCACCATATCGGCGGACCACGCCAGCACCAGGGCCGCGATGGTGGCGAGCCGGATGAAGGCGAGGGTGAGCGACAGCTTGTCTTCGGGAATGCCGAGGCTGGCCTGGATCTGTGGTGCCGCCAGCCCGAACACGTTCATGTCGTAGCCGGCGAACAGCATCGCCACGCCGACCAGCAGGAACAC
This sequence comes from Alphaproteobacteria bacterium, assembly GCA_023259375.1. Lineage (GTDB taxonomy): Bacteria > Pseudomonadota > Alphaproteobacteria > Micropepsales > Micropepsaceae > Rhizomicrobium. The sequence goes on from JAHFQC010000033.1 coordinate 44,303, forward strand.
GCGCTCCTGACGGACCGTCATGCCGCCGGGCGGCCTCAGGATGGGCGGCAGCCAATGGATGTTGATGAGACGATCGTCTCCCGCGGAGCCGCTCATGTGTTTCCCCGCACTCCTTTATATATGTCGGAGTCTGTCGAGTGCGCCTTGGAGAATATAGGCCGCCGCCATTTTGTCCACGACCGCCGCCCGGCGCTTGCGGGAGACGTCGGCGTCGAGAAGGGTGAGAGTGACCGCGGCGGTGGAAAGTCGCTCATCCACCAAGACCAGCGGCAGCGGCGAGCGGGCGGCGAAGTTGCGGGTGAAGGCGCGGGCCGATTGGGCCGATGGCCCGTCGGTGCCGTCCATGTTGAGCGGCAGGCCGATCACCAGTCCGCCGACGCCTTGCGCCGCGATGATAGTGTCGAGCTTGGCCGCATCGACGCTGAACTTGCCGCGCTTCAGCGTCTCCATCGGTGTCGCCACCGTGAGCAGCGTATCCGATAGCGCCAGACCGATGGTCTTCTCGCCAAGATCGAGGCCGAGAAGGCGGCTGCCTGCCGGCAGGGCCGATTTGAGATTTTCGAGGTCCAGAAGGGGCATCCCGGCCGTTTAGCCCACCCTTTGCCGCTTTGCTAGGCGCCCGGCGCGGGCCAGCGCACAATTTGTCGCGGGTCGGGCACCGGAGGGTGTGGGGATCGCGCCAAAGCGGCTTGCCACGTCTGCCCCCTCGCGATAGCAAGTCATTGAAGGGGAAGGCCCCTTCATTCCGGGATTGGCTTTCGAGGATTTGGCGCCATGTCTGTAGACAAAGATACCGTCCGGCGGATCGCCCGGCTCGCCCGGCTGAAGATCGAGGAAGAACGTGTCGAGCCGATGATGGCCGAGCTGAACGGCATCCTCGAGTGGATCGAGCAATTGAAAGAAGTCGACGTCGAAGGCGTCGAGCCGATGACCAGCGCGGTCGCGCACAAGCTGAAGATGCGCGACGACGTCGTCGCCGAGCCGAACCATGCCGACGCGCTGATGACCAACGCGCCCAGCAGCGAGGACCATTTCTTCGTCGTGCCGAAGGTGGTGGAGTAAGCCTTGCAGGTCTCGATCGCCCTCGAAGAAGCGCTTTCAGAGGACGTGCGCGCGTTGATCGCGGCGCTCGATGCCTATCTGCGCTCGATCGAGGACGAAGGGTATTTTATGTCGGCCGAGGAGTTGGCCCAGACGAATGCGGCGGTGTTTGTCGCCCGTGTCGACGGCAAGGCCGTGGCGTGCGGTGCCATGCGTCGCCATCCCGGCGGCATCGGCGAGTTGAAGCGCATGTTCACCTTGCCGGAATACCAGGGCAAAGGCATCGCCGGCCGGATCGTTCGCGAGATCGAAGCGCTGGCGCGGCGCGAAGGGCTCTGTCAGCTGGTGCTGGAAACCGGCAGTCATCATCCCTGGGCTTGGCGGCTCTACGAGCGCGAAGGATTCACGCGCTGCGGTCCGGTGCTGGATTACCCGGACGTGGCGTGGTCGGTTTTCTACGAAAAGAAAATCGAGCCGGCGCCGGTCACGATCGCCGTCGAAAGCCCGTTACAGGATGAGGTCCGGACGCTGATCGCCGACCTCAATGCGTATCTTCTGTCGCTGACCCCGCCGGAAGGGTGCCATCATCTGACGGTGGAACAGATGGCTGAGCCCGATACGACGGTGTTCGTCGCCCGCGAAAACGGCAAAGCGATTGCCTGCGGAGCGTTGAAGCGTCACGCCGAAGGCATCGGCGAGGTCAAGCGGATGTGGACCAATCCCGCCTATCAAGGCCGGGGTATCGGCGGGCGGGTGCTCGACGAGGTCATGACGCTGGCCAAGCAGGAAGGTTTGACCAAGCTGGTGCTGGAGACGGGCGACCGTCATCCCGCCGCCTGGAGAATTTACGAACGCGCCGGGTTCCGGCGTTGCGGTCCGGTGCTCGATTATCCCGACGTGCACTGGTCGGTTTTCTATGAAAAAGAACTTGAGAGGACGCCGGCATGAGCGATCTCACCGAACTCACATTGGCAGAGGCCCGCGATGCAGTCGCGTCCAAGAAGGTATCTTCGCGCGAGCTGACGCAAGCCTTCCTCAAGGCGATGGAAGAGGCGCGGGCGCTGAACGCCTACATCACGGAGACGCCCGAGATCGCGCTCCGGATGGCCGATGCCTCCGACAAGCGCATCGCGGTGGGCGAGGCCCGTCCGATGGAAGGTCTGCCGCTCGGCATCAAGGACCTTTATTGCACCAAGGGCGTCAAGACGACCGCGGCCTCCAAGATCATTTCCAATTACGTGCCGCAGTATGAATCCACCGTCTCCCAGAACCTGTGGGATAACGGCGCCGTGATGCTGGGCAAGCTCTCCTGTGACGAGTTCGCCATGGGCTCGTCGAACGAGACCAGCGCCTTCGGTCCGGTCATCAGCCCGTGGCGCGCCAAGGGTTCGACCGCGCAGCTCGTGCCGGGCGGTTCGTCGGGCGGTTC
>JAHFQC010000150.1 GCA_023259375.1 Alphaproteobacteria bacterium
ATCACAAACACCACAAGAAGACCAAGCCCCCGGTGCAGAAGGTGCAGGAGAAGACGCAACAGACGCAGGAGAAGAAGTAGCCCTTCCTCTTCCCTCCCCCCGGAGCCGAAAAAGAAGGCCGTTTCCGTCCGCACGTCTCTCGCTCTCCAATCCTCCCATGCCCAAGCCGAAATCGCCCGAAACGCCTCCTGAACGCCGCAAATGGGTCGGCCCGGTCAGTAATGATACCGGGGTGCTCGGCGCCGCCGCGTTCGCGCGGGCCGGGTTCTCCGATCCGACGCTGGTGCTGCAATGGGAGAAGATCGCCGGTCCCGAAGTGGCGCGGCTGGCCCGTCCGCTGCGGCTGAGCCAGGGCGCGCATGGCGGCGTCCTGACGCTGATGGCCGAACCGGCCGCGGCGGTGTTTCTCAGTCACGAGACCCGCGCGCTTGCCGAGCGCATCAACACCTATCTCGGCCGTCCGGCCGTGGCCCGATTAAAATTCGTTCAGACGGCCCTCTCCCAACCCACGCCGCCGCCGCCGATTGCCAAACTGGCGCCCGATATCGCGCCCGATGACCCGGTCCGCACCTACACCGGCCCGGAGGGACTTCGCGAAGCATTGATGCGGCTGGCGCGTGCAAGGCATAGTCAAATCCGATAGTCGGCGCTAAGAAGCGCACGTCAATTTGCTGGGACACCGACGGCCATGACCCTCAAGGACCGCCTTACCGAAGCTCTCAATGCCACGCCGGCCGAAAACACCCATCGGCGGGACATCCTGAACGCGGCCCTCAACGCCGGCGAGACCGATGCGCAGATCGGCGCAGCGCTGTCGCGGCTGATCGATGCCCGCGAGCAGAAAGCGGCGCAACTCGAGAAGAACGGTCAGGCCGCACAGGCCAAAGCCGAACGCGACGAAGCCGTGGCCCTGCGCCTCCTCGCCGATCCCGGTGCAACCCAGACCGCAGGCAAGTCCGCAGCGTCCGGCGCCAAGAAAGGCCCGATGTTCACGCGGCTGCAGATGATCCTCGGCGGCGTTGCCGTGGTGGCGCTCGGCGTCGCCTTGTGGCAAGCGTTGAAGCCGGCCGACGAAATCGATCTTTCGAAGCCGCAGGGCGGCCAGGAAATCACGGTGTTCAAGGACGATCACACGATGGGCAATCCCAATGCGCCCATCAAGCTGCTCGAATACGCCGCGCCGATGTGCCCGCACTGCGCCCGCTTCACCCAAGACGAATTCCCCGCCTTCAAGCGCGAGTTCATCGATACCGGCCGCGTCTTCTATATCTTCCGCGTCTACCCGCTCGGCGGCCCGGATGGAGCGATCGAGGCGATCGCCCGCTGCCTGCCGAAGGACCGCTATTTCCCGTACATGGAAATGATGTTCCGCGAGCAGCCGCAATGGGACCCGGACGGCTATCAAATTCCCGACGTTTCGGCGGCGATCGTCAAGCTGGCGGCCAACGAAGGCCTGTCGGAAGACAAGGCCAAGACCTGCATGGCCGACCGCGCCGTGCTGGAAAGGGTTAACGAGATCGGCCAGGACGCCCAGATTCGCTATCAGGTCCAGGGCACCCCGACATTCGTCATGAATGGCCAGGTGATGAACTTCCCGGGCGACCGCACCATCGGCGAAGTGCTCCGGTTAAGAATCAATTCCCTGACCAACGGCGGTCAGTAGCCGCTTCTCCACAGGCAGATTCGCCACGGAGCCGACTCAGCTTGCCTTGCCGCGCGCAAGACGGGCTATAGTCCCGCTCCACATTTCGAATCACTCCCGTGGAGATTCCCATGGCCCTCAAGGACCGGCTCGACGACGCCCTCCAATCTACGCCGCCCGAGAACGCGAAGCGGCGCGCTACTTTGGAATCCGTAAAAGCGGCGTCCGGCGGCATGAGCGATGCCGAGATTCAGAGTGCGATCGCGACAGTGATCGCCGATCACGAACAGAAAGCCGGCTCCTTCGCGGCGGCCGGGCAGACCGAACAGGCCAAAGCCGAACGGGCGGAATGCGACACCCTGCGCGCCCTGCTCCGGGCCGGCGCGCCGCAGACAGCACCGGCGCCGAAAAAGACCGCTGCGCCAAAGAAAGCCGCGACGCCCGAGCCGCAGCCGGAAGAGCACAAGCCGCTGGTCACGCGCACCCAGGTGCTGATCGGTTTGGCGGTGATCGCTGCCGCCTTCGCCGCGGGCTACCTCTATTTCAACCGGTCCGCCTCGACATCCCCGGCGGCCGCCAATACCGCGATCGTCGTGAGGCCGGATGATCGCACGATCGGTAATCCGAACGCTTCGGTTGTGCTGCTCGAATACGCCGCGCCGACCTGCCCGCACTGCGCGCGCCTCAACGAGACGCTGCTGCCCAAGATCAAGCAGGAATATATTGACACCGGCAAGGTGCTCTATGTTTTCCGCGCCATCCCGCTCAATCCGGTGGATGGTGCTGTCGAAGCCATTGCGCGCAAGTGTTTGCCTGCGGATAAGTACTTTCAGTTCGTTGACCTGATGTATCGAAATCAGCCCAAATGGGACCCCGACGGGTACAAGATTGATGACGTCGGCGGAGCGATCAAGCAGATGGCGCGCATCATGGGCGTTTCGTCCGAGGATGCCGACCGCTGCATGGTCGATCAGAAGGAACTCGATCGCATCAACCAGGTCGGCACCGAGGCGTATACCAAGTACAAAGTGGACCATACGCCGACGCTTATTCTCAACGGTGTGACCGTTGAGGATGCCGACATGTCGTGGCCCCAGCTCAAGGCCAAGTTGGATTCCCTGCTGTCGAAGAAATAAGACGGCACAGCGTTAAGGTAGCCACACGTGAAGTTCACACGCTTAAGGATTTCCGGCTTCAAATCGTTTGTGGAGCCAACGGAACTCTATATCGAGCCCGGTTTGACGGCCATTGTCGGCCCCAACGGCTGCGGCAAGTCCAACCTGTTCGATGCGCTGCGCTGGGTGATGGGCGAGAACCGTCCGACCTCGGTGCGCGGCTCCGAAATGGACGACGTCATTTTTGCCGGTTCCGCCGGCCGTCCGCCGCGCAACGTCGCCGAAGTGACGCTGGCGATCGACAACGCCGACCGCTCGGCCAATCCTCCGTACCAGGACTTTGAGACCATCGAAGTGTCGCGCCGCATCGAGCGCGAAGCCGGTTCGGTTTATCGCATCAACGGCCGCGACGCGCGCCAGCGCGACGTGCAGATTTTCTTCGCCGACGCCTCGTCGGGCGCCTCCTCCACCGCGTTCGTGCGTCAAGGCATGATCGGCCAGTTGGTCAGCCAGAAGCCGCTCGCCCGCCGCGCCATTTTGGAAGAAGCCGCCGGCATTTCCGGCCTGCATCAGCGCCGTCACGAAGCCGAACTGCGTCTGAAGGCGGCCGAAAGCAACCTTTCGCGCCTCGATGACGTCGTCAAGGAAGTCGAAGGCCAGCTCGCCAGCTTGAAGCGCCAGGCGCGTCAGGCGTCGCGTTATCGCAATCTGTCGGGCCACATCCGCCGTGCGGAATCCTTGGCGCATTATCTGCGCTGGACCGTGGCGCAGTTGAAAGCCACCTCCGCGCAGGAAGCCCTCACCTCCGCCATCGCCATTGTCGAGGAAGCAACCCAGCTCGCCGCCGTCGCCTCGACCGCGCAGGCCGCCGCGTCCGAGACTCTGCCGCCGCTGCGCGAAGTCGAAGCCGAACGCGCCGCTGCGCTCACCCGCCTGATCCGTCAGCGCGAGGAACTCGACGCCGAAGAGACCCGCGCCCGCGAACTGGCGCAGTCGCTGCGTCTGCGCATCGCCCAGAACGGTGCCGACCTCGAACGCGAGCACGCGCTGCACACCGACGCCGATACCGCGCTCACCGCCTTGGTGGCGGAAACCAACGATCTCGAAGCGGCGCAGGAACGTGCCGGCATCGAACTCGCCGAAGCCGATCAGAAGAACGGCGAGATGAACGCCGCCCTCTACGAGGCCGAACGCCTGCTCGAAAAGCTGCAGGCCGATCTCGCCGAGCGCAACGCCCGCCTCGCCAGCCTCGAACGCCAGCGCCGCATCGCCAACGAACAGGCGGAAAACACCGCGGTTCAGCTCCAGGCGGCGGAAAACCGTCTCACCGAAGCCCAGGCCAGCGCTGCCGCCGACCCGGATGTCGGAGCCGCCGAAGCCGCCGTCGCCGAAGCCCGTCAGTTGGCGGAAATGGCGAACCAGCTCGCCGAAACCGCCCGCGCCGAAT
>JAHFQC010000034.1 GCA_023259375.1 Alphaproteobacteria bacterium
TCGGCGGCGGTACGCGCCGAGCGCAAGGCCTTGCGTCCGCTGGCCGTGATGGCGACGGCGTTGGCGCGGGCGTCCTTCTCGGTCCGTTCGCGCGAAACCAGCCCCCGTTCGAGCATACGGCGAACCATTTCGGCCAGGGTCGAGCGATCGATGCCGGTCATTTCGACCAGCGCCGTCTGGCTGACGCCTTCGTTGTTTTCGAGCGCGGCGAGCACCGTGAACTGCTGCTTGGTCAGTTCGCTGGAACCGGCTTCACGCGCATAAAGATCGCCGAAATACTGTTGGCAACGCTTGATAAGGTGGGAAGGTGCTTCCGCAAGCTCAAATCCCCCATTCGCTTTGCGCTGACCCTTCATCGTTATGACCCCTGCCTCCGCAATATCCAGTCCGGCAGTCCGTACACGGCTGCTCGAAGTTCTTACATCACCATAACGCTGGACTCTCACGTCACTGATGGACGTGAAGGCTGGACAATAGCCAACCATAGCGCAGCCCACAACACTGTCTATCGCGATGAGGTGCGTCGCGGTGATGCGTGTTTATTCGTTATTTGTTTCGTTCGCGATTTGGTGCTTGAGAAGAAACGGTACTTGGCTGAACGAAAATAACAGCGTCAGTGCAATGGCACCGAAAGTGTGGAAGGTGACCCAGACGTTTTCGGAAAAGTTCCGCCATATCAATTCGTTGATCAGTGCCATGACGATGCAGAAGCCGCCGAAGCGCAACGTCAGTGCACGCCAGTGGTTCTCTGCGAGCGTTACGGCAGTCCCGAAGATGTATTTGATGAACAAGCGCTTGAACGCGAGCCCGCCCAGAAGCGTCGCTGCGAACAGCCCGTAAATCATCGTCGGTTTCATTTTGATGAACATTTTGTCGTTCAGATACAGCGTCAATCCGCCGAAAATCACGACAATCACAGCCGTCGCCAAGGGCACCGGATGCAGTTTTCTGTCGAACAGATAGCCGAGCACGACTGCCGCGACGGCGGCCGCCATCACTGTGCCTGTAGCGGCATAAAGGCCGAATAGTCTGTATGCGACGAAAAACAGGAGCAACGGGCCGAAATCGACCAAGCTGCGTCTTAGTTGCGGATTCATGCCGCCCCCGTCAGCGCTTTGGCGAACGTATCCGCGGAAAAGTCCTGCAGATCCTCTTCGCGCTCGCCAACGCCTATAAAATGAACAGCGATACCGAACTTGGCCGCGAGCGCGACGAGAATACCGCCTTTGGCGGTACCGTCCAGCTTGGTCATGACAAGGCCGGTAAGCGGCACGGCGGCCGCGAAGGCTTCGACTTGCGACAGTGCGTTCTGCCCCGTGGTTGCGTCTAGTATCAAAAGTGTGCCGTGAGGTGCCCCAGGGTCCTGCTTCTTGAGAACGCGCGCGATCTTCTGCAATTCGGCCATCAAACCGGCTTTGTTCTGCAGCCGTCCCGCTGTGTCGATCAGAAGAACATCGGCGCCGCACTGGCGCGCTCGCGTGAAGGCGTCGAAGCAAAGCCCGGCGGCATCCGATCCCGGTGCACGCGAGACGACTTCGCATCCGGCCCGTTCGCCCCATACTTGAAGTTGTTCGATGGCGGCGGCACGGAACGTATCGCCCGCGGCCAGCACGACTTTCTTGCCTTCGCGCGTCAGCTTGACCGCGATCTTGCCGATGGTCGTGGTCTTGCCGGTACCGTTCACGCCGGCCACCAGCACGACATACGGCTTGATCGCCGGATCGATCGTCAGCGGCTTGGCGATCGGCGCCAGGATTTTTGCGATTTCGTCCGCCAACACCTGGCGCAGGTCAAACGTCGAAACTTCTGAATCGTAACGGCCTTTGGCGATGGCCGCGGTGATCGTCTTGGCCTGGGCGGCGCCGAGATCGGCCCGGATCAGGGCTTCTTCGAGTTCGGCCAGCGAGACGTCGTCGAGCTTTTTCTTGACCAGGGCTTCGAGACCGAGCGCGCTGGCGCTTTTCGACAAGCCGGCCTTGAGTTTCTCGAAGAAGGTCGGCGGGGGAGGGGCTTCGCCGAATTGCCTCATGAAACGATGTCTCCGGTGAGATGATCGGATGCCGTGCCGGTGATACGCACGCGGACGAAATCGCCTGTTCCTCCGGCGAAAGCAACCGGAACAAAGGTCGGCGTACGCCCAAGTCCCGCTTTTTCGACCAAAAGGGTCTCTTCGCGCCCGATCAGCGTGGAATAGTATTGCTGCAAAGCCTCGGCGCCCTTGGCTCTTAGGCGGGCGGCGCGTTCCTTGATCACGGCCTTTTCAACTTGCGGCATGCGGGCCGCCGGAGTTCCACTCCGCGGACTGAACGGAAACACGTGCAACATCTGCAAGCCCGCTTCGTCCACCAGTCTCAAGGTGTTCTCGAACATCTCCTCGGTTTCCGTCGGAAACCCGGCGATCAGATCGGCGCCGAACGCCGCCTCGGGCCTTAGCGCACGCACCGCCTCGCAGAAGCGGATCGTATCGGCCCGCGCGTGACGCCGTTTCATCCGCTTGAGGATCATGTCGTCGCCCGACTGGGCCGAGAGATGGAAATGCGGCATCAGCCGCTCTTCCTCGGCGATCGCCGCCATCAGCGCGTCGTCGGCTTCGATGGAGTCGATCGAGGACAAGCGCAGGCGCTTGAGATCGGGAACCAGCTTCAGGATCTTGCGCACCAGATCGCCGAGGCTCGGCGTGCCGGGAAGATCGTGGCCGTAGCTGGTCAGATCGACGCCGGTGAGCACGACCTCGCCATAGCCGTTGGCGACGAGACGGCGTGCTTCTTCCACCACTGCGCCCATGCCGACGCTGCGGGAATTACCGCGGCCGTAAGGGATGATGCAGAAGGTGCAGCGATGATCGCAGCCGTTCTGGACCTGCAGGAAGGCGCGGCTGCGCCCTTCGAAATAATCGACGAACTGAGCGGCGGTTTCCTTCACGCTCATGATGTCGTTGACGCGTACGCGTTCGTTGACACCAAGCGCATAGGATTTGGCATCGAGCTTGTCGGCGTTGCCGAGCACAAAATCGACTTCCGGCATCTTGGCGTAGCCGTCGGGATCGGTCTGGGCGGCGCAACCGGTGACGATGATGCGCGCATTCGGCCGTTCGCGGCGGATCTTGCGGATCTGCTGGCGCGACTGGCGCACCGCTTCGGCGGTGACGGCACAGGTGTTGATCACCACGGTGTTTTCGAGGTCCGCGGTGCGTTCCCGGATCGCCTCCGACTCGTAGGCGTTGAGCCGGCAGCCGAACGTGATGATGTCGGCCGTCATGAGATTTCAATCTCGCCGCGATAGGCTAGCGCGGAAGGGCCGGTCATCAGCACGCGGTTGTCTTTCAGTTCGATCGTGAGCACGCCGCCATCGAGGGTGACGTCGACCTTCTCGCCGGTCAGGCCGCGGCGATGGGCGGCGACGGCAGTGGCGCAGGTGCCCGAACCGCAGGCTTGCGTAATCCCGGCGCCGCGTTCCCACACCCGCATGCGCAAGTGGCCAGGATCGCGTACACTGACGAACTCGACATTGGTCCGCTTGGGAAACATCGGATGGGTTTCGATCCGTGGACCCAGGGTTGCGACCGGCGCAGCCTCGGCATCGTCGACGAACAGAATGCAGTGCGGGTTGCCCACGGACACCGCGGCGCAATTATAGGTCTCGCCGTCGACGTTGAGGGCGAAGAGATTGGTGTCCACCGGACGGGCCAGCGGAATGCGGTCCCACAACAACTCCGGCGTGCCCATATCGACCGTGACGAGACCGTTGCCGGCGTCGCGGCAGGCGAGCGGTCCGGCCAGCGTCATCAGGGTCACGGCGCTCTTGCCGCTTTCGTCGAGCAACAGGCGTGCGACGCAGCGGGCGGCGTTGCCGCAAATCTCGACTTCATCACCGTCGGCATTGCGGATGCGCATGAAGGCATCGGCTTCTGGCGAAGGTTCGATCACGATAATCTGATCGCAGCCGATGCCGCGGCGGCGGTCGCCGATCGCGCGCGCCGTCCGGCCGTCGAGCACAAGCGATTGTTTTCGCGCGTCGAAGACGGCGAAATCGTTGCCCAGGCCATGCATCTTCAAGAACGGTGTCATTTGGGCGCCTATATAAGCGGTAGGTCCGCTTTCGGCCAGTGCCGGGTTGACGGATGGGCTGCCGCGGCCCCACTTTCCGGCCCGATTTCCGGGCTGGAGAATACGCATGCGCCGTGCCGCCGCACTGATTTTTGCCGCTTTTGCCGCCACCGCTCCTGGTTTGGCGGCCGACCAGGGTAACCACATGAATGATCCGTATATCTGGCTCGAGGCTGTCCACGGCGAAAAGCCGCTCGCCTGGGTCAAGGAACAGAACGCCAAGTCTCTCGGCCTGCTCAAGGCCAGCCCGGACTACCAGAAGAACTACGATTTCATTCTTTCGGTGCTCGACGCCAAGGATCGCATTCCGTACGGCGGGCTCGATCACGGCTTCGTCTACAACTACTGGCAGGACCAGGTGCACCCCAAAGGCTTGTGGCGGCGCACGAGTGTTGCCGATTACGCCAAGACAGAGCCCCAGTGGGAGGTGCTGATCGACCTCGACAAACTCGCGGCCGACGAGAAAGAGAACTGGGTCTGGAAGGGCACTGCCTGTTCGTCGAGCCAGAAGCGCTGCCTCGTCAACCTGTCGCGCGGCGGCGGTGACGCCGTGGTGGTGCGCGAGTTCGACATGGGCACCAAGGCCTTCGTCAAGGATGGCTTCACGCTCAAGGAATCCAAGTCCGACGTCACCCTGGTCGATGACGACACCGTCTTGTTCGGAACCGATTTCGGCGCCGGTTCGATGACGAGTTCCGGTTATCCGCGCATCGTCAAGATGTGGCACCGCGGCGAGGCGATCGATGCCGCCAAGACCCAGCTCGAAGGCAAGGACGGCGACGTCTCGGTATCGGCCACGGTGCTGCGCAACGGCGCCGACACGCTGCCGATGATCGTGCGCGGCACCAGCTTCTTCGAAGCGGAATACTATCTTGCAGCCGCCAATCAGACCTGGTGGAAAATCCCGGTGCCGCTGTCGGCGCAGCTGCAGGGCTATTTCAAGGGTCAGCTGTTGTTTTCGCTGCGCGAAGATTGGACCCCGCCGGGCGGCGCCAAGCTCGGCAAAGGCACTTTGATCTCGTTCGCGGTCGATGGGCTGCAACCCGATCATCTGACGCCGATCAGCGTCCTCTATGCACCCGGGCCGCGCGCTTCGATTGAAACGGTGGCGACCGGTCACGACGCGGTCTACGTCGCAGTGCTGAACAATGTGATCGGCGAGGTGCACGCCTTCCGGCTCGCCGACGGAACCTGGGCCGACAAGAAACTGCCGTTGCCCGCCGGCGGCTCGGCCAACATCGTTTCGACCAATGATTACGGCCCGGAAGTCTATCTGTCGTTTCAGAGCTTCCTCAAAGCCCCGACGCTCTATTTCGACGGCGGCAAGGATGCACCCAAGGAGATCAAGGCGCTGCCGGCACGCTTCGATGCGAGCGGCATGGAGACCGTGCAGTACGAGGCGACCTCGACCGACGGCACCAGGATTCCCTATTTCGTGATGCGGCCGAAGAATCTCAGCGGTCCGGCGCCGGCCATCCTCAACGGCTACGGCGGCTTCGAGATTTCCGAGACGCCGTTCTATTCGGCCAATTTCGGCAAGCTGTGGGTGGCCAAGGGTGGCGTCTATGTACTCGCCAATATCCGCGGCGGCGGCGAGTTCGGTCCGGCCTGGCATGAAGCGGCACTGAAAGAAAATCGCCAGAAGGCGTTCGACGATTTCGCGGCGGTTGCCGCCGATCTGATCGCGCGCAAGATCACGACGCCCAAACAGCTCGGCATCGTCGGCGGTTCCAACGGCGGCCTGTTGGTGTCGACCGTGATGACCCAGCATCCCGAACTGCTCGGGGCCGTGGTTTGTCAGGTGCCGCTGATCGACATGATCCGCTACACCCAGATCGGCGCCGGCGCTTCGTGGATTGCCGAGTATGGCGATCCGGCCGATCCCAAGCAGGCCGAATACATCGCCAAGTACTCGCCCTATCAGAACGTGTCGAAAGACAAAATGTATGCGCCGGTGTTCTTTGTCACCGCCACGTCCGACGATCGCGTCACGCCGGTGCATGCGCGCAAGATGGCGGCGCGGATGATGGAGCAGGGCCACGAGGTGCTGTTCTATGAAAACACCGACGGCGGTCACGCCGCAGCGGCCGATCACAAGCAGTCGGCAGAGCTGTGGGGCCTGACTTTCGTCTATTTCGCGGAAAAGCTCGGCCTCAAATAGGCCGGCAAAAAGAAGGGGCGCTCGATGGGGCGCCCCTTATGCCCTCACGTCGACCTTGATTTGCGATTGGGCGGCGCGGACGGTGGTCTCGGCCGTATCGGCTTTGCGGACCGCGGCAGCGGCCTGGGCCGCGACTTTGGTCTCCTGCGTCATGCGCATGACGCTCAGTGCCCGCATGGCTGCGAAGATGGCCGCGCTGTTATCAAGTGTAATCGCCATCGGTCCGCTCCTCTGGATTCCGGAACCGAAACTGCAACAACCACAAAACGAATACTCCGCCCCCGGGATCCGGGAGCGGAGCTTATTTCACTGGGTCAGGCCTTGATGTCGACGTTGCGCCCGACCGACGTGTCGGACGGCTTGGCAGACTTCGTTTCCGCCGGCTCGGCGTCGTTGGCCGGCTTTCGCGATGCGGCCTGCTTCATCAACTCGACGAGTTTTTCCTGATATCTTGTTTCGCCGGCGCGGATGGCGGCGGCGCCGTACCCGATTTCGCTGCTCATGGGTGCGTTCAGACCTTCAAGTCGACGTTTTTGCCCAGATGGGAATGGCTCATATTGAGCGACGAAAAACCGGCTTTGGAGGTGTCGTCGTTGCCGGCCTCGATCGGTGCCACCACGTCATCGTGCGCTTTGAGCGGCGCCTTCGCGGCGGCCTCGACGTTAAAGACGGCGGCGCTGGCCTGCATGTTCGCCGGCGAAAAGCCCATTGACGATGTCATTCGTTATATTCCTTCCCCGCCGCTTCAGACGACGACGTTAAACACTCCGCCGCCCATATCGATGACGTCTGGTGGAACCTCGAACCGCGAACGCAAGTAAAGCAGCGTGGCGACGCGCTGAACGGCCGCTTCCAGCATGAAATCCGACGGTGATTGTTGGGTTTGCACTTGCGCCTGGGGCACGGCGATCTGCACGGCGGTACGTATCGGACCGACCGAAGTAGGAGCAGACGTGATGCTTCCTATGGCACTCATACGGACGATTTTGCCTAGCGCCTGTTGCGCTCGGGTGAATATCCGTATGCGGATTTTAGGCTGGTTCAATTCAAATTGTCCGCGTCCCGGATTCCTGCGGGATTCGGAGCAACGGAAGAGGGAATTTTTTTCCGGTTACGCGATTGTGTCGAGCAATGTACCGACCATTTTGTCCGCCGTTTTGAGTACTGCGGCGTTAGCCTTGAACGACAACGCGCTGAGCTTGGTGTCGACGATTGCCGCCGGCAGGTCGTCCATGCCCTTGGATTCGGGGACATCCCCGGCCGTCGGCATGGTCGCCTGCGTCACTCGTTGCGCCGCTTTGTCGAACTGGTTCGAGCTGCTGCGCAGGCCGGAAACGGCGGAGGAAATCGCGTCGATCATGGAAGAAGCTTAACGCCCCAAATGCTGCTCGCCCCTTTCTGTGCGGCCGAAGTATTGAATCAAATTTTCATCGAACGGCGTTTGCGCCGCGATTTTGCCGGTATTGTTGACGAAGCTGCGCATATGTCGCGGGGGGCACATTCATGGTCCGGATGCTGTCGCGGGTACTGGTGATTGCGATGGCAGCCTCTATCGCTGGGGGCGACGATGATCATGCAATCTGATATCGAAGATTCGACGGCGCGCGTGACGCCGGCACACGGAGGATTGTGATGAACCGGGTTCTGCCGCTGGTCGTGACCCTTCTTCTTGTTGCCGTGGTCGGCTTTTTCGCCTGGAGCGGATTCAAGGCGCCGCCGGTGGCTGAGCCCGCCGCGATCATCACCACCCCGCCGGGCTGGGTGAAACTCGACGGGCCGGGCTTCACCGTCTATGCCCCCGAAGGCGCGGTGCTGCGCCAGGCCAAAGGCAACGGCTTTATCTATGGCGACATTGCCGGGTCGTATCTCTGCATCCGCTTCCAGGCGGGCAAGTCGGTCGGGCCGGTGGTGAATGCCAAGACCCACCCCAACTTCGCCGACTCCGACATGACCGTGGACGGCCGCACCGCCAGCCTGCGCAAGACCACCCTCGCCAAGAACGAGCAGGACTATTGGTTCCCCGGCTGCGGCGCCTCGCTTTATCTCGGCCTGACGGTGCCGCAGGCTCTGCCGGGCGGGGACACCCTGTCGCTCGAAGTCTCGGTCGAAAACCGCGACGGCCTCGACGACGCCATGATGATGTTCAAGACCCTGCGCTTTCAGTAGTATTGGGGCGCTGACACACGGCGGGGGCAGGTCTTGGGAGTGATCGGATCTGTATTGTGTCTGGTTGCTTTTTGCGTGTTTCTGACCACTGCGGTTTTGCTGCCATTCTACATCTGGAGAACATGGAGCGGATTCGCGGCTTGGCTCGCATATTTGCTCGTCAGCATTCTCGCGTTTGGCGTAATTTTGATCGTATTGCTCATCGATGGCCCGCAGCGCGCCGCGACGACGCGCCCGTCGAGCGGGGTGATTGCCTCGGGACTGAGCCTTGTTGGCATCGTTCTGTCGGTCCAACTGCTTCGTGGTGAGATGCGCCGCAGCCGTGAGCTGCCGTCTGCGTCAGGCCAGCATCCCTGGTTTGGGCAGCGGCCGCCCGTTTGACAGACTGGCACGGGTGCCCTAAAACCCGCACAACTCCGGAAAGCCCTACGCTTTCCGGTCCCAGGCTCGGCTTGGGATCGCCCTCAGGCAGCGCGTGGCGCCCCCTGGGGCGCTAATGCTTTGGTTTTTCTGTCCTCTCCCGAGGGAGAGGAACGAGGGTTCGGAATGTTCGACTCTTTGCAGTCCCGCCTTGGCGGTGTGTTCGACAAGCTTCGTGGCCGCGGTGCGCTCACGGAAGGCGATGTCGACGAGGCCTTGAAAGAGGTCCGCACCGCCCTGATCGAGGCGGACGTCGAACTCGGCGTGGTCGACGACTTCATTCAAAGGGTGAAGCCGCGGGCCGAAGGCGAGGCGGTGATCCGCTCCGTCACCCCGGCCCAGCAGGTCGTCAAGATCGTCCACGACAGCCTGATTGAAATGCTGGGCTCGGAAGGCTCCGCCCTTCAGCTCGGCTCGCCGCCGGCACCGATCCTGATGGTCGGTCTGCAGGGCTCGGGCAAAACCACCACCTCCGCTAAGCTCGGCCTCCTCCTCCAGACCAAGGAGAAGAAGCGCGTTCTGATGGCCTCGCTGGACGTCGCCCGTCCGGCCGCCATGGAGCAGTTGAAAGTTCTCGGCGAGCAGGCCGGCGTGCCGACCCTGCCGATCATCACAGGCCAGACCCCGCTCACGATTGCGAAACGCGCGCTCGCCGCGGCCCGCGTCGGCGGCTATGACGTCCTCATTCTCGATACCGCCGGCCGCCAGCACGTCGACGAACAGTTGATGGCCGAAGCCGCGGCGGTGCGCGACATCACCAATCCGCACGAAACCATCCTGGTCGCCGACAGCCTGACTGGTCAGGACGCGGTGAACATCGCCAAGTCGTTCAACGACCGCATGCCGCTCTCCGGCATCATCCTGACGCGCGCTGACGGCGATGCCCGCGGCGGTGCCGCCCTCTCGATGCGGGCCGTGACCGGCGCGCCGATCAAGTTCCTCGGCATGGGCGAAAAGCTCGATGCCATCGAGCCGTTCTATCCCGAGCGCGTGGCGGGCCGCATCCTCGACATGGGCGACGTCGTTTCGCTGGTCGAGAAGGCAACCGAGACGGTCGACAAGGAAAAGGCCGAGGCCCTCGCCAAGAAGCTGAAGAAGGGGGCGTTCGACATGAACGACCTGTTCGATCAGCTGAACCAGATGAAGAAGATGGGCGGCTTGCAGGGCCTGATGGGCATGCTGCCGGGCGTCGGCAAGATCAAGGACAAGCTTGATGAAGCCGGTCTCGACGACAAGATCCTCACCCGTCAGCAGGCCATCATCCAGTCGATGACCAAGAAAGAGCGTTCCAATCCCGACGTGATCAACGGCTCGCGCCGCAAGCGCATTGCCGCCGGTTGCGGGATGGAAGTCTCCGACGTGAACAAGCTTCTCAAAATGCACCGCACCATGTCCGACGCCATCAAGGCGATGAAGAAGGGCGGTCGCGCCAATCCGTTTGCAGCGATGATGAACATGGGTCGCGGCGGTCCTCCGCCGGGCGGCATGTTCGGAAGACGCTAGATTTTCGACTAAACTACTGACTGAAGAAGGAACGCAGCAATGTCCGTTAAGATCAAACTGTCGCGCGGCGGCACCAAGAAGCGCCCGCACTATGCCATCGTCATCGCCGACACGCGCTTCCCGCGCGACGGCCGCTTCATCGAGAAGATCGGCTACTACAATCCGCTCCTCAAGAAGGACGATCCGGCCCGCGTGAAGCTCGATCTCGAGAAGGCCGCCGAATGGCTGAAGAAGGGCGCCGTCGCCACCGATCGCGTCCATCGCTTCCTCGCCACGGCCGGCCTGGTGAAGCCGCTCAAGAAGAACAATCCTGAGAAGGCCGCACCGAAGAAGAAGGCCCAGGAACGCGCTGCTGCGGCCGCCAAGGCGGCTGAAGCTCCGGCGGCCTGACGCAAACCATGTCGCGCCCTCGCGACGTGCTGATGGCGGCCGTTATCGGCGCCCACGGCTTGAAAGGCGAGGTGAAGGTGAAAGCCTTCACCGTCGATCCCGAAACCCTGGGCGCCTATGGCCCGCTGTCGACCAAGGATGGGCGGCGCTTCACCATCGAAGCGCTGCGTCCCATCGGCGATGACGAGGCCATCGTCGCCTTTGCCGAGGTCAAGGACCGGAACGCCTCGGAAGCCCTCAAGGGCACCGAACTCTACGTGCCGCGCGAGAAGCTGCCCGAAGCCAAAGGCGACGAGTTCTATCACGCCGATCTCATCGGCCTCGAAGCCTTCGACAAGGATGGACGGCGCATCGGTGCGGTGGAGTCGATCCAGAACTACGGCGCCGGCGACGTCCTGGTGATCGCCGCCGACGAAGGCGAAGAAATCCTGCTCGCCTTCACCAAGGACAACGTCCCCGACATCGACATCGCCAACAGCCGCATCATCGTGGCCGTGCCGGACGAGATCGATGCCGGCGATGAAGAACAATAAGCCCTCTCCCCTCTATGGGAGAGGGCCCCATCCTATTTCTTTCTATGGCGTGGGCGGGCGGGGCGTCTGGTTTGACGCATTCGCGCCCGGCGGCGCCGGATTGAGATGGTCAGGCACGCGCGTATCGTCTTTGCCGCCCGGACGCGTCACGAACGAGCCGATAAACGCGCCGATCGTCAACTTCGCCAGATCAAACAGCGTTTCGCTGGTTTTTCCCGCGGTGTTGACGGCCAGGATCGTGAAGACCAGCGTGATGAAGATGGTTGCGATCGGAAGTCCGCTTAATCCCAGCTTCTGGAAAAAGCCGGAGACGCCCCGGATGTTGCGCAAGCGCAGATAAAGCTCGATCGCGGCTGTATTGCCCTTGCTGATTTCTTCGATCAGATCGCGCCGGTCGTGTGGTGGCATGAGTTCGGGCGCTGAGGGGTTGGAGGCATCCAAGCACAGGAAGCCTGCTACCGCCGAGAGCCCACCTGCTATCAGCAGGATCAGGATCGCGGGGCTCGATATGGCCATTACCGCGTTGAAAAAAATCAGCAAGAGCGAGGCGACAGTAATAATGATGACCGCAGACCCAAAGAATATGACGGTGAAGGTAGTATAGAAACCTTCCTTCTCGGCGTTGGGCGAAGTCTTATTCGTCGGCGGTGTTCCCGCATCTTCAGCTTTCGGCATTGGCGCCTCACTCGGTTGTCTGTATTCCCTGCCTATTATTGACTTCACTGACGCATAATTATATTCTCTACTCGCCAAAAGAGAAGTGGTCCGGGCAAGAGGCTCGTATCTCTTCTCCCCGGAATGGCGCAAGCAACAGTGCCGAGGTTTCGGCATGGCGGGGCGCAAGCCTAGCCCGTTGCCCACCATCTGGTCGTGCAAGGCAAGACGCTGAGCATGTGACGCCGCTAGGCAAGAGGCCGGGCGGCGTCGGCGTTTTTGGCGTTCTCGCAATATGGCGCTATCACCGGAAGCTGTGTTGTTGCTGCGAAAGTTCGCCATGCCCTGGTCCGCCACCGTTCTCACGCTCTTCCCCGAGATGTTTCCCGGGCCGCTCGGCTGCACGCTGCCGGGCAAGGCGCTGGCGAACGGCTTGTGGTCGCTCGAAGTGCGCGACATCCGCGATCACGGCATCGGCAAGCATCGCACCGTCGACGACACGCCCTCGGGCGGCGGCCCCGGCATGGTGATGCGCGCCGACGTCGCTTGTGCCGCCATCGATGCGATCGAGCGCGCTGGCCGCCCGCTCATCTATCTGTCGCCGCGCGGCGCCCCGCTGACCCAAAGCCGTGTGAAGGCTCTCTCGGATGGTCCCGGCGTGATCCTGTTCTGCGGCCGTTTCGAAGGCCTCGATCAGCGCGCCATAGACGCCCGCGGGATGGAGGAAATCTCGCTCGGCGACTTCGTTCTGGCTGGCGGCGAGATCGCCGCCATGGCCTTGATGGAGGCCGCCGTGCGGCTGATCCCGGGCGTCCTGGGCGCCGCCGACAGCCCGTCCGAAGAGAGTTTTTCCGAAGGGTTGCTCGAATATCCGCAGTACACGCGGCCGCAGGAGTTCGAAGGTCGGACCATTCCCGAAGTTCTAAATAACGGGAATCATAAGGAAATCGCCAAATGGCGACGGGCCGAGGCGGAAAGGTTAACGCGCGCGCGGCGTCCCGACCTCATGACCCTCTATGAAAAGACCAAACGCTAGGCTATACGCCCGGCTCCAAACTGCGATTAAACGCCCATCGCAGTACCAAAAGAACAACTGTGCGGAGATAGTTATGAACCTGATCCAGACGCTCGAAGCCGAGCAGATGAAGGCGCTGCGCGCCAAACCGCTTCCGGAATTCCGGGCCGGCGACACCCTCAAGGTCAACGTCAAGGTGGTCGATGTGACCTTTGACGAGAAGACCAAGCAGAACAAGACCCGTGAGCGTCTGCAGGCCTTTGAAGGCGTCTGCATTGCGCGCCAGGGCCAGGGCCTCAATGAGGCTTTCACCGTCCGCAAGATTTCTTATGGCGAAGGCGTCGAGCGCGTCTTCCCGATCTATTCGCCGCTGGTCGACAGCGTGGAAGTGATCCGCAAGGGCCGCGTCCGCCGGGCGAAGCTCTATTATTTGCGCGGTCGTCGCGGCAAGTCGGCGCGTATCGCCGAGCGCGTGGATACCGTCGCCGAATAAGTTCCGACTGCGAGGGGATGAAGAGAGCGCGGGCCGCAAGGTCCGCGCTCTTTTGTTTTGGGCTGGCTGAAAAAAAAGCGGCCGCCATGGCGGGTGGCGGCCGCTTCACGGGCAGTTCGCGGGGCGTTGGTCGGGGGAGGCCGTGCCGCGGAACGTGCCTGGGGTGACTGCGGTGCGTTCTTTGCGCTGGTTGGGCCGCAGTCGTCTTCCCCACCAGAACCGGATCATCCGGCGAGGGAATGCAAGCGTCTTTCCACTCTCCAGATTGCTGCCACCACGGCGGCCGAAGCGTTGTCGAGGCGGCCGTTCGCGGCGTTTTCCGTGTTGATGTCGACATACTCGCCGGCGATCATCCGGCGCGCCATGTCCTTGGCCAGCACATGCAGACTGTTGTGTGCCGTACGCAGGATGTCGATTTCGGGCCAGTCATGACGGGCGGCGCATTCCTGCGTGAAGCGGACCAGCGCGCAATCGGTGTGCGGCGCGAAATCGACGTACTCAAGACAGGCCTGTTTTTGCCTCAAACACTGCACGAGCATGGCCCTGCAATGGCTGTGGGCGTGCAATGCATCGGAAGCATCCAACATGGTCGTTATCCTTTCCGACAAGCGCATTATTAGCAGTAATGTTGAACTGACACTTAATGGTTGCACTCGTATGTATTCGTACGTACTCAATACAATGTGCGCGATAGGCGACCTGCGCGTGCCGGCGCCTCTGCTCCACGCAGCGCGGCTGCCGGAGAGACCGGCATGGCATGCGCGGAGCCCGAGATGCGGCAGTGTCTGAACGCATGGCGTTTCATGCAGCCCACGGCGTCATCGCCTCCAGTTTCTTTTCGATGCGCCAGAGATTGTCGATCAGGGCCAGCGAGGCCTTGCCGATTTCGCCGTTGCTGCCGAATTCGGCGGCGATGTCGATCGGCTCGCCGTTGCTGCGATTCTGGGCCAGGGCAATGGCGGCGCAATGCATCGCCGCATGGGCGGTGCGAAGCTGCGTCAGCTCGGGCTCGAGCGCTTCGTCGCCGGCATTCTCGCGGATGAAGCGGACGACGGGGCAGTCCTGGTCGGGCGCCAGTTCGCAGAAATAGGGATTGTGAAACCTTGCACCGCTGAGAAGATCCGCCAGCCGTTCTTTGCATTGCGCATGTGCACGCAGAACATCCGAGGTATGCAGCATGAGAGTATCCTCATACGTTATGCGCGACATCTTGTGCCGTATCCGCGAACGAAATCTTAAGAATCGCGTGGATAGGTGTTACACCCTATGCGCGTAACGTCCGTATAATGATTAATTTGTGGACACGCGGCGCAGCCGGTTGTGATGGTCGCGCCCTGTGCGCCGCTACCGGTAGAGCGGGGCACCCACGGCGGTGCGACGGCCCCTGTCGCACCTCTCGCCATCCGTTTTTGCGTGTCGCAGTCCCCTCTGTTCGGGGCTTTTCGAACCGCTGCCGCACCCTTGCGTGACGCGGAAATAATGCGTTCGTCCGAGTCAAACCGTCTCAGGAGCTGTCGAAAAGCCGAAAAACGCCCTGTTTTAGGGGCTTTTAGGGCTCCCCCCTCTCTTGCACGCGCAGAAAATGCCGTAAAATATGGCACGTTTTGATTCGCAGAGGATAACACCCATGGCAAAAGCCGCCGCCGCCGTTAAGGCGAAGGTTGAGACGATTTCCACCCGCCAGCTGGCTGCTCAGCTCGCGCCCAAGCATGAACTGTCGAACAAGGCTTCGCTGGCCTATCTCGACGACGTGATCGCCACGATCACCAAGCACCTCAAGAAGGGCGCCCGCGTCCGTCTGAACGGTCTTGGCATCCTGCAGGTCCGCAAGCGCGCCGCCCGCATGGGCCGCAACCCGGCCACCGGCGAAGCCATCAAGATTAAGGCTTCGAAGAAGGTCGCGTTCCGCGCCGCCAAGGAGCTGAAGGAAGCGATCTAATCGCAGCCTTTTGTATCGAGGGAACGGCCGTACGGTTTTCCGTGCGGCCGTTTTCTTTTGTGCCAGTCGCGGCCGCGTCCAAGCTGTTGCAGCATTGCAGCCCTTTCGCTTGCCCTGCGGCTAAACGCGCGTTAAGCCTTGCCTGCTAGTTTTGAGTGACTCTAGAGTGTTCGCGCTTTCGGACCGAAAATCGTCATAACCAAAGTGTCCCGAAAGCGCTCCAGTCAGGCAGGAAGGAACGGTTCATGGCGCACCCAAAAATCGCATTGATCGGCGGCGGACAGATCGGCGGCACCCTTGCTCACATGGTAGGGCTTAAAGAGCTTGGCGACGTCACTCTGTTCGATATCGTCGGTGGCCTTCCGCAAGGGAAGTGTTTGGACATCATCCAGGGCGGCGCCATCGAGGGCTACAATACCCAATATAAAGGTACCAATTCGTACGCCGACATCGCCGGCGCCGACGTGGTCATCGTCACCGCGGGCGTTCCGCGCAAGCCCGGCATGAGCCGTGACGACCTTCTGCAGATAAATCTCAAAGTCATGAGTGCGGTCGGCGAGGGCATCAAAAACTACGCCCACGACGCTTTCGTGATCTGCATCACCAATCCGCTCGATGCCATGGTCTGGGCGCTGCGCACCTTCGCCGATCATCCGCCGGAAAAAATAGTCGGCATGGCGGGCGTTTTGGACAGCGCGCGCTTCCGCCATTTCCTGGCCACCGAATTCCGGGTCAGCGTCGAGGACGTCTCCGCTTTCGTGCTCGGCGGCCACGGCGATACCATGGTGCCGATGCCGCGCTTCTCGACGGTGGCCGGCATCCCGCTGCCCGAGCTCATCAAGATGGGTTGGATAACCGAGGAGCGGCTCGCTTCCATCATCCAGCGCACCCGCGACGGCGGCGCCGAGATCGTCGGCCTGTTGAAGACCGGCTCGGCCTTCTATGCCCCCGCTTCGTCGGCGATCGAGATGGCCGAAGCCTATCTCAAGGATGAAAAACGCGTATTGCCGGTGGCGGCGTATGTGAACGGGCCTTACGGGATCAAAGACCTCTATGTCGGCGTTCCGGTGGTGATCGGCGAAGGCGGTGTCGAGCGCATCGTCGAACTGAACCTTCTGCCGGAGGAAAAGGCCGCGTTGGAAAAGTCGGCGGATTCGGTCAAGACTCTGATCGATGCCTGCAAACAGCTGGACCCGCGCCTGGCGGGATAAAGGACCCGAGATGAAAACCCTGGCAGCGGCCCTTTTGTTCGCGACGCTGCCGGTGCAATCCGGGCTGGCGGCAACACTGACCGTTCACGTTACCGCGATCGACAAGAAGGGCGGCACCTTGCGGGTGTCGCTCTACGATTCTACCGGCTGGGATATGGACGACGACAAGCCCGTCGCCAGCGCCAACGTGCCGGCGGTGATGCCGGCCACGACCGTGGTCCTCAAGGATATCAAACCCGGCGTTTACGGCATCAAACTGTTCCAGGACTATAATAATAACGGCCGTTTTGATCAGAACTTCCTGGGGTTGCCGCTGGAGCGTTACGGTTTCTCGCGCGATGCCGCGCCGCGTCTGTCGCAACCGTCGTTCGACCGCACCCGCTTCACCGTCAGCGATGGCGACAACGAGATCTCCATCCGTCTGCAATAGGGCGTTTTCGGCAGGTGAATTGCCCGTAAGCTCCAAAATGCGTATGACAGAGGCATGATCCCCCGTCTCGAAACCGACCGCCTTCTTCTCAGGGCCTTCCGCCAGGAAGACCTTGATGCCTGGGCTGCCATCAGTGCCGATCCGGAAACCATGCGGTTCCTGGGAGGGCCGATGATCCGCACCAACGCCTGGCGCGCCATGGCAACGACCCTCGGGCATTGGGTGCTCAAGGGCTACGGCATGTGGGCGGTCGAACGCAAAAGCGACGGCGCCTTGATCGGCCGCATCGGGATGCTGCAGCCGGAAGGCTGGACCGGTCTCGAAATCGGCTGGACGCTGGGCCGGCCCTATTGGGGCCGAGGCTACGCCACCGAAGCGGGCGCTGCGGCCATGCGCTATGCCTTCCTCACCCAGCCGGTGGACCGGGTGGTGTCGAACATCGATCCCGACAACGTCGCCTCGCAGGCGGTGGCCAAAAGGCTGGGCGAACAAAAAGGCCCGGAGGCGGAGCTGACCATCGGCGGCGAAACCTACAAGGTCGATGTCTGGTTCATCACCCGCGCGGAGTGGCTTGCACGGGAATGAGCGAGCCGGTCTACCGTCACCGCGATTTCCTGTTCTTCGCGATCGGCCGTTTTCTCTCGACTGTCGCCATGATGGTGCAGTCGGTCGCGATCGGCTGGCAGATCTACGACATGGAAAAGACGCCGCTGGCGTTGGGCCTTGTCGGTCTTTGCCAGTTCGCGCCGATGTTCCTTTTCACCCTGCCGGCGGGCGAGATCGCCGACCGCTTCGACCAGCGCCGCGTGCTGGCGATTGCGCTCGTCGTGCAAGGCTTGTGCGGCGGGCTGTTTCTGCTCCTCAGCATCCTTTCGGTGAAGACGGCGCTCGCTTATTACGCCGTGCTGGTGTTGTTCGGCATCGGGCGTGGATTTGCGTCGCCGTCGGGCCAGTCGCTGCTGCCGTTCCTGGTGCCGCGGGAGCGGCTGGCGCGCTCGATCGCGCTCAATTCGTCGGTCTTCACCACCGCGGTGATTGCCGGTCCGGCGCTGGGCGGCTTTCTCTACGCCTTTGGACCGCGGGCGACATACTCGATCTGTCTTGCGTTTTTCGTGATCGCCGCCGGGCTCACCGCATTGGTTCGCGGCCGTCGCGCCAAGCGGCCCGCCTCGACCTTGACCCCGTTCGAGCGCGTCAAGGAAGGCGTCCGTTTCGTGCGGCACCGGCCGGTGATTTTCGGTGCCATCTCGCTCGATCTGTTTGCCGTGCTGCTCGGCGGCGCTACGGCGCTGCTGCCGATTTATGCCAAGGACATCCTGCACACCGGACCGATCGGTCTCGGCCTGTTGCGCAGCGCGCCGGCGATCGGCGCCGCAATGGTGGCGTTGACCCTGGCGCGCTGGCCGGTGGAACGGCAGATCGGCGTGAAGATGTTCGGTGCCGTCGCGATCTTCGGCATCGCCACCATCGTGTTCGGCGTCTCGACCGATTTCTGGCTGTCGATGGGGGCGCTGTTCGTGCTCGGTGCCTCCGACATGATCAGCGTGTTCGTGCGCCAGTCGCTGGTCAGCTTCGCCACGCCCGACGAGATGCGCGGCCGGGTCGGTGCGGTGAACATGCTGTTCATCGGCGCTTCCAACGAACTCGGCGAATTCGAGAGCGGCATCACGGCGGCGCTGTTCGGACCGGTGCTCGCGGTGGTGATCGGCGGCATCGGTACGCTGGCCGTGGTCGGCACCTGGATGAAGCTCTTCCCGCCTCTCAGGACCGTCGACCGGCTCAAGGACGTGAAGGTCGAAGCCGCGTAGAGCGCTTCCCGATAAGTGGGCCGCTAGCGACAGCGTTTCGCGGCGGTTATCGGATAAGAAGCGCGACCAAATCAGAACTTGTAATTCAGCGAGGCATACACGCCATTCGAGTCGGCCTGGATGTCGCTGTAGACCCCGTACGGCTTATGATAGCGCGTGGTGATCAGCTCGTTATAGAGCAGCGAAATGCCGAAGCTGGCGGCGACGTCGTACCAGTGATGCTTCTCGGCATCGACGCGGCTCCAGCCGACGAAACCAGCGGCGGCGTAGGCGGGAATGCCATACGACCAGCCATAGCGCTCGCGCAGGAATTCCGCCGGGGCGAAGGCGAGGGCGGAGGTGTCGGACGGGAACGAATTCCAGTTAGGCCCGCCCTTGGTGCAAGGGGTCGCGAACGGGCGGCATTCCTTGATCAGATGCTTGAGGCCATAGGCCGTACCG
This sequence comes from Alphaproteobacteria bacterium, assembly GCA_023259375.1. GTDB lineage: Bacteria > Pseudomonadota > Alphaproteobacteria > Micropepsales > Micropepsaceae > Rhizomicrobium. The sequence continues at coordinate 19,271 of JAHFQC010000034.1, forward strand.
ACGGTCAGGACGGTGGTGACCGCGAGCTGCGCCGTGCCGGTATAGTCTTCCTTGAGCAGCGTGATACCGCCGGCCACGACCGGCAGAGCGATGGCAATGCCGGTGCCCAGCTTTTCCGTCGTCTTGGCGGACGCCGGTCCGGCAATGACGACGATGGCCAACGCGGCGCCCACGAAACGCTTCATGCGAACCTCTGCTGCAGTCTAGAATAGAACCAATAAGGCAGGTTCTGTGACCGCTGTCACGCGCGAATTTGTGGGATCAGCCCTTCACGAACACGTCGACCCGGTCGAGCGGACCATCGTCGTCGGCGCCGCCCAGCGCGAACACGTCGATGCGCTCGGAGGGGATGCCGTCGTCGATCAGAAGCTGGCGGACAACCAGTGCCCGCTTGAGCGAAAGACGCCGCGTATCCGAGGTTTTCTCGCCCTTGGCGCCGGCGTAGGCCATCAACTGGACCCGTCCGCTGTCGCCCATGCCGCTCGTCAGCGACGTCGCGAGACTGCGCACCGACGCTACGGCAGACCCGGATGGCTCCGAGGCGCCGGCGGTGAAGGTGATCGAATCCTTGCGGTTTCCTGACGGAGTTCTGGCCTTAGGCTTTTCGATGCTCGCCGTCTTGGTCGGCTTCGGCGTGCTGGCGACCGCTTTCGGTGCTGCGGCCTTCGGCGGTGGCGCGGCCTGCGATTGCTGGCCGGTGCCGGTGATCAGGTCGATGTCGGCAAAGCCGTTGATCGAAGACTTGGGCTGCGGGGCCTGCTTTGGCTGCGCGGCCGGCTTCGGCGTTTCCGGCTTCGGCGTCTGCACCGGAGCTGGCGTCACGGTGGCGACGCGCTTCTTCTTTGGCGGTGGCGGTGCGGCGGCGACTTCCGGCTCGGTTGAGGGCGTCACGGCCGTCGTAGCCGGCGTCGTCGCCTTGCGGGCGCGGTGATGGCCCGGCGGCCTCAGACGGACGGCATCGTCCTGCCACGGCTGCAGCAGCGACGGCACATAGCGGGGTTGGCCGGTGGCCGGATCGATCACGGTCTGGCCGCTGCCATCGCCGCCGACGATGACACTGTCGCTCTGCGCCGCCGCGGGCGCGGCGAACAGGATGATTATCAGGAACGGGACGATGCGCATGGAATCAGCCGATCCTCTCGGTGCGGAAGATAACCATAACCACGTCCAAGTCGCGCCTCAACTGAAGGGATTTTGAAGAATCGACATCAGCTGGGGATGCAACGCCTCGTTGGCCGCCAGAACGTCGCCATTGGTAAACGGATCGGGCGAACCATTGAGATTGGTAACCAGCCCCCCGGCCTCGCGCACCAGAAGGATGCCGGCAGCAATGTCCCAGGGATTGAGGCCGCGTTCCCAGAACGCGTCAAAACGTCCCGCCGCGGTGAAGGCGAGGTCGAGCGAAGCCGCGCCGCAGCGCCGGATGCCGGAGGTGCGCGAGACGATCGCCTTCACTTCGGCGAGGCTGCGTTCGCGCTCCTCGTCGGTGCCGCGGGCCATAAAGGGAATGCCGGTGGCCATCAAGGTCTCGGGCAGGGTTTTGCGGGCGGCAACGCGCAGCCGCTTGTCGTTGAGATAGGCGCCGTGGCCCTTCTCGGCGACATAGAGCTCGTCCGAGATCGGATTGTAGATCACCGCCGACTGCAGCTGGCCCTCGCGTTCGAGCGCGATCGAGATCGCGAAGATCGGCACGCCGTGAAGGAAGTTCGTGGTGCCGTCGATCGGGTCGATGATGAAGCGATGGGTCTTATCCGGGCCTTCGCGGAAGCCGCCTTCCTCGCCGAGGAAGCCATAGCCGGGACGGGCCTTGGTCAGTTCTTCGTAGAGAATGCGCTCGGTGCGCTCGTCGGCGTTGGAGACGAAGTCGGCCGGGCCTTTGTGGCTGACCTGCAGGTTTTCGAGTTCGCCGAAGTCGCGGATCAGCGGACGGGCGGCCTTGCGGGCGGCCGCGACCATGACGTTCAGGGCGGGAGAAAGATACGGCATTAGATTTCAGCTCTCTTCACATAACTGCCGTCTTCGGTCGAGACGACGACTTTGGTGCCGGCATCGATGAACGGCGGCACCTGGATCTTCATGCCGTTTTCGAGCGTGGCGCTCTTGTACGACGGCGCGGCGGTGCCGCCTTTCATGACCGGATCGGCTTCGGCGACGGTCATCACCACCTGCAACGGCAACTGGATGCCGAGCGGCCTTTCTTCGTAGCTCGTCACCATCACCTTCATGCCGTCGGTGAGGAACTGAGCGCGCTCGCCGACGAATTCCTTTTGCAGTTCGATCTGCTCGTAGGTGTTGGTGTCCATGAACACCAGCATCTCGCCTTCGGCGTAGAGGAACTGATAGTCCTTCTTCTCAAGATAAATTTCATCAACCGTTTCGTCGGAGCGGAAACGCTGGTTCAGCTTGGTTCCGTTGATGATGTTCTTGAGTTCGACCTGATTGTAGGCGCCACCCTTGCCGGGCTTGACCGCCTGTGTCTTCACCGCGATCCACAAGCCGCCATCGAATTCGACAAGCGTGCCCGGACGGATTTCGTTACCGGCGATCTTGGCCATGGGATTTCCTCGTTTTGGCGGCCGGCCCCACGGGCGGGACGGACCTCCGGGATCGCTCCCGGGCGATGATTTCAGGTCGTGAGAAAGAGCGCGCAGGGTGATAGCAGGGATGGCGTGGAAGGGCAAATTGGACGGGTCCGGGGAGCGGCCCTTTGGCGCATCTCTCGCACAAAAAAAACAACGCTGGTATGACGTTTCGGGGATTTCCAGGAAACGCACCGGCGGGCCATGAAACAGAACAAATTCGTGCGGTTGATGTCGCCTCGCGAAGACCTGCAGTTCAAACTGACGGTCGCGGGCGGGATTTTCCTTATAATATTTGTACTGGGCTATATCCTTCAATCCCATCCGCCGCGCGACCAGCATGGCTATCTTCTGGGCCGCGATTTTGTGAATTACTGGATGGGCGCGCGCGCTGCTCTGGCGGGACGGGCCCAATCATTACTGCATATCGTTTCCTATAACGAAGAGCTGATCGCGCTCTTTGGACCGATGCCGCCGCACAACTGGTCCTATCCGCCGGTCATGTTGCTGTTCCTCTGGCCGCTTGGTTTTTTACCCTACATTTCCGCCCTCGTGCTGTGGTCGCTCGCTGGCCTCGCCGTTTATCTGGTCGCCGCGCGAAGCACCAACCGCAGCGGCGGCTTTCTTGCCTTTGTGGCGGTCTGCCCGACCGTCGGGATTTGTTTGTTTTGCGGCCAAAACGGCTTTCTCACCGCGGCGCTGTTGATTTTTGTCTATCGCTACTGGGATGAGCGGCCCTGGCTTGCCGGAATATTTCTGGGCTGCATGCTCTATAAACCGCACTTGGTTGTGCTTTTTCCTCTGGCGCTGGCATTGAGCGGCCGCTGGAAAGCCTTCATCTCCGCCGCAATCACGGTGCTCGCGCTGGGTCTTTTGACCGCGGCCGTTTTCGGCCATGACATTTGGAGCGAGTATCTGCGCCTCGTCACGCCGGTGCAGCATGGCGTGATGACCACCGGCACGGGCTTTCTCACCATGATGCCGACGGGATTTATGCAGGCGCGCATGATGGGGTATTCCATCCACGTCGCCTGGTTGGTTCAACTTCCTTTCACCGCCTTGGCGGTGATCGCCGTCGTGTGGACCTTTATGAAGCGGCGGGATCCGCTATTGTCCTATGCGGTGCTGATCACGGCCAGTTTCGTCGTTACGCCGTATGCCTTCGACTACGACATGGTGGTGTTCGGCTGGCTCCTCGCCATGCTGTGGCCGTGCTTCTTCGGCAAGGCCGACCGAGTGCTCCTCATTTTGATCTGGACGTTGCCGGTCGCCATGCTGATTTACGGCGAACATTATCTGCCGGTCGCCGCGCCCTTGATGGCGCTCTTTCTTGTTCGTCTTCTGCAAAAGCAAAACGGCGGAACCATAAGTCCCGCCGTTGCTGAAGGTCTGCCTGGAATATAGGGCTTACTGGACGACCGACTTGCCGATCGAGCCGAGGTCCTTCATGCATTCTTCCAGGCGCGCGATGATGCCCAGTTCGCCGGCGCGCAGCCACTTGCGCGGATCGTAGAGCTTCTTGTACGGCGTGTGGGTTTCCGGATCGACCTGGTACTTGAAGGCCTTCGGATTGGCTTCGACTTCCTTGCCGACGGCTTCGGCGAAGGCGAACTGCATGTCGGTGTCGATGTTCATCTTGAACACGCCGTAGGTCACCGCTTCCTTGATCAGGTGCTTTTCCGAACCCGAACCGCCGTGGAACACGAGGTCGAGCGGGTTCTTGTTGAGGTCGTGCTTCTTGGCGACCAGATCCTGCGAATTCTTCAGGATGATCGGGCGCAGTTTGACGTTGCCCGGCGCATAGACGCCGTGGACGTTGCCGAACGAGGCCGCAACCGAGAAATTGCCGATCGGCGACAGCACTTCATAAGCGCGCAGCACGTCTTCCGGCTGGGTGTAGAGCTTCGGATTGCCGACATCGCCTTCTTCGAGTTCGGCACCGATGCCGTCTTCTTCGCCGCCGGTGACGCCGAGTTCGATTTCAAGGCTCATGCCGAGCGGGGCGAGGCGCTTCAGGATGCGGGCGCATTCCTTGAGGTTCTCTTCCAGCGGCTCGCTCGAGAGGTCGACCATGTGCGAGGAATAGAGCGGCTTGCCGTGCTTCTCGAAATACTTCTCCGAGACATCGATCAGGCCGTCGACCCAGGGGAGCAGCTTGCGGTTGGCGTGGTCGGTGTGCAGCGCGACGCAGACGCCATACTCTTCGGCGAGCAGATGGACGTGCTGGGCGATCGAGGTCGAGCCCGCAACGCGGGCGCGGTGCGCATCGGGAGCGCCTTCGCCGGCGAAGAAGCGGGCGCCGCCGTTCGACATCTGAATGATGACGTCGGACTTGTACTTGGCCGCGCCTTCGAGCACCGCGTTGAGGACGTTGGTGGAGACCACGTTCACGGCCGGAAGGGCGTAACCCCCTTCTTTCGCGGCGGCGATCAGTTGGCGATATTCCTTGCCGGTCACGACGCCGGGCTTCAGCTTGACGGTCATGTCGTCCTCATCGTTTTTTCGGGGCTTAAATAGCCGCGTGATTGCGGCAAAACAACGCCGCTCATGTGCGGCAAAGATAATCAGCTAAAACAAAGCATTAAAGGCCCGTACGGCGGCCGCGGGGCCGTCCTTGTAGGCCCATATTCCGCTCGAAACGGCTAAAAAATCGGCACCGGCGGCAATGAGCGGCGCGGCGTTGTCGACGGTAATGCCGCCGATCGCCACGCAGGGAACCGTCATGATTTCGGCCCACCACTGCAACACCTCGATTTCACACGATGTTTTCGGGTCCTTGGTGGGCGTGGGGTAGAACGCGCCGAACGCGACATAATCGGCCCCGGCCTCGCCCGCTTGCATCGCGAGATGACGCGAGTTGTGACAAGTGACGCCGACGATGCGGTCTTTGCCGACCAGACTACGGGCTTCTACGTACGGCGTGTCGTCTTGTCCGACGTGAACGCCGTCACAGCCGAGCTTGGCCGCCAGATCGGGCCGGTCGTTGAGAATGAAGGCGACATCGTGGCTTTGCGCCACCGGCATCAGCGCATCGACCGCCCGCGCGATGTCGTCCTCCGGCACATCCTTGAGGCGAAGCTGCAGGCAGGCAACATCGCCCGCATCCAGCGTTTGTTTCAACGTCTCGCGGAACGGCTTCGGGTCCAGCGTCGGCGGCGTAATGAGGTAGAGGCGGGTGGGTGTGGTCATAGAAAGTTCCGGAAAATCAGTCAGGACTTTACATCAAAATCTGCCGCGAATTCTTCCGCAAGAAGCTGAAAATCGACCCGGCTAAAGGCGCCGTCTTTCACGGTAAGCGGCTCGCCATTGCGGCGGCGAAGTTCAGTAACCCATTCGGCCAGCTTGGCCCACAAAACAACGAAATCGCGGCCCCACATGCGGCGGAAGTGGCCTTTGTCGATGAGTGCTTGGCGAGCCATGTAGCCGAGCCGCTGGAAGCGAACGGTGATGCGGTGGGCGGCCATTTCTTCTTCCGCACTCCACTTATGAAAGTCCTGATCGGCAGTATTCAGCCGCGCAATGTCCGGCTTGATCGCATCCATCTGTTCGGCTGCCCAGATCAGAACTTCGGCGGCGCGGGAATTCCGGGACTCATGCAGTGATTTTCTCGCGTACCACACCGAGATAATGACGAGGATCGCCAATAACGTCTGGATCGTCGCCGCGATGGCTGCGATGGCCGTCCAATCGATGGGAAGAAAATTATAGCTGAGATTCATTGCCGCCCCCGTTCGAGATAAGGGACTTATAGCAGATAGCGGTTGCGGCGGGCTGGGTGCGAAGGTGTGGCAACCAGGCGCTCCACACCGAACTACCCCCGATAAACCTCCACCAGCTTGCCCAGCAGTTTCATCGCGTCGTCTTTCGAGCGCTGGAACGAATTCCGTCCGATGATCGAGCCGTTGCCGCCGCCGGCTTTGATGGCTTTGGCGTTTTCGATCAATCCCGCCTCGTCCGCCTTGGCGCCGCCCGAGAACACCACGATCCGCCGTCCGCCGAGCGCGGCTTTCATCACCAGCTTGATGCGGTCGGTGAGGGTTGCGATCGGCACAGCGCCTTTGCGATAGAGTTCGCCGACGTCGGTGGCTTCGACGAAGCTGGTCGGCAGTTTCACTTTGATGATGTGGGCGCCCAAGAGCGCCGCCATCTGGGCTGCGTAGGTGGCGACATCGATCGCGGTTTCGCCTTCCTTGGTCAGTTCCTCGCCGCGCGGATAGGACCAGATCACCGTCGGCAGGCCGACGTCCTTGGCTTCGGCGACGAATTCGCGCGCGGTCTCGAACATGTCGTAGGACTTGAGCGAGCCGGGATAAATCGTGAGCCCGACGGCGCAGCAGCCGAGCCTGAGCGCGTCATGCACCGTCGCGGTGACCGCCTGCGTCTTGGGGCCTTCCTTGGGATAGAGCAGGTTGGCCGAGTTCACTTTCAGGATCAGCGGAATTCGTCCGGCGAACGTCGCCGCGCCTGCCTCCAGCATGCCGAGCGGCGAAGCGAACGCCGACAGACCGGCATCGATCGCGAGCTGGAAATGGTAATGCGGATCGTAGGCTGGCGGATTGGGCACGAAGCAGCGGTCGGGGCCGTGCTCGAAGCCCTGGTCGACCGGCAGAATCACGAGCTTGCCGGTGCCGCCGAGTTTGCCGTGGTAGAGCATGCGGGCGAGGTTGGTCTTCACGCCCGGATTATCGCTCTCGTACCAGGAAAGAATTTTCTCGACGGCTTCACTCATCATTGCACCTCAAAAGAAAAAGCCCCCGTTCCATGCGGAACAGGGGCTTAGTGTAAAACTCTCGCCCATCAGTTGCGAAGGGCTAATTCTTGAAACTTACTTCACAGCCAGTGCAACGACGCCGGGCTGTTCCTGGCGTCCGTGCATTTTGGCAGCGTGCGGTCAGTTTTGCTTATTTTTCGAGAGAAAACCCACTTTTGCCCGGCAGGTAGTGAAGGGTCTGCGTGGTCATCTTCTTGCTGCGGCAATCTTTGGTCTGAATCGTATACCGGATATTTTTCAGCCCGTCTGGCCTGGCTTCGAGCTGTCGCGTCATTTCGCTGGCAGTGTCGTAGGCAGCTGGTTCTTCTTCTTCGCCCTGGGCGGTCGTTTCATTTCCACACCAGCCTGATGTGCCGTCTTCAGATGCTTCTGCGAGAGGTTGGGCTTTGCCGGTTCTGAAGTCCACCAGCATATCCCACTGCGTCATGGGGTAGTCCCGGTGCATGTAATGTCGTTGCACCAGGAGGAAGGCATCGCCGCTTCGGTCCTTCAGGAGTTGCAGAAGATCAAATTGCCCGGTCTCCACCGCGAGAACTTCGGCTTTGCCCGCGGCGAACGTGACGCGGAACAGACCGCCGAAGTTGCTGCCAACATGGGTGGCCAGAATGATGCGGCTGCTCTGACGTGGATCTCGGCAGTTGAAGGCGACCAAGTCGCGATCTCCATCAATATCGAGTTGCGGCAGGATTTGTCCCACCTCTTCTTCGGATAGACCGCCCAGGCCGTCGCTGCAGCTATCCGCGCGGGCCAAACCACCAAGCATCACGCCTGACAGCAAAAAGAACACGATGCTCCTGATGGTCCCCATAGGCGTACCCCAAAAGAAAATGCCCCCACCCGGAAAGGGTGAGGGCACAGTCTAGAACCGCCTTCGCTGTGAGGCGAAGACCTATTCTTGAAACTTACTTCACGGCCAGCGCAACCACGCCCGGCAGTTCCAGGCCTTCCAGCCATTCGAGGAACGCGCCGCCCGCGGTCGAGACGTAACTGAACTTGTCGCCGACCTTGGCGGTGTTGAGCGCCGAGACGGTATCGCCGCCGCCCGCAACCGACAGGAGCTTGCCGGCCTGGGTGGCTTCCGCAACCGCGGTGGCCGCACCGACCGTGCCCTTGTCGAACGGCGGGATTTCGAAGGCGCCGAACGGACCGTTCCACACCACCGTCTTGGTGGTGGCGAGGATCTTCTTGAACTCTTCGATCGACGCCGGGCCGACGTCGAGCATCATTTCGTCGTCATGGATGTCATTGACCGAGGCGATCCGGCATTCGGCACCGGCCTTGAATTCCTTGGCCAGCGCAGCGTCGACCGGCAGCACGATTTTTTTGCCGGAGGCCTTAGCGGCTTCCAGGGTCTTCAGCGCGATCGGGAACTGATCGTCTTCCTTCAGCGACTTGCCGACCTTGACGCCCTGAGCGGCGAGGAAGGTGTTGGCCATGGCGCCGCCGATCACGAGGACATCGACGCGCTTCAGAAGGTTCTCGAGCACGCCGATCTTCGAGGAGATCTTGGCGCCGCCGACGACGGCCATCACCGGGCGGACCGGGGTTTCGAGCGCCTTCGACAGGGCGGTCAGTTCCGCCTGCATCGAGCGGCCGGCCGCGTTCGGCAGAAGGTGGGCAACACCCTCGGTCGAAGAGTGGGCGCGGTGGGCGCTGGAGAACGCGTCGTTGACATAGATGTCGGCGAGCTTTGCCATGCCCTTCGAGAGTTCCGGGTCGTTCTTCTCTTCGCCGACATGGAAGCGGGTGTTTTCGAGCAGGAGCACGTCGCCGTTGTTCAGCTTGGCGACGGCGGCTTCGGCGACCGGGCCGACGCAGTCGTCAGCGAACGCAACCGGCTTGTTGATGATCTTCGACAGCGCGGCGGCGACCGGCTTCAGGCTCATCGAGGGAACGACCTTGCCCTTCGGACGGTCGAAGTGCGAGCAGATGATGACCTTGGCGCCCTTGGCGACGAGATCGTTGATGGTCGGGGCCTGGCGCTCAATGCGGGTCGTGGAGGTAACGACGCCGTCCTTCATCGGCACGTTGAAGTCGGCGCGGACGAGCACGCGCTTACCGGCGACGTCGAGATCGTCGATGGTGCGGAATGTGGTGGCCATGGGAATTGGTCCTTTTGTTTCAATTTGGCTGGCCGTCATGGGCCTGCCGGTTTTCAGGCGCGCCGTCATGGGCACGCGGGAGGAATGAAAAAGGCGCGTGAAGCTGTTGAAAGCCTCGCGCGCCCGAAAGGTAAGGGGCGCCGGAGCGCCCCTCGAATTACATTCAGATGAACTTCGCGAGGCAGAGGGCCGTGTCGACCATGCGGTTCGAGAAGCCCCACTCGTTGTCGTACCAGGAATAGACCGCGGCCATGTTGCCTTCGATCACCTTGGTCTGCGGCGCCATGAAGGACGACGAGGCCGGGCAACCATTGAAGTCGCTCGAAACCAGCGGATCTTCGACGTAGTCGAGAATACCCTTCAAGAAGCCTTCCGACGCGGCCTTCATGGCGGCGTTGATCTCTTCCTTCGTGGTGTTCTTCTTGAGCACGACCTTGAGGTCGACCAGCGAAACGTTCGGGGTCGGGACGCGCACCGAGATGCCGTCCAGCTTGCCCTTCAGTTCCGGCAGCACGAGGCCGACGGCCTTGGCGGCGCCGGTCGAGGTCGGGATCATCGAGAGGCCGGCAGCGCGGGCGCGATACAGATCCTTGTGCAGCGTATCCAGCGTCGGCTGGTCGCCGGTGTAGGAGTGGATCGTGGTCATGATGCCCTTCTCGATGCCGAAGTTATCGTTCAGCACCTTGGCGACCGGGGCCAGACCGTTGGTCGTGCAGGAGGCATTCGACACGACCAGGTGATCCTTGGTCAGCTTGTCGTTGTTGACGCCATAGACGACCGTCAGGTCGGCGCCGTCCGACGGAGCGGAGACCAGCACGCGCTTGGCACCGGCGGTGAGATGCATCGCGGCTTTCTCGCGGGCCGAGAAGATGCCCGTGCATTCCATCGCGATGTCGACGCCGAGGTCCTTCCACGGCAGCTGCGTGGGATCCTTGATCGCCGTCACTTTGATCTTGTGACCGGCAACCGTCATGTAGTCGCCATCGACCGACACTTGCGCGTCGAGACGGCCGTGCACCGAGTCATACTTGAGCAGGTGCGCGTTGGTCGCGACCGGGCCAAGATCGTTGATCGCGACGACTTCGATGTCGCGACGACCCGACTTGACGATAGAACGCAATACCAACCGACCGATACGGCCGAAGCCGTTGATAGCAACACGAATTGCCATGTGTACCTCCTAGAATCCCTTCATTTGACAGCGCTGACTTAAGCTCGAAACATTACTGTTTCAATGCACTTTTTGCCGCCTCGGCCGCGTGTTCCGCGGTAATGGCGAAGTGTTTGTAAACTTCTTTGGCCGGACCCGAGGCGCCAAAGCCAGCCATACCAACGAATTGGCCGTCGGAACCGATGTAACGGTCCCAACCAAACCGCAATCCCGCCTCAATTGCCACTTTTACCGTACCCGGTCCGAGCACGCTGTCACGGTATGTTGCGCTTTGTTGCTCGAACAGTTCCCAGCACGGCATCGACACGACGCGGGCCGCGATTCCTTCGGCCGCGAGCAGGTCGCGCGCCTTGAAGGCGACTTCGACTTCCGAGCCGGTTGCCATCAGAGTCACTTTCGCGTTCGGCGCGTCGGCGGCGACATAGCCGCCCTTGGCAGTCAGATTTTCCTCGGTGTGCTGCGTGCGGAACGTCGCCATGTTCTGGCGCGACAGGATGAACACGCTCGGATGGTTCTTGTCGGCGAGGGCGGTGGCCCAGGCTTCCGCGGTTTCGACGACGTCGCCGGGGCGATAGACGCGCAGTCCCGGAATGGCACGCAGGCTGGCGACGTGTTCCACCGGCTGGTGGGTCGGGCCGTCTTCGCCGACGCCGATCGAGTCATGGGTGAAGACGTAGAGCACGCGGATGCCCATCAGTGCCGACAGGCGCACGGAATGACGGCAGTAGTCGGAGAACACCAGGAACGTACCGGCGTACGGAACGATGCCGCCGTGCAGGGCAAGACCGTTGAGACCCGCCGCCATGGCGTGTTCGCGGATGCCCCAATGGATGTAACGGCCGGAGAAATCTTCCGGCGTGATGTCCTTGAGGTCCTTGGTCTTGGTGTTGTTCGACGGCGTCAGGTCGGCAGAACCGCCGACGGTCAGCGCCCAGCTGCCGTTGATCGCTTCGAGCGCCATTTCCGACGCCTTGCGGGTGGCGACGGCCGGCTTCTCGTCCGAGGCCTTCTTCTTGACGGCGTTCAGCGCGTCGAGAGTCGCTTGCGGCACATCGGCCTTGAGCGCGGCTTCGAACTCGACCTTCTTCGCCGAGGCGTTGAAGCGGGCTGCCCATTCCTTGTGCGCGTCCTTGCCGCGCGTGCCGACCGCACGCCATTGCTTGAGGATTTCATCGGGGACGAAGAACGGCTCGAGCGACGGCCAGCCGAGATTCTTCTTGGTGGCGAGCACTTCATCCGGGCCGAGCGGTTCGCCGTGGGCCTTGGAGGTGCCTTCCTTCTTGGGTGAGCCGAAACCGATCTTGGTGCGGCAGGCGATCATCACCGGCTTATCGGAGTTCTGGGCCCATTCGAGGGCGGCAGCGACGTCGTCGGCATTGTGGCCGTCGGCGCGGCGGGTGGCCCAGCCGGCTGCCTGGAAGCGTTCGATCGGATCGGTCGAATCCGACAGCGTGGTGGCGCCGTCGATGGTGATGTGGTTGTCATCGTAGAGCACGATGAGCTTGTTCAGTTTCAGATGGCCGGCCAGCGAGATCGCTTCGTGGCTGATGCCTTCCATCAGGTCGCCGTCGCCGCAGAACACATAAGTCTTGTGGTTGACGAGCTCGTCGCCATAGCGGGCCGCCATGATGCGTTCGCCCATGGCGAAACCGACGGCATTGGCCAGACCCTGGCCGAGCGGGCCGGTGGTGGTCTCGATGCCCGGCAGCATGCCGTATTCCGGGTGGCCGGCGCAGTGGCTGGAGAGCTTGCGGAAGCCCTTGAGGTCGTCGAGCACGATCTTGGGATAGCCGTTCAGATAGAGCAGCGAATAGAGCAGCATCGAGCCATGGCCGCCGGAGAGAACGAAGCGGTCGCGATCCGGCCACTGCGGGTCGGTGGCGTCGAATTTCAGGAACTTCGAGAACAGCACGGTGGCGACGTCGGCCATGCCGAGCGGCAGGCCGGGATGGCCCGAATTGGCGGCTTGCACGCCGTCCATCGCGAGGACGCGGATGGCGTTGGCAAGAAGACGCGTATGGTCCTGGAAACTGGGAGTGCTGCTCATCGAAAGATACCTTCTCTGGTCGTCGTGGGTGCCGTTCGGGCTGTTTATGGTAGCGTTACCGTAACGGCCATTCTCTGGAATTCAATGTAAAACCGTCATGCCCGGTCGGGGGTGCGACCGCAACTGCAACCATGTCTTCCCCAACGGGCGAGGGTTTTCGGGCTTCCTGGAACACGGGTGTGACGGTGAACTTGTCAGACAAATACCAGCATTGGTCCGAAAGGCAAATCGGCCATTTGCGCACGTGATACGCCGGCGCCGCTGCTGTCTTTACCAAACCGGCCACGTTCTTCCCACAGGAACTATCGGACTTCGCGTTGACCCTCGTTCGGCGGCAAGCCTAAGGTCGGATAAAGCCTTGTCAGCGTTAAGAACGCGTTGCGAACAGAGGAGGCGTCATGAGCAGATTGGAATTGGCCGCAGAACGGCTGGCCCAGGCTCTGGATGCACTGGAACAGGCGGCGGCGCCGCTTACCAAGGCGCGCGAATCCGCCGCGGCCGCCGAGGCCCGGATCGCCCACCTCGATTCGGAGCGCGAAGATCTGGTGGCGCGGGTCGCCGCCCTGGAAGAGGACGCCCGCTCGCTCACCGGTCTGACCGAGGAGGTCGAGGGCCGGCTCGACGGCGCGATTGCGGAAATCCGGGCTGCGCTTGGGAGATAGATGTCCCAATCTTGTCACTTCCGGCTGACACCGGCCGCTTGGAACGCTGTTTTCGCTTCGATTCGGAGGTTTGCATGCCCCTCGTCAATGTGATGGTGAACGGCCGGGCGTACACGATCGCCTGCGATGAAGGCGAAGAAGAGCATCTGAAGTCGCTCGCCAGCGAGGTCGATTCCAAGGTCAACGAGCTGCTCGGCTCCGTCGGCCAGGTCGGCGACCAGCGCCTGATCCTGATGTCCGCGCTGCTGCTCGCCGATGAATTGCACGTCGCCACCGCTCAGCTTGAAACTGCCAAGCAGGAACTCGCCGCCGCTAAGGCCGCCCACGCCGAAGCCAGCGACCGGATGGAACACTCCGAAAGCCTCGCCGCCGACGTCCTCGAAAACGCCGTCAAGCGGATCGAAGACATCGCCGCCAAACTGAAGGCGGCGTAGGACCGCAACTCTCCTTATTTCCCGATTCACTACGGCAGACGCGCGGCCAGATCCTTCTTTATGGCCGCAAGGAAGTTGGCCGTAGACCAGTCGAGTTCGGTCATCGTGATCGCGGGCGTATAGAATTCGCCGGACTTGCGGGGACGATGCACATAGACCTTGTTGGGAAGAGTGACGACGGCAAGCCCTGATGGCAGTGTCTGGTCGCGAACATCGAGATAATTCGTATCCGCTGAGCTGGGCGCCCCGATCAGCTTGGTGTTGGCAAACCGCGTGAACACGTCGAGCGCATCAAGACAGGCGCTGGCGCAACGGCCGGGCACGACGACATAGACCGGCGTCTTCAGCGCGGGCACGTCAGGCGCGTCGGTCGGTTCGGCAACCGTTGTGAATTGAACATAGTAGTTTTCGTGCTTATCCAGTGCCGCCTGCATGAGCTTGGCCGTCGCCGCCAGAACATCCGCTGTGCCTCTGCGCCCTTCCGCCTTGGCTTTCTCGGCGGCGGACCTCACATATGCCGAGTTTTCCGGCGAGGCTCGCCACCAGACTTCTTGATCTTTTAAGTAGGCGGCTATTGTGGCCGCAACCAAGCGTCTGCCCCACAACGCGTCGGCGATTTGGCGGCTCCACTCCGAACTACCGCCGCTGTTTCCACGCAGATCGAGGACGATCGCGCGGGCGCCGAGCAGGTCCGCACGGCGTTCGGTGATCTGCCGGACCATGTCCCGATAGGTGCTGCGCTGCGGCTCGTTCGGCTTGAAGGTCGGCAGTGCGATCCAATAAAGACCCGCTTCCTTCTCGATTATGCCGAGGGGGAGCGCGTCGCCTTCGCTCTGCCTGATCCACTGCCGCACGCCGCTGTCTTTGTCGAGTGGCCCCCATGTCAGTGTCTGCGCGTGGATCGCGCCATGATCGTCGAACACGCAGGATTTCGGCAGTGTGACGAATGGATTGCTCGATGGGGCAAAGACGGCGCCGGCGGCAGCCCACCATTGACCGGGCTCGCGGGACCGTTCTCCGCGAAAACGGAAGACGTTTTGCTCGACGAGCTGTTCCACGGCAACGCCGTCGCACGAAACGACTTTGGCGCCGCGCACGATGCCGCTCGCCTCCGAGCCCACCACATAAAGGCCGCTGCCGCGCCACGCGGTCACGAAGCCCGGCCACGTCGGAGCCGGATGGTCGATGTTCGTGATGTGAGGGAGCACACCGACATGACCATCCCCCATGGCGGCGCCAAACCGGATGACGGCCCATCCATATCCGGCCGGATCGCGGACTCGTGCCGCCAGTTCCAGCGCCTGCTGCCGCGCCCGGTTGAGTTGCGCGAGGAATTGCGGATTGGCCTTGTCGTAAACGCCAGGATGATTGGCGTAGAGGACATCATAGGCCGCATTGATGTCGCGAACTGCAGCCTCGGACCAACCCTTGGCATCGGTCGGCTGTTGCGGTGGGGCCGCTTCGGCGGTTCCACAACGGAACACCAGTAACACCGCAGCCAAGCTGCGGACGCACCGCACGATGTAACCCGGCATCAGCCCCTCCCGGATCATCTTCCTTCCGAAGGAATAGCTTTCCTGCGAAGATGGCGCGAGTGAAATGGCTGTTATTGTAGATAAGGGCATAGATAAGAGACACAGTACTTAATTCGCCGGTCCACGCGGATGGAATTTGTCCCTCGATCTTCGTCGGCGCCGCTCAGCGCTCTCCCGCCGCCAAGCGCTGCAGGAGATCGACGAGCTGGCGTGTTTCGGCAGCGGTGAGGGGTGAAAGAAACTGGTCTTGCACCGCTTTCAATGGCGGACCGAGGCGGCGGAATTTGGCGGCGCCTTTAGCGGTCAGGCGGACGCAATGCGAGCGGCGGTCGTTGGGGTTGGCGTCGCGCTTGACCCAATCGCCTTCTTCCAAGGCATCGAGAAACAGTACCAGCGACGACTTTTCGATCTGTGCGACTTCGCTCAGCTGCCGCTGGCTCATCGGGCCTTTGTCGGCCAGCGCGCCGAGGATCGCCAGTTGGCCGCCGTGCAGTCCGCTGCCCTCAATCGCCGCCATGACGCCTGCATAAAGCCGGCTTTGCGCCAGATGCAGCAGAAATCCGATGCTGGTCAGCGACGGCATTTCCCGGCTGGGGCGGTCGGTGTGGGGGGCAGACATGGACAAATCGGTTACCATTAGATCGTCTAATAATAGACAATATGGCGCGCCGCCGCTAGTGTCTTGGCGAAACCGGGCCAAAGCGGATGGCAGCTATGAAACGGATTGCGGCCGTGTTCACGCTGGCGGTGCTGTCGCCGCTGATCGCCGAATACTTGAGCGGCAGCCTGTCGCTGGCGGAGTTTGGCGCCATGCCGGTGATGCTGGCGATGTATGGCGGCGGCGCGGTTGTGATCCGCGAAACCGTACGGCGCAGCGGCCGCGGCTGGCGGTCCATCCTGCTTCTCGGGCTCGCGTATGCGCTGGTGGAGGAGGGCATCGCCGACCAGTTGTTGTTCAATCCCAATTTCGAAGGCTTGCGCCTCCTCGATCCCGGCTTCATTCCGGCCCTCGGCATCGGCGTGCCGTGGACGCTGTATGTCCTCGCCATCCACGTCATCTGGAGCATCGCGGTGCCGGTTGCGCTGGCCGAGAGTCTGTTCCCCGGCCGTGAGCCATGGATGGGCCGGATCGGTATCGCCGTCGCGGCCTTCTTCTATGTCGCCGGCGTGGCGCTGGTCACCGTGTTCTTCGCCAAGAAATTCTTTGCGTCACCGGCCCAGATTGCAGCCTCGGCGATCGGCGCCGCCGTGCTTGTCGCGGCCGCCTTCGTGCTGCCGCGCGAAAAGCCAACACCGGCAGGCGCCGGACCGCGCCCGTGGATCATCGGCATCGCCAGCTTCCTCGCGACCTCCGCTTTCGTTCTGCTCTACGGGCAAGGCGTGTCGCGCTGGCCTTGGTTGACGGCGACCGGCATGGCCACGCTGCTGGTCGTGATGGTCGTTCTTGCCTTCGCCGCCAACCGCCGCCCGGCACAAATCTACGCCGCAGCGGCGGGTGCTCTCCTCACCTATGGCTGGTCCGGCTTCTTCAGCGAGATCGCGTTACACGGATCGGCGATGTTGCCCGCGCACGCGGCTCTGGCGGCCGTGCTGGGGGCGCTTCTGCTGCGCGCCGGATTCACGCAGTGCGGGCGCCGGACGGAGCGTTAATTCGTCCGATTTCTCGCCTTTTATCATAGAGCATCGGCGTATCGGATGATGCTCTGATTTTGAACGTTGGCGGCCAATTCATCGGCACGCGCCAAAACGCGCCGGAGTAGCGGCGAGGAATTTGCCTCGTTGTATCCCAGCACGAGGTCGATTGTCGGCGGCGCACCCTCCAGCGCCCGGGCCACAACGTTTGGGGTCAGCAGGTTTTGCGCATAAAGCGGGATCAGGGTTACTCCGCCGGTCGATGCAACAAGCGACATCGCTGCGGACAGGCTCTCCGCATCGTAAAGAGCCTTAAGCGCGATACCGACCTTTGAGGCGTAATCCTGAACGACGCCATTCAATACGGGCGCCGCTTTCGCGGAACTGATGAAAATTTCGCGCGCGAGGTCCTGCGGCCGGATTTTTCTGCGCGATGTCAGGCGATGGGCCGCGGGCAGCACGACGATCAATGGCTCTTTGGCGAGGAACTTGAACGACACACCCACGGTCTGCGTCTCGGGGCGAAGAAATGCCACGTCCAGTCGCCCGCGCATCAGTGCCAGCGCAAGCTCCGGCGAGGATTGACTGCAAAGTGTGATTTCGACGTTCGACGCTTCTTCGCGGATAATACGGAGCGCATGGGGCAGCCACACGACTTCCTGCCCGGCGAGAAAACCCAGATTGAACACCGGCCTTTCAGGCTGTTCGGCCCGCCGGGCACCGTCGGCGGCCGCCTCGACTTGCAGGAGCGCCAGCCGGGCGTGATCGAGAAAAACTCTTCCCGCCGCGGTCAGAGTCACGCCGCGCGCCTGCCGATCCAGCAGCTTCACGCCGACTTCGGCTTCCAAATCGCGAATTTGGCGGCTCAATGACGGCTGCGACGTGTTTAGCCGTCGCTGAGCGGCAACCAGCAGACTGCCTTCCTCCGCAACGGCAACGAAATAGCGCAAATGCCGGAGTTCCATGGTGCGGCTCGCTATGCCTTCAAAGCATACGTAGAACGTACAAAGTCTTTGTCGGCGTTAGAAGCGGGATTTAGCGTTGCGCCCACGTCAAAACAGGAGAACGCAATGCCATCCAAGCCCGCTATCGTGTTTTGCCACGGCCTCTGGGCCGATGGCTCGTGCTTCAGCAAGGTGATCCCGGCGATGTTGGCGGACGGGCACGAGGTCATCGCCGTCCAATATAGCCTCGAGTCGTT
Source organism: Alphaproteobacteria bacterium (assembly GCA_023259375.1). GTDB lineage: Bacteria > Pseudomonadota > Alphaproteobacteria > Micropepsales > Micropepsaceae > Rhizomicrobium. Next base: position 37,405 of record JAHFQC010000034.1, read on the forward strand.
CGAAGAGGATGTGGCGATGGTAAAGCGCACGCTCAGTCGCGTCGGCAGTCCCGCCATTCTCGTCGGTCATTCCTACGGTGGCGCCACCATCACGGCCGCCGGTGTCGACGAACGCGTCATCGGCCTCGTCTATATCGCAGCGGTGGCTCCGGATACCGGCGAAACCGTGCAAAGCCAGCTCGATAAGTATCCCTCGGACATCTTCTCTCATGTCAGCATCGCTGATGGATACGCTTGGATGCTCCCGAGCGGCACCGAGTACTTTGCAGGCGACCTCCCAGTGGAAGAGCAGAAGCTCGTCTGGGCCACCCATGTTCCGCCTCACGCCGAGTTGTTGCAGCAGCAGAATCTGAGCCCTGATCGTGTCGGGTGGAGGTCGAAGCCGAGCTGGTACGTGCTGTCGACGAAGGACCACACCGTGAATCCCGATCTGCAGCGCTGGGTTTCCAAACGCATGGGAGCAACGGTTACCGAAGTGGCAAGCAGCCACGTGCCGATGCTGTCCCGGCCCGAGGTCGTCATTGACGTCATCCGCAAGGCGGCCGCCGCCGTTCAAAACGGCTGACGGCGTCCGGCAATCATGAAAGTGGAGAGATTGCCGACCGGCGGTCTCTCCTCTTTCGCCTCCCTGCCTGCTGCCCAACGCTGCAGCAGGTCGACGAGCTGGTGGGTGCGCTTCTGGTTATCGCCGGATTCCCGTTCCGCGGGCGTCAGGCGGGGCGCCAATAAGCCCAAATTCCGCCTTTTTGAGAATTGGAACGATCCTGGCTTGTCGGAACCGGTTCGCACCCTTAAGTTCAATCCTGGACAGGTACTGCCTCGTGCGTCAGGACACGTGATGCCCAGGGGCCTTAATGTTACTCACCGGGAGCTGTCCCTGACCGAGGCCGTGGCCTCGGACATATGGCGCCCACCTGCACTGCAGGCCCGTGAGGATCCACTTCCAACGGCGTTGGCGGTCCTGTCCGCTATCTCCCCAAAACCAAGGTTCCCGCAGCGGCCACGGACGTCTATCGTAGCCCTATGATGGAAAAACGGGATCTGCGCCGGCTTGCCGAGGCGCATCGCAAAACGCTGGTTACGCCCGGTCACGCCGCTGCGCTGGCGGGGTATGTCGAGGCGCTGGCGCTTAAGTCCGGTGCCGTCGTCGCCGGGTACATGGCCTTTCGCGACGAGGCCGATCCCAAGGCGTTGATGCTGGCGCTCGCTGCTCGCGGTCATCCGTTGGCGCTGCCCGCGATGGTGGCGAAAGCCGCCCCGCTGCGCTTTCATGCCTGGTGCGAGAGCGACGTCCTGGTCGAGCATCCTTACGGTGTTCGCGAGCCCCATCCGGAGTGTCCGGTGGTGGTTCCCGACGTGCTGCTGGTGCCGCTGCTTGCCTTCGATGCCGAAGGCTTCCGGCTGGGCTATGGCGGCGGCTTCTATGACCGCACCCTGGAAGCCCTGCGGGCCGTCCGCCCGGTGCTGGCGATCGGCATTGCCTATGCCGGCCAAGAGCGCTCCGACGTGCCGCATGGTGCGCACGATCAGCGCCTCGATGCGGTGCTCACCGAGAACGGGCTGACCCGCTTTAGTTCGTGATGCTTACAGAACAACGCCCGCGGCCGCGAGGTCGCGTTTCAGCGCTTCGACGCCGGTGAACTGTGTCGCCTGCATGCCGATGCCGCGCGCGGCGCTGACATTGACGGGATTGTCGTCGGTGAAGAAGCACTGTGCCGGATCGAAGCCAAGCCGCGACGTCATCAGCCGGTAGATCGCCGGGTCCGGCTTGGTGAGGTGTTCGTCGCAGCTGATCACCATGGTATCGAACAGCCGCGGCAGATCGTGCTTTTCCAGGATCTGGCGCAGGAACGGGCGCATCGCGTTCGACAACAGCGCCGTCTTGTAGCGCGTCTTGAGCTGCTCGATCAGCGCCACCACGTCGGGGTCGATCTTCACGCAGCCCCAGAATTCGGCTTCCAACGCGGCCGGTGCGGCGCCGGTCAGATTCGACAGATGATCCAGCACTTCGGCAAGACCGATTTCGCCCAGATCGGCGCGTTCCACCACGCTCGCTTTGTAGGCGACCGCCGCCTCCGCCGACATATAGCGCGGCAGCACGAAGGGCGTGATCTCGGAACAAATCACTCCGAAAAAGTCGAATACGATGGCCTGCATGAACTCTTCCCGTCTCGCAGGGAGGCACCTACCAGACAAATGGGACAAATCTGTAGCGCACCCTCGCCATATAGTCGCAGTAACCGGGAAGCTGCTCGCGAAGCAAGCCTTCCTCGAACAGTACGCGCACCGCGAGCACCAGAACGGGCAACGGAATGCCGAGAAGACCCAAGCGCGAGCCCAGCGCCAGCGGAATGGCGGCGTAGGCAATCACCGCGGCGCTATACATCGGATGGCGCACCACGGCGTACGGTCCGGTGGAGATCACATGCTGGCCGCGCTCCGGCTGCGCCCGCACGATGGCGGTGGCGAAAGTGTTCTCGGCCGTGACGCGGATGACCAGCCGGAACGCCGCCAGGATCAGCACGCCGCCGATGAGGCTGAGCCACAGCGGGCATTGGGCGGTGCCTTGCCAGCGCGCATCGAGACCCATCGCGGCGATCCAGCCGAACAAGACGATGTTCGAGAGCGGCAACAGGATGCGGTCGAAGGGCGGCTTCTCCTGGCCGCCCCGGCCCATGCGCTCCTTGAGCAACGCCGGATCATGACGCACCAGCCAAGCCGACATCGCGATCCCGCCGCCGAGCAGCGCCCCGCAGAGGACATAGGCGCCGGTCCAGGCGAGGGTTCCGGCCAGCCCGAACAACAGGCCGGCGAGCACGGCGGTCATGACTGCAAATTGCAGGATCAGCTTGATAATCATATCGCCCCCCCCGGCCGCAAAAGGCTGGCCGCAGGCTCCTAATATGCTATGACGGCACCATGCGCATTCTCTTTATTGGCGACATTATCGGCCGGCCCGGACGGGATGTGGTGATCGCCGAACTGCCCCGGCTCAAGGATTTGCTGAAGCCCGACTTCGTGGTCGCCAACGGCGAAAACGCGGCCGGCGGTTTCGGCCTCACGCGGGCGATCGCCGACGATCTGTTGGCGGCCGGCGTCGACTGCCTGACCACGGGCAATCACTGGGCCGATCAGCGCGAGATTTTGACCTTCATCGACGACGAGGATCGCATCCTGCGTCCGCGCAATTATCCGGCCGGCGTGCCGGGCAAGGGCGCCGGGTTCTACGAGACCCGCTCCGGCCAGCATGTCCTAGTGGTCAATCTGATGGGGCGCGTCTTCATGGATGCGCTCGACGATCCCTTCGCCGCCGCCGAACACGAGCTGGGCGCCTGTCCGCTGGGCGAAGCCGCCGATGCGGTGATCATCGACATGCACGCCGAAGCGACCTCCGAGAAGATGGCGATGGGGCACTTCTGCGACGGCCGCGCCACCGCGGTGATCGGCACCCATTCGCACATCCCGACCGCCGATGCGCAGGTGCTGCCCGGCGGCACCGCCTATCTCACCGATGCCGGCGGCTGCTGCGATTATGATTCCGTCATCGGCATGGACAAATACGAGCCGGTGCAGCGCTTCATCCGCAAGATGCACGGCAGCCGCTTCACGCCCGCGATGGGACCGGCAACGCTGTGCGGCGCCTTCGTCGAGACCAACGACAAAGGCCTCGCCACCCGCATCGACCCGGTCCGCGTCGGCGGACGCCTGCAGCAGGCGATTCCGCAAATCTGATATTCCGCATTCCGCGTGCGGTTGAAATCCTGGCGCAGGGGCCCAATCTTCACTTCACCTCAATGCGAAGGGAGTGACGTGATGGAGTACCGTCAGCGCGGCAGATCCGGATTCAAAGCTCCAGTCCTTACGTTCGGGCAGGTGTAAGCTATGCCGCCATTCAAGCTGCGCAAGCTGGATCATATCGTCCTGCGGATCCGCGATCTGGATGCGAGCCTCAGGTTCTATTGTGAGGTGCTCGGCTGCACGATTGAGAAAAATCAGGAGGCGATCGGCCTGATGCAGGTACGTGCGGGCGACTCCCTGATCGATCTCATTCCGCTCGACGGCAAGCTGGGACGTGCGGGGGGAAACGGGCCCCAAACGGAGGGCCGTAACGTAGATCATTTTGCGATCCAGATCGTGCCGTACGACGAAGCAACGATCCGCGCGCATCTGATGGCGTCTGACGTTGCGGTCGGCGAAGCCGGGCGTCGCTATGGGGCCGAAGGCGACGGTCCTTCGATCTACATCTCCGATCCCGACGGCAACACGGTCGAGTTGAAAGGCCCCCCAGACTGATCGGCTGTCGCGTTGCAGTCGTGGTTTGAAGCGCGCTAAATCCAGGTGGTGTCTGCAATCGAGGATACGTCATGGAATACCGTTCTCTCGGCCGCTCCGGTTTGAAAGTTCCCGTTCTGACGCTCGGCACCGGCACGTTCGGCGGCGTCGGCGGATTTGCGGCGTGGGGAACCACCGGCCCGGACGAGGCGCGCCACCTCGTCGATATCTGCCTCGAAGCCGGGCTCAACATGTTCGACAGCGCCGACATCTATTCGCAAGGCGCGTCGGAACAAGTCCTCGGTGCCGCCATCGCCGGGCGGCGTGACCAGGTTTTGATTTCGACCAAGGTGACGTTCCAGACCGGCCGCGGCCCCAACGATTGCGGCTCGTCGCGCCATTACCTCATCCGCGCCGTGGAAGCCTCGCTGAAGCGTCTCGGCACCGACTATATCGATCTGTTGCAGCTGCACGGCTATGACGCTGAGACCCCGCACGAAGAAGTGCTGTCGACCCTCGATACCCTGATCAAAGCGGGCAAGCTGCGCTACATCGGCGTGTCGAATTTCTCCGGCTGGCATCTGATGAAGGCGCTCAGCGTCTCCGACCGCTACGGCTACGCGCGTTATGTGGCGCACCAAGCCTATTACTCACTGGTCGGGCGCGATTATGAATGGGAGCTGATGCCGCTTGGCCTCGCCGAAGGCGTCGGCGCAGTAGTGTGGAGCCCGCTCGGCTGGAGCCGTCTCACCGGCAAAATCCGCCGCGGCCAGCCGCTACCGGAAACCAGCCGCCGCCGCGACGAGAAAATGAACGACCTCGGTCCGCCGGTCGACGACGAATACGTCTTCAAGGTGGTCGATGCGCTCGATGCGGTGGCTGCCGAAACCGGCAAGAGCGTGCCGCAGGTGGCGCTCAACTGGCTTCTGCAGCGGCCGAGCATTGCGACCGTGATTATCGGCGCCCGCAACGAACAGCAGTTGCGCGACAATCTCGGCGCCGTCGGCTGGGCTCTGACCAAGGACCAGATCGCCAAGCTCGATGCCGCCAGCGCCGTGATGCCGGCCTATCCCTATTGGCACCAGCGCCAGTTCTCCCGCAATCCGCCGCCGGTCTAAACGGCGATCAGCGCTTCGTCTGCGCCGCCAGTTCTTTGTTGAAATCGGCTTCGTCGGTGGCGACGTAGCGCGGCAGCGCGCTGGGATCGACAAACGGATTGGGCTTGCCGGGCGCCGCGCGGGCGGCCTTGGCGATTTCATCGGCAAAGCGCTGGTGCTCGGTCAAGAGCACGTCGACTTTCATCGCTTTGAGCCTGGCGAAGGAGGCGCGGTAGTCGTCGGCGATTGTCGGATATTCGGCAACGTTGACGAGCGGATTGCCGCCGACCGAAATCGAACCGGCGAACAGAACAGTATAGGTTTTGCCGTTTTCGTGCGCCGTCATGCGCCAGCCAATGCTGCCCGGAGTATGGCCCGGCGTTACTACGGCCGTCAGCGTGGTTCCGCCGAGCTCGACGGTATCGCCGTCTTTCACCGCCCGGTCGACCTTGGCCGGCGTCACCGGCACTAGCCGGCTGGGTCCGAAGGGAATGGCACCGGCTTCGATGTACGGCTTGTCTTTCGCCGAGGCGATTACGCGCGCGCCGGTATCCTTTTGCAGCGCCGCCAATCCGCCGATATGGTCGAAATGGGCATGGCCGCTGAGCAGGATTTTGACGTCGTTCAGCTTGAAGCCGAGGCTCGCGATGTTCTGCTCGATTTGCGGCACCGATTCCGGCAAGCCTTGGTCGATCAGGATCGCGCCTTGCGGCGTCACGATCAGATGGACCGACAGCTCGTTGGTACCGACGTAATAGACGTTGCCGATGATGTGGAAGGGCTTGGCGGGCTTGTTCCATGCGAGCCGCGTGGCGGCAAACGGATCTGCGGCCGAGGCCGCGACGGTGCTGAGTGCCAAGAAGGCGAGCACACTGATGATACGCTTCACGAGATCCCCTGCGGCAGCTTCCGGCAAAGGATGTAGGCGCGCCCTGCCGGAGCCGCCAATTAAAACCGCTTCATCGGCAAAAAGAAAAAGACGCGGGAGGAGGAAGTCCCGCGCCTTAAAGTTCAACAGGGCAGAGAAAAGCGAAAAATCAGCCGCCTTGGGCGACGCTCGGTTCGGCCTCTTCGCCGTCGAGCACGGCGGCGACCGCGTGCACGGTGGCGGCGATACGCACCGCGGCCTGGACCTGTTCGGCCGTCATGCCGGCGTTGCGCAGAACCTTTTCATGGCTGTCGATGCAGACGCCGCAGCCGTTGATGGCGGAAACCGCCAGGCACCACAGCTCGAAATCGGCCTTGTCGACGCCCGGCTTGCCGATGACGTTCATCCTGAGCCGCGCCGGCAACGTCTTGTAGTCGGGGGCAGAGGCCAGGTGGGTGAAGCGGTAATAGATGTTGTTCATGCCCATGATCGCAGCGGCGGCGCGCGCGGCGGTCAGCGCTTCCGGCGCCAGTTTCGGCGCGAACTCGCTGAACAGGGCATTGGTGGTGGTCTTGTTGCGGCTCGCCAGCGCGCAGGCGATGAACGTGCCGGCCCGCTGCTGTTCGGTGAGCAGCGTCTCGGTGGCGAGGCTGGTGAGATTGAGCTTCAGATCGCGCGCATACTCGGGCAGCAGATCCTTCAACGTTTCGATCGACATGACGGGATGACCTTCGAGAAGAAACCCCGCCGGCGTGGAGGGGGGGAGCGCCGGCGGGGCTCACTTTAGGTCCGGCCGAAGGGAGGGGGGATCATCGGCCAGGCCCGCGAGTGTTACGTACAGCCTGAAATCAGGCCTTGATGACCTCTTCGCCCTTGTGCCAGTTGCACGGGCAGAGTTCGTCCGTCTGCAGAGCATCGAGCACGCGCAGCACTTCCTGCGGATTGCGGCCGACGCTCATGTCGGTGACGTAGGCGAAGCGGATGATGCCTTCGGGGTCGACGATGAAGGTGGCGCGCTTGGCGACGCCGGCTTCCTCATCGAGCACGCCGAGCGCGGTCGAGAGCTTGTGGTTGTTGTCCGCCAGCATCGGGAACGGCAGGT
>JAHFQC010000035.1 GCA_023259375.1 Alphaproteobacteria bacterium
CGAATGAAGGGAGTTCCACCTATATCAATGTAGCTTAAGGCCAAGTCGAGATATTGAGTTGCTTGATTATTTTGATTTATCCGGTAGATAGGCAGTCACTTTTGTCATTTGCAAAATCATCGTGCCCCCCAGCAACATGGTATGGTGACAAACTATACAAAGCCCAGAGATACGCGGCGCCGTCAAACTTGTTGAAACCGAGCGATTGAAGTTTTGCACGTGCGCTCTGGCAGTAGTTGGCAACGACCGATGCGGGCTCTCCAGAGCGGCCTAAATTCTCGATATTGCTTGCAAGAGGAACCCCAGCGGCTCCAGAATTTAGTTCTTGATACACGTTCGTGAGTCGAGAACTCGTGCCTGCCCCGGACGTATCCAAGACGATAATCTGCGCACTTCGAGTGGTTACTGAGTCTATGTAGATGGGTAAACCTGCGGGGTTTTCCTTACCTACGAAAGTCGTCTTTCGTTCAACAAATATCTTGAGATCTGCCAACTTGTATGTTGCCGTCACATTGTTGTCTTCAATCTTTCCTGCTGTGATTTCAAACGGAAGGACGATGGCCTGCGCGGTTGGATAAGAGTTATTAATGGCCAGAAGATCGACGAGTGGGACTTTGATATCTATAGACTGACTGTACCCAGCATTCACGTCACCGCGAATGTCGTCAGCCAGACTCGAGTTGAGAACTTGGCCCGCTACGGCAACAACTGGCGCACCAGCCCCGGGTGCAAGTATTGATGCCAGTTTGACCCCGTCATTCAGATACTTTGACAGGCGTTCAGAACTAGCCACGTCGTAATTGTACTGTCCCTTCAAACCATCATGTGCGTCGGTGGGGCGAAGCTGCGGTGTAAGAACGTATGAAGTATTGAAGTCGAGCGTACAGTTTCTTCCGTCGTGACTAACTGAGTAGATTGGAAATTGGGTGGGATTGGGCGCACCAGCAAGAACCAATGAGGTTGAGATGGTAATGTTTTCCTTCTTTTGCATTACCAAGTCGGTGGCCCAGTAGCTCTTGCAGGCGTCTACCACGTTCTGTGCAGCACTTGGCTTTGCTTCCAGAAAGACGGAAGTGTAGACGTCTGATCGCGGTACGATCGCCGAAACGCTTCCTGACGTTGTCGGAGCTAGCGCTGACGGTTGCACTTGCAGAAGATACCGTGTGCAGCCCGAAACAACCAAACAGCATAGTGCAATTGCAGTTGTTCGCGTACGCATGATTTAGCCTCCCTCAACCAGAGGTGGCAGTCTATCATTTCCTAGATCAGTTACAAAGAGGACGGAGGTAGATAGGTCAGATGACCGAGGTAACCGAGCAGGCCTACCTGCGTCGGTCCCGATAATGAAGCCCCGAAGGTGTCCGGTCCTCGGGGCTTCTGCCTAGTCGGAGGCACTAATGCGGAGCGTCAACTCCTCGGAAAACTCATTGGCACATCTTCACCCGCAATCCGGCGGGCACGCGCGTCTTGGCGTCGCCGCAGGCGGTATCGAGTTGGGCTTGTGTCAGCCCTTTGGCGCGGGAGAGATCGGCATCCTTCAGTGAGGTCGAACTCATCACCGCACCGGTGAAATCGGCGGCGTCGAGCTTGGATTGGAACAGGTTGGCGCCCGACAGGTCGGCCCCGCGCAACGAGGCGCTCTTCAGATTGGCGTGGCTGAGACAGGCCAATACCATTTTGGCACCGTCGAGCTTCGCGCCCTCGAAATTCGCGAATTGCAGGCACTGATTGGAATAATCCTTGCCGGTCAGCGTGCAATTGGGACAGCCGCCGAGCCCCGCCTGAGCGGGCGCCATCGCGATCGAAGCGAGAATTGCAGCAGCAAGCCAAAAACGGGTCACGGGTCTGTTCCGTTGTGAAACACGCACCCTAGATGTTGCAGGGGACGTGCCATCTGCCCCCCGCCTCGATCTTCTGCCCCCGCGGGCGCAAGGTTCGGGACGCAGGCTCTAAGACCGTGGGGGAAGTCCGGCGAAGCCGGAAAGGGGGCTCCGGTACGTTCGCCAATAGCCCAAGCCCCCTACGGCGCTTCGCGCCACTTCCCCCACGGTCTACGTGCCGGTGGTGAGAGCGCCACGCCCGCGGGGGCAGAGCGCGGGCCCCAACAAAAAAGGCCGGATCGCTCCGGCCTTTTTTATTTCTGTGCGGCGGAAGGTTCTTCTTCCAGTTCCGCTTGGCAATGTCGGCAATAGCCGGTGGCGAAGAAGATCTCGTGGTCGCCTATTTCGATGATCGCTTCACAGAGGATGCAGCGTTCGTCTGCTGCTTTGCGATCCTGTTGCTGGTGCCCCCGAGTCTCGGTTTTCGCCATGCCTATCCTTTCTCAGCTGCAGCCGCTGGTCGAGCCGCAGGTGTTGCACTTCATGCAGGTGCCGTTACGCACCAGGGTGAAGTTCCCGCACGTTCCGCAGGCGTCGCCCTCATAGCCTTTCATCTTGGCTTCGGCGCGTTGGCTGGCGACGTCGTGGTGCTGCAGTTTCGACTCCAGCTCTGCCACGGTATAGCCGACCGGATTGCCCGCCTCATTGGCCGCTTCGGCGATCGAGGCTTCGATTGAGGTCGCAATTTCCGTCAGGTCGACGGCGCCGGCTTCCGGCTCGGGAAAGTCCTCGTGTTCATGCTCGTGAACATGGACATGTTCCTCGACCAGCATCTTCGGCACCGCATTGCCGCGCACCACCGCCATGCGATGGACGTTGCCGCGGATGTAGCCGATCGACGTCGTGCGATTGACGACGGTCGTGGCCTTGGAGCCTTCCGCGACGCCGCCGCCGAGGTCCTCGTCGTGATGCGGCGGGACATGGGCGAGGTCGTTGCGGCCGAGATACGACACGGCCAGTTCGCGGAAGATGTAGTCGAGAACCGACGTCGCGTTCTTGATCGAGTCATTGCCGATCACGATGCCGGCCGGCTCGAACCGCGTGAAGGTGAAGGCATCGACGAATTCTTCCAGCGGCACGCCGTATTGCAGGCCGATCGAGATCGCGATGGCGAAGTTGTTCATCAGCGAGCGGAAGGCGGCGCCTTCCTTGTGCATGTCGACGAAAATCTCGCCCGGACGGCCGTCTTCGTATTCGCCGGTCCTGAGATACACCTTGTGACCGCCGACCACCGCTTTCTGGGTATAGCCCTTGCGGCGGGGGGGGAGGGTCTCGCGTTCGCGTTCGCGGATCACCTTCTCGACGATCTTCTCGACCACGCGCTCGGCCACGATGGCGGTGCGCTGCGCGACCGGGGCGGCGGCAAGCGTTTCTTCCGCTTCCTCCTCGTCGTCGTCGAAGTCGAACACCGTCGTCGCCAAGGGCTGGCTCAGCTTGGAGCCGTCGCGATAGAGCGCGTTGGCCTTGAGGCCGAGCTTCCACGACGTGATGTAGGCGTCGCCGCACTCCCGCACGCCGGCGGTGTTGTGCATGTTGATGGTCTTGGAGATGGCGCCCGAAATGAAGGGCTGCACCGCCGCCATCATCTTGATGTGCGCTTCGACCGACAGTGAACGCTTGCCGATGCGGCCGCACGGATTGGCGCAATCGAACACCGCGAGATGCTCGGGCTTGAGGTGCGGGGCGCCTTCGAGGGTCATCGCACCGCAGACGAACAGATTGGCGGCATCGATGTCGGCCTTGGCGAAGCCGAGATGCTTCATGATGTCGAATTCGGTCGACACCAGGTCCGCGGCGGCGATCTTCAGCGTGTTGATGCAGAAGTCTTCGCCCAGGGTCCACTTGTTGAACACGAAGCGGATGTCGAACGCCGATTCCAGCGAGGCCTCGATCTTGCCGATTTCCTCGTCGCCGAAGCCCTTGGCTTTGAGGGCGTCGATATTGAGGGCGCCGGTATAGCCTTCCAGCGTGCCGTGACCGACCGCATAGGCGACGATGTCGTCGATCTGCTTCTCGGCATAGCCGAGGGTCTTGAGGGCTTCCGGAACGCAGCGGTTGATGATCTTGAAATAGCCGCCGCCGGCCAGCTTCTTGAACTTCACCAGCGCGAAGTCGGGCTCGACGCCGGTGGTGTCGCAATCCATCACCAGACCGATGGTGCCGGTCGGCGCCAGAACGGTCGCCTGGGCATTGCGGAAGCCGAACTCTTCGCCGACCACCAGGGCATCGTCCCAGGCCTGCTTGGCGGCGTGGGCGAGCTCGTGCTGCTGGATTGCCGGCAGGTCGAGCGGAACCGGGTGGATCGACAGAGCCTCATAACCGTTGGTCTCGCCATAAGCGGCGCGGCGATGGTTGCGGATGACGCGCAGCATGGCATCGGCGTTGACCCGGTATTCCGGGAACGGCCCCAGCTCGCTCGCCATCTGGGCGCTGGTCAAATACGACATGCCGGTCATCAGGGCGGAGATCGAACCGGCAATGGCGCGGCCTTCGCGGCTGTCATAGGGAATGCCGGCGCTCATCAGGTAGCCGCCGATATTGGCGTAGCCGAGCCCGAGGGTGCGGTAGTCGTAGGAGCGCTGGGCGATTTCCTTCGACGGGAACTGCGCCATCATCACCGAGATTTCGAGCACGATGGTCCACAGCTTGACCGCGTGCTGGAAGCCCTGGACGTCGAACGCCTTCTTGCCGTCGACGGTCTTCTGGAACGTCATCAGGTTCAGCGACGCCAGATTGCAGGCAGTGTCGTCGAGGAACATGTACTCGGAGCACGGGTTCGAGGCGCGAATCTCGCCGCCGGCGGGGCAGGTGTGCCAGTCGTTGATGGTGGTGTGGAACTGGATGCCCGGATCGGCGCAGGCCCACGCGGCGTAGGAGATCTTGTCCCACAGTTCGCGCGCCTTGACCGTCTTCACCACGGTGCCGTCGCGGCGGGCGGTGAGGTACCAGTCTTCGTCGTTGAGGACGGCGTGCAGGAACTCGTCGGTGACGCGCACCGAGTTGTTCGAATTCTGGCCCGAGACCGACAGATAGGCTTCCGAATCCCAATCGGTGTCGTAGGTCTTGAAGTCGATGTCCTTGAAGCCCTGCTTGGCGAACGCGATGACGCGCTCGATCAGGTTATCGGGGATCAGCGATTTGCGGGCGGCTTTGACCTCGCGGCGCAGGGCCGGGTTCTTCTTGGGATCGAAGCAGTCGTCGCCCGAGCCGTGGCACATCACGCAGGCCTTCATGACCAGCTTGAGGTGCTTCTCGGCCAGCTTGGAGCCGGCCACCATGGCGGCGACCTTCTGCTCTTCGACGACCTTCCAATCGATGAAGGCTTCGATGTCGGGGTGATCGACATCGACGATGACCATCTTGGCGGCGCGGCGAGTGGTGCCACCAGACTTTATAGCACCGGCAGCGCGGTCTCCGATCTTGAGGAAGCTCATCAGGCCGGAGGACTTGCCGCCGCCCGACAGCCGCTCGTTCTCGCCCCTGAGGGCCGAGAAGTTGGTGCCGGTGCCGGAGCCGTATTTGAACAGGCGGGCTTCGCGGGTCCACAGGTCCATGATGCCGCCGTCGTTGACGAGGTCGTCCTGGACCGACTGGATGAAGCAGGCGTGCGGCTGCGGATGCTCGTAGGCCGTGCGTGAGCGCTCGACGCGGCCGGTATTCGGGTTGACGAAGAAGTGACCCTGGCTCGGGCCGTCGATGCCGTAGGCCCAGTGCAGGCCGGTGTTGAACCACTGCGGGCTGTTGGGGGCAGCCACCTGGTGGGCCAGCATGGCGCAGAGTTCGTCGTGGAAGGCGTGGGCGTCTTCTTCCTTGTCGAAATAGCCGCCCTTCCAGCCCCAGTAGGTCCAGGTGCCGGCCATCCGGTCGAACACTTCCTTGCAGGTGTTCTCGCCGCGGGTTTCGGCCGAATCGGCGGTCTTCTTCCACAGCCATTCCGGCACGCCTTCTTCCGGCACCGGCTTGGTCGCCAGCGGCACGCCGGCCTTGCGGAAGTACTTCTGGGCGAGGACGTCGCACGCCACCTGGCTCCAGCTCTCGGGAACCTCGATGTCGGTCTGCCGGAAGACGATCGAGCCGTCCGGATTGCGGATTTCGGACGTTCCGCGGCGGAACGTGATGCCGTCGTAAGGGGACTTTCCCTCTTCCGTATAAAGACGCCGAATACGCATTTCCCTATGCCCCAACAGTCAGAAGTCCGATCCAAAACATCACCGCCCGGGCTACCGTTCAGGGGACACTTTTCCTTCCGCGGGGCAGCAGCTTGTATGGCTCATGCCCCGGCGGCGATTAGTGGTTCGTTCCGCCAGATTTGGTGTCGCGAGCGGCGACAGGGGCGAAGTATTGGCCATCTACCCGCGGACAGGCAAGGACGAAGTGGTAAACGAGAGTGCGACTACTACATCTTGTAGGATACCCCGGTTTGAAAAACCCGCGAGTCAAGCGGGTTCTTAGAATCGCGCAGAAAATTTTTTCGCCGCCGTAACGCACAGGCCCGTCCCGGGCTGTGGGCGGGTTGTGGATAGTCGCTGGTCCGTCACCGGACTGCCGCAAAACTATTGCTGCGATTTTTCCCGGATTCTTTGGACCGGACCGGAATCTGCCCATATATTCCGCGCGAATCTTACGGCTAAAGGACCCTCATGGCGTCGGCCTGGACTTACATGAAGATGCTGTTCGGCTGGTGGAACCACGCCACCTACGGAACGCTGCTGTACACAGCCCGCAAGGGCGTGCCGGTGGGGACGGATTCGTTCGGCAACCGCTATTTCCAGACTGCCGACGGCAAGCGCCGCTGGGTGCTCTATAACGGCACCGTCGAGGGCTCGCGGGTCCCGGCCGAGTGGCATCTCTGGATGCATCACACCATCGACACGCCTCCCGACTCCGACATGACGAAGAAATCATGGGAGAAGGACTATTTGCCCAATCTGAGCGGCACCGAAGGCGCGTATCATCCGTCAGGCAGCTTGGCGCGGGGCGGGGTCCGTGCGCCGGCGACTGGCGATTACGAATCCTGGAGTCCCAATGCGTAACGACACCGTCGAAACCCTGATCGGGGCCGCCGTCATCCTTATTGCGGTCGTGTTTATCGTCTTCACCTATCGCACCACCGGTTCGGCGAACATGGGCGGCTACGAGCTGACCGCCAAGATGCCTCGCGTCGACGGCATCGCCGTCGGCACCGACGTCAAGCTGGCGGGCGTCAAGGTCGGTACCGTCAAGGCGCTGACCCTCGACCCCAAGGACTACCGCGTCGCGCTTCACATGGATCTGCAGCGCGACGTCAAGATCCCCGATGATTCGTCGGTGATGGTCACCTCGGCCGGCTTGCTCGGCAGTTCCTATGTCTCGATCCAGCCCGGTGGCTCCGATGCGATGCTGCCGGCCAACGGCGAGATCAAGAACGCCCAGGGTTCGATCGACATGATGGGGCTGCTCAACAAGTTCGTGAACAGCTCGAGTGAGAGCAAGTCGGCGCCGGCTCCAACCACGCCGTGAGGCAGCAATGAAGAGCTTCGCATTCCTGGCACTCGGCGGCGCCGCGATTGCGCTGACGGCCGCGCTGGCTCAGACCGACACTCCTGCCGCGCAACCGGCCGCTCCGGCCACGACGGCGCCGACCGCTCCGGGGACTGCAACGCCAGATGCCACCGCTCCAGCCGATACGACCGCCGCGCCGGTATCCCCGCCGATCGCGCCGCCCAAGGATGCGGTGCTGCAGATCAAGGCGCTCAACAAGATCACCGGCAAGGCCATCGTTCTGGCGGCGCCGCTGAACAAGCCGGTGAAGTTCGCGACCCTGACCATCACGGCGCGCACCTGCTATTCGACTCCGGCGAGCGAAACGCCGGAAACCAGCGCCTTCCTCCAGATCGACGACGACCGTCCCGACCAGAGCCATACGCGCGCGTTTTCGGGCTGGATGTACGCGTCATCACCCGGCCTCAACTCGCTGCAGCACCCGCTCTACGACGTCTGGGTGATCAGCTGCGTCTCCGGCCAGGTTCCGACCGCGGTGGCGCAAGCGCCGGTCAAAGTGGTGTCGCCCAATGCCGGCGCCAACGAGGCGATGCCGACGTTACCGGAAGATGCCGGGCAATAGGCTGACGGTTTCAATCAGATCTGCTTGAGCTGGCGCGCCGACGTCTTCAGCAGTTGGCGTCCGCCAACCCGCATCAGCTTGCTCGCAAAGCTGTAGCAGAGGATGGCGGCGATCACACCCACCGGGACGACCCAGTAGCCCAGCAATTCGTGCGCTCCGTCGGGCAGGCCGTAGATGATGCCGAAGGCGTGGACGTGGGAGTCCCACCACAATCCGACATTGCCCGGAATGATCGGCTTGAACACGGCAATGGCCATGAAGACGATGCTGCACAGGTACAACAGCGCGCTGATCAGCGCGAACGCAAACGCCGCCACATTGCGAGTCGCCCGTTCGAGGATCGCGACCAGCAGCGTTCCGTGCGCCGAGTGGACCACGGCGTCCTCCAGCTTGCGCTGATCGAGATAGGCGCGGGCGAGTTCGAGCGGATCGCCGAGATTGTCGAGAACGTCGCCGATCGGCTTGCCGGTCGCTGCCGTGCTGTCTTCGATGTGGCTGCGGATTTCGGTGATGATCGAAGTGCGTTCTTCCGCCGGAAGGCTGCGCAGGGCCCGTTCGAGGGCGGCGAGATAGTCGGCGAGGGGATAGCTCATGGGGTTTTCTCCACCACACCGCTCATGGCGATGCGAAATGCGACCCAGGCGGATTTCATCGCGCCGAGGGTTTCGGCGCCTTCGTCCGTCGGGCGGTAATATTTGCGGGGATGCGCGGCGTCGTCGGTCACCCAGCGCGAGGCCAGCTTGCCGTCTTTTTCGAGCCGGTTGAGCAGCGGGTAGAGCGCGCCGTCGGAGACGATGTCGCCCGCCGCATTGGCGTGTTCGAGGATTTGCAGGCCATAGCATTCCTTGCGCCCGACGACGGCCAGAACCACCAGCTCCGCCGCGCCTTTGCGCAATTGTGCCTGCCAGGGTGCGATGTCGATCATGCAAACAAGCTAATGCATGATGGCTTGTTATGCAAGATATAATGTCATGAAGTTTTGCCGCAGGGCTCCCCTACACGTCATGGCCGGGCGTTCGACCCGGCCATCCAGGCGGTGGTGAAATCTGGATCAGCGCCGGTAATTGCCCGGGCACTGGATGGCCGGATCAAGCCCGGCCATGACGAAGGTCCTCAAATATCCTGGACGATCTTCATGACCAGGGCGCCCGGCCACGCGTTGGCTCCGTCGATGGGCGAAGAGGTCAGCCAACTCGCAGGGGCCGGGATCGCCTGATTGAGCTTGGCGAGATAGCGCGCCCGCGGGATTTCGATCGCGCCGAGGGTGGCGAGGTGCGCCGTCAGAAACTGGGCGTCGAGCAGCCGGAAGCCGCCCGCCTTCAGCCGTGCCACCAGATGGACGAGGGCGACTTTGGAGGCATCGGTCACGTGCGAAAACATGCTCTCGCCGAAGAACGCGCCGCCCAGCGACACGCCATAAAGCCCGCCCACCAGTTCGCCGTTCAGCCGGGTCTCGACCGAATGGGCATGGCCGGAAGTATGCAGCGCCGCGTAGAGCCGCAGGATCTCGTCGTTGATCCAAGTGTCTTCGCGCCCCACGTCCGGCGCGGCGCAAGCCAGCATCACATCGCGGAATTGGGTATCGACCGTGACCGTGAATTTGTCCGAACGCACGGTGCGCGCCAGCCGTTTGGCGACATGGAAGGTCTCGAGCGGAAAGATGCCCCGTTTGTCGGGCGAGACCCAAAACAAGTCGGGATCGTCGCGCCGCTCGGCCATGGGAAACAACCCTTCGGCATAAGCGCGAAGCACGATCTCAGGCGTGATTTTGGGCCCGTGCATGGAGGGAGCTTAGGGCGTTCGCCCGGAAATTTCATAGCCATTTCTAGTCCCGCCAATGCGCATCTGCCCCGCGCGCAGCTCTGCCCCCGCGGGCAGCACGGTTTCGCCGTTTGGCACCAAGACCGTGGGGGCAGAGCCGCGCGCGCGAGCGTCTCGCTGGGCTCGTCACAACATTTTCTCAATCGCAGCGTGTGATGCCTCCACAGGGAGGCGGCGATGGAGTCGTGCTCGTTTCAGGCGGAGCGTCACCGCGTTGCGGCGCAGGACGGCGACCACTTTCTCGATTGCGACTGTCAGCCGCCCAATCATCGCGCTCACCGGCGCTGGTTCATGCTGGTCGTAGGCGTGTTTGCGCTGGCGATAGCGACGGCGCTCATCTGCGGCACCCTCAAGGGTCTGTCCGATATGGCGGCCGCGTTTCCCGGCCTCTCTTCGCTGGCGGAGGGAGCGGCTTGGGACAAGTTCTTCGCCGGATTTGGACGCGTCGCGGCGCTGGGGCTGGCCGCTATCATCGCTGCGATGATGTTCAGACGTCGTCGTCGGAAGACTGCGCCGTCGAAGAAATAGCGCGGTGCATCAGCGCAAAGGCGAGGATGCCGGCAAAGCAGAACACCGTCAGCAGCAGTTGCAGCGTTGTGAACGGCAACGCGACCCGGACGAACTGATGCACCATGCCGCCGGCCGCGCCGGCCATGCAGAGCAAGGCGGTTACCGGTTTCGTGCTCGCGCCGGCATTGCAGATCGTCAGGCCCAGGATCGTCGGCCAGGTGATGGAGACGCAGAAACTCGCGGCCAATGCGGCGGCGGCGGCGGTCATGCCGCTGGATACGGTGGCCAGCAGCGCGCAGGCGATGCCGCCCACGGCAAATGCCGCCAGCACGGTGGCGGGCGCAATCCTGCGCATCAGCGCCGTACCGCTAATCCGCCCCACACCTAATGCCGCCAGCATCCAGACGATACTGTTGCCGAATATGCCGCTGGGGCGGCCGGGAAGGGCGTCGACCAGGCTGCGAACTTCCGGCGACCAGACGCTGACTTGGGCCATGATCGCGAGCGCCTGGGCCGCGAGGGCGAAAAGAAAGCTGCGCTGCTTGAACAGCCGCCCGATCGCGATGGCACTGCCGCCTTTGATGCGGTCATCAGGCATATGCGGAAAACGCACTTCCTCGAACAGGTAGGCCAGCAGCAGCACGGCGATGCCCAGCACGATATACGGATGGGCAATCGCGGCGGAATGGGTGGGGTCCGGCAGAATTTCGTGGGACCTCACCAGCCAAACGCCGATCACCATGCCGGCGAAGGCGCCGAGCGGATAAAACGACTGGGCCAGATTCAGCCGCCACACGAAGTGCTCGGGCCGGCCAAGGCTGGCGGCCAGCGGATTGCCGGCCACCTCCAGCGCAACCCAGCCGCATGCCATCACGGTGACGGCGAGCGTGAAGTATTGGTAGCTCAGGGCTTGGGTGGCGGGGTACAGCAGGAAGGAGCCGATGCCGATGGCACCGAGCCCGGCCAGAATCGCGATCTTGCCGCCGAACCGTCTTGCGAACAGCGCGGCCGGGAGCGCGCCGAAGAAATAGACCACGCTGTAGACGCTCTGCGTCGCCGCAAGTTCTTCGCCGCCGAGGTGAAACCGGCGGGCAAACTGCGGCACCAGCTCTTGGTAGAGCCAGTGGCCCATACCCCAGAGCGCGAACAGACTGACGGTGAGCGCAAAAGCGACGGTAAAATCGCCTTTCTTCGCCAAACGCCGCTCGCCCGCCATGGAAGTCTCGCCGAATTGATGTGGCCGAGGGTACGGCGCCCCCCTTAAAGAACCGCTGTCGAGTTGTGGGAAATACGGGTGAAACCGCACGTATAAGTAATTCCCCTTATGTCTTTCGAGGGTGGAGCGTGGGCCGGAATGCGATGAAAATTACCGCCGCCCACTTGAATGTTCGTTGTTTGTCTGCTACAGTTGTGTGGTATTTATGTTGGAGTGCCACGGCAAACCAGCGGCCAAGGACCCTCGCGACGTCCCGATCCGTGGAGCAACGTCGAGATAGAACTGACCCAGGACGCCCAGCTCGCGTGGGCGCCAGACGGTTCAGGCCAGCGCAGGACCGGCACAAGACCGTATAAGCCCGCGTAAATCCGAGGAGGTGGCGGCATCGGCGGCGGCAAAGACGCGGAAGAGCCTGGATCGTGCGGGTATCAGGGCCTGCAGACTGTGCCTGTCACCGGCCGCTTGAGTGCGGTCCTTGCGGGCGCCCTGCATCCGGAGGGCACTCCCCGAAACAGGCGGACCTCGGGAAAAGCGGGCCCGCCTTCGGCACATTTAAAAGGGCCTTACGCCCTCTTCTTCGCCAGGAAGTGTTCCAGCCAGTGGATGTTGTAGTTGCCGTCGATGATGTCGGGCTCGCGCACCAGCATCTGGAACAGCGGGATGGTGGTTTCGATGCCGTCCACCACCAGCTCATCGAGCGCCCGGCGCAGCCGCATCAGGGCTTCGTTGCGGGTCTTGGCGTGGACGATCAGCTTGCCGGTGAGGCTGTCGTAATAGGGCGGGATGCGGTAGCCCGAATAGATGTGAGAATCGAACCGCACGCCCAATCCGCCCGGCATGTGGAATTGTTTGATCAGGCCCGGCGAGGGCAGGAAGGTGAAAGCGTTCTCGGCGTTGATGCGGCACTCGATGGCATGGCCGGAGAAGACAATGTCCTTCTGCGTGAACGACAGCGGCAAGCCCGCGGCGACGCGGATCTGTTCGCGCACGATGTCGACGCCGGAAATGGCCTCGCTGATCGGATGCTCGACCTGCAGGCGGGTGTTCATTTCGATGAAGTAGAAGTGGCCGTCTTCGTAGAGGAACTCTATCGTGCCGGCGCCGAGATACCCGAGCTTTTCGAGCGCGCGGGTGACGACGCCGCCGATCTCGTCGCGCTGGGTGTCGTTGAGCGCCGGGCTGCCGGCTTCTTCCCAGACCTTCTGATGGCGCCGCTGCAAGGAGCAGTCGCGCACGCCGAGATGCACCACATGGTGGTGACTGTCGGCGAGGATCTGCACTTCGATATGGCGCGGCGTCTGGAGATATTTCTCCATGTAGACCGCATCGTTGCCGAAGGCGGACTTGGCTTCGGCTTTGGCGGTCGACAGCGCAAAAGAAAGTTCTTCCGGCTTGGTCGCCACTTTCATGCCGCGGCCGCCGCCGCCGGCCGTCGCCTTGATCAGTACCGGATAGCCCATATCGGCGGCGATTTTCAGCCCTTCTTCTTCGCTCTCGACCGCGCCCTCAGAGCCAGGGACGGTCGGAATGCCGACTTCCTTGACGGTCTGCTTGGCGACGATCTTATCGCCCATGACGCGGATATGTTCCGGCGTCGGGCCGATGAAAGTGAGCTTGTGCTCCTGAACGATCTCGGCAAAGCGGGCATTCTCGGAGAGAAAGCCATAGCCGGGATGGATCGCCTGCGCGCCGGTGATTTCCGCTGCCGCGATGATCGCCGGAATGTTGAGATAGCTCTGCGCCGTCGCCGGCGGACCGATGCAAACGCTCTCATCGGCCAGACGGACATGCATGGCCTCGGCATCGGCGGTGGAGTGCACCGCTACCGTGGAGATGCCCATCTCCTTGCAGGCGCGGATGATGCGAAGCGCGATCTCGCCGCGGTTGGCGATGAGGATTTTATCGAACATTAGTTGATGACGACGAGGGTTTGACCAAACTCGACCGGCTCAGTGTCGTTGACGCAGATTTCGGTGATCGTACCGGCCCGCGGCGCGGCGATCGGGTTCATGGTCTTCATCGCTTCCACGATCAAGAGCGTGTCGCCTTCCGACACCTTGTCGCCGACCTTGACGAACGGCGGCTTGCCGGGCTCGGGCGCCACATAGACGGTACCGACCATCGGTGACGGCACGGCGCCTGCCGGCGGGCCTTTCGGTTTGGCCGGGGCAGGGGCTTCTCCCGCCGGCGCGGCCGGAGCCGCTGCGAACTGCGTGGAGGGCCCTGCAACGTAAGAATTCGTCACCTGCCGGACGACCCGCAGGCGTGCACCGCCTTGTTCGACCTCGATCTCGGTCAGACCGGTTTCCGTAAGCAGTTCTGCCAATTCCCGGATCACCGAAGAATCGATACTCGGCATTTTATTACCCTTCCCGAGGGGGATGCGTGCTCCAATGGATTTCACATCCTTCATGTTCATTCCGCAGCCTCTTCGATCAGGGACGCCAGCGCGTCCACAGCAAGCACATAACTGTTCGCGCCAAATCCGACGATCAGGCCCTTGGCCACAGGGCTGATCAACGAATGGTGGCGGAACTCTTCCCGGGCAAAGGTATTCGACAGGTGCACCTCGATGACCGGGAGATCGAGGGCCCTCAGAGCGTCATGAATCGCGACCGAGGTGTGGGTGTAGGCGCCGGCGTTGATAATGACGCCAACCGACTTTAGTCGCGCTTCCTGGATCCACTCAACCAGTTCACCTTCGTGATTGGATTGGCGGAAAACCACCTCCAATCCGTGCGCTTTGGCCTCCGCGACGGTCATGTCGCCGATGTCCGCGAGCGTGGTGCGGCCATAAATGTTCGGCTCCCGCGTCCCGAGGAGGTTGAGATTAGGCCCGTTGAGGACATATATCGCCTTGGACAAGAAAGGCTCCGTAACCGGTTCGGATTCGCCTTATAATGGGCAATCCGCCTTCCGCAAACATCAATCGGGAACAGGCTTTATGGCTTTGACAGTGACTATCAACGGGGAAACGCGCCAACTGAACGGTTCGGTCAATTTAACCGAGCTGGTCACCCAAATGGGCCTGGACCCGGCCAAGATCGCCGTCGAACGCAACCTGGAGGTCGTGCCCCGGTCTCAATACAAGGATATTACCGTGACTGATGGGGATCGTCTGGAAATTGTGCACTTTATCGGGGGCGGCAACGCCCCCGTGGCGGAGCCGCGCCCCGTCGACAAGCCGCTGGTGATTGCCGGCCGCACGTTCAAGTCGCGACTCATCATCGGCACCGGGAAGTACAGATCCTACGCGCAGAATGCCGCCGCCGCCGAAGCGGCCGGGGCCGAGATGGTCACCGTCGCCGTGCGCCGGGTGAATCTCACCGACAACTCGTCCGAAAAGCTGGTCGATTTCGTCGATCCCAAGAAATACACCTACCTGCCCAACACGGCGGGCTGCTTCACCGCCGAAGACGCCATTCGCACCCTGCGGCTGGCCCGCGAGGCGGGCGGCTGGACCCTGGTCAAGCTGGAAGTCCTGGGCGACAAGAAAACGCTTTATCCCAACATGATCGAGACCATTCGGGCCACCGAGCTCCTCATCAAAGAGGGTTTCCAGGTGATGGTCTATTGCAGTGACGATCCGCTGATCGCCAAGCGCCTGGAAGAGATGGGCGCGTGCGCAATCATGCCGCTCGCGGCGCCGATCGGTTCCGGCCTCGGCGTGCAGAATCCGGTCGGCATCCGCATGATCATCGAAGAGGCCAAGGTGCCGGTGATCGTCGATGCCGGTGTCGGTACAGCCTCGGACGCCGCGGTGGCGATGGAGCTCGGTTGCGATGCGGTGCTGATGAACACCGCCATCGCCGAAGCCAAGGATCCGGTGATGATGGCCGCCGCCATGCGGCACGCGGTGGAAGCGGGCCGTCTGGCCTATCTGGCCGGCCGCATGCCGAAAAAGCGCTACGCCGATCCTTCAAGCCCGCTGGCGGGGCTGATCTAGTTCTTGCGCGAACTCCTAAAAGCAAATGGCCGCCACAATGGGCGGCCATTTTTGTTGCGCGCGAGAACGCCCGTTATTTCACGAGTTTCTTTAGCTCGTCCTCGGTGATTTCGCCTTCGTGCACCTGGCCGTTGACGATGAACATCGGCGTGCCGCTGAAGCTCATTTCGCGCGCCAAGCGATAGCCGGCGAGCAGAGCCTTGTCGGTCTCGGGTGCATTGAGGTCGCTGGCGAGCTTGGGGATGTCGAGACCGGCCTTCTGCGCCACTTGCAGCATCAGCGCCTGATCGACGGCGCCGCTTTCGGCCATCATGCCGAAATGGAGGGCGAGAAACTTATCGCCTTGCTTATGGGCGGCGATTGAGGCGCGCGCGGCATTCGACGAAGCCTCGCCGAAGATCGGGAATTCGATGAAGGCGAAGCGGGTATCGGCCTTGTGCTTGTCCATGAACGCCTTCACGGCCGCCGAGGTGTTGCGGCAGTGGCCGCAATTGTAGTCGTAAAACTCGATGACCGTGTTCTTGGCGCTGGCCGGGCCGGTGACATAGGCGACCTTGGGATCAAGGAATTTGCTGACGCCGAGCTTCTTGATTTTATCGATCTGCGCCTGGCGCGCTTCGGCAGCCTGTTGTTCTTCCGCCAGCGCCTGCATCTGCAGCACCAGCTTGGGATGGCCGAGCAGATAGGACTGCAGCCGCGCGTCGGTCGCGGTCGGCACGACATGCAGCGCCACGGCGCCCGCCATCACGGCAACGGCGACGATGGCGCCAACGAGGCCGCCCACGACGGCAGTCTTCAGGTTTGCTTGCACGATATCGGCCCCTTCAGTTCTTTGTCGCGCTTCTTATCCGATAACCGCCGTAACACGCTGTCGCTAACGGCTCCACTTATCGGGAAGCGCTAGTTGCCCCGCATCTGCTTCATCTGGGAGACGCCAACCGCAACGATGTCGTTGGCCCGTTCCCAATCGGGCGATCCTTTGGTCAGCTTCTGGCGCGAACGCATGGCGAAAATGGCGGATTTGCGCAAGTCCCCGACCGAGTAATAGCGCTCGGCGGTGGCCAGGTCCGCCATCGGGGCATTGCCCAGATCGCTATAGGCCTGGGCCATCTGGTACCAGCCGAACGGGCTTTCGCTGTCCTGCTGCATCGCAATCTTGAGGTTTTCGATTGCCTTCTGCTCGTACGCCTTCTGGCCGGTGGCGACCTGGGCGGCGGCGAGGGCAACGCGAAGCTCGGGTGCGTCCGGCATCAGGTTGACGCTCTTCTGGTAGGGATCGATGCCTTTCAGGGGCTGGCTCATCGACACGTAGATCTGGCCGAGCACTTCGTAGAAGAATGGGTTCTTGGGTTCTTCCTTGATCAGGCTGTTGATCTCTTCCAGCGCCGCTTTGAGGTTCGGCTGGCGCATATAGACCATGGCGCGGGCATAGCGGGCCGGCGCGCTCTTGTTGGTCAGGGGATAGCGATAGAGCACATCCTGCACCGGCAGCTGGTAGCCGATGATCTTGGCCTTGACCATTTCGAAGGCGTGGATGGCTTGCGGGCTGTCGGGTACGTCGCGATAGGGCGAGCCTTCCGCAATCGTACGCATGTTCTCGACGCGGTCGCGGCTGGCCGGGTGAGAGGTCGCGAACTGCTCGGGGTTCTTCACGATCATGGCTTCTTCGTTCGCCATGCGCTCGAAGACGTTGACCATGCCCATGCCGGACTGGTGGATGGCGCGCAGGTATTTCTGGCCCATCTGGTCGGCGGTGGCTTCCTGGACCCGGCTGAACTGGAAGAACTGGGCCGCTGCGGCGCTTTGGCCCACCCCCATCAGCACCATGGCCGCTTCGCCGGCACCGGCGATCGCCGCACCGATACCGAGCGCCATCGACAGCAGCATCGGGATCTCGGCCTTGGCGATGGCATCGGAGCCGCGGGAAAGGTGGCCGCCCGCCATGTGGCCGGTCTCGTGCGCCAGGACGCCGATGATCTCGTTCGGGTTCCTGAGCTGAATGAAAAGGCCGGTGTTGACGAAGATATTCTGGCCCTCGGCGACAAACGCATTCAGCGAGGTGTCGCCGACGATGTACATCTTCACGGCATTGGGATCGATGCCGGCAACGCTGAGGATTGGCTCTTCATAGGAGCGCACCAGCCGCTCGGTCTCGGTGTCCTGCAGCAGGGAGATGCCTTGCGCGGACGCCGGTCCGATCTGCAGCCAGAATGCGCCGATGAAACCGAGCGCGAACCCGGTGATGCGGCGAACACGGTCCGATACGAATCTGCGTCCTTGAAACCGGTGCAGAGGGTTGCAAATTGCCAAGGCTTGACCTCTCCTCTTCGGCCCATGACGGTAGGTTCGCGACGTGCTTGCGTCAACGGAGGGCGGGCCTCAAGTGAATTCGACAACAGCCAAGGATTACGGGCAATTCATGTTGTACTCTCGCGCCTTAGCCGGTGTAGCCGGCATGCTCCTGCTGGCCGGATGCTCGCTCGACATCGGCAGCACCGTAGGGTTGAGCAGCACCTCTTCCGGAACCGAGGGCGCTTTGGTGGTGGGCGACGAGCCTTTCGCGGTCAGTACCGGCGCCGCGATCCTGGGGCAGGGCGGTAACGCGGTGGATGCCGCGACGGCGATGTATTTCGCGCTTTCGGTCACTTATCCGGTGGCGGCGGGCCTTGGCGGCGGCGGCATCTGCATCGTCCACGATCCGGCCAAGAACACGACCCAGGAATTCGATTTCGAAGCCCGTGACGCCGACAAGCCGGGCGCCTATGCGGTTCCGGGCAATGTGCGCGGCTTCGGCGTGATGCAGGCGTCCTATGGCGCGCTGCCGTGGCAGAAGGTGGTGTCGCCGGCGGAAGTGATGGCGCGCACCGGCGTGCCGATCTCCAAGGCGATGGCGACGCGCCTCAGCGATGCGGGCGACGTGATCCGCCTCGATGCGGGACTGGCGGCGCTCTATCTCGACGAATCCGGCAAGCCGAAGACGACGGGCACGGTGGTGTACAATTCCGATCTCGCCGATGCGCTGGCGGCGATCCGCGTCAACGGGCCGGAGGCGTTCTACAGCGGCGCCGTCGCCGCCATGATCGCGGACTACGGCAGCAGCGAAGGCGGCACCATCAGCAAAGCCGATCTCGCCGCCACCAAAGCGGGGCAGGTGACGCCGCGCGTGATCCAGATCGGGTCCGATTACGTCTTCCTGCCGTCCAACAAGGTCGGCGCGGGCGCTTTTGCCGGCGTGCTGTTCGACAATCTCGCTAAGGCCCAGTCGACCTCGGTCGGCGCCAAGGACCTGCAGGCGGCGGTGGTGTGGGCGCTACGGCAGTCGCTCAAGGATTATCACGTCGCCGAACTACCGAAGGATCTCGGCGCCACCGGCTTCGCCGCCATGGATGCGCGTGGGCAGGCGGTGGCGTGCGCGGTGACCATGAATGGTCCGTTCGGCTCCGGCCATACGGTGCGCGGTACCGGCGTGACCCTGGCCAAGGCGCCGACGGCGAGCGCGGCAGGATTGGCCTCGGCCTTCCTGACTCCGATCATCGCGGCCCGGCAGGCCGACAGCCCGGCCGAACTCGCGGGCGCGGGGGCCGGCGGTCCCAACGGTTCGGCGGCCATCGCCTATGCCCTGGCGCGGATTGCGAACGGCGACGAAGTCCTCACCCGCAAGGATCTGCGCACCACCGGCGTGGCGCCTTACGACACCGTCAACGCCATTGCCTGCTCGGGACGAACCTGCGCCGCGCTGCCCGATCCGGCCGCGAACGGGCTCGGCGCCTTGGTGCCGGTGAAGGAGAAGTAGGCCCTTTTAAATGTGCCGAAGGCGGGCCCGTTATTCGCTGGTCCGCCTGTTTCGGGGAGTGCCCTCCGGATGCAGGGCGCCCGCAAGGACCGCACTCAAGCGGCCGGTGACAAGCACAGTCTGCAAACCCTGATACCCGCACGATCCAGGCTCTTCCGCGTCTTTGCCGCCGCCGATGCCGCCACCTCCTCGGATTTACGCGGGCTTATACGGGCTTACGCCGGTCCTGCGCTGGCCTGAACCGTCCGACGCCCACGCGAGCTGGGCGTCCTGGGTCAGTTCTATCTCGACGTTGCTCTACGGGTCGGGACGTCGCGAAGGTCCTTGGCCGCTGGTTTGTCGTAGTACTCCGTTCAAAATGCAACCAATGGTATGCAGAACGGAAAGAGAACGTCAAGTGAAATTTACAGCGTTATCATTCATCCATGTTCGCCGTTCATGTCGCCTTCCGCTGCCTGGAAAAGCTTGGTTAAAGGGGACGAGGAGGCTGCCGTGATCCAACTTTCCACCGATGCTTTTGCGACCTGTCCGCCACTGGCCGAGGTGCCGATTTTCACCGGTTTCGCGCGGGCGGTGCTGGAAGGCGTCAGTGGCGGACGGGTTTGGTGCCAGGACGGCGCCGTGCATGCGCTGCACGATTACGGCATGAGCCTCATCTGGGGCGAGGGCGTCGGCCGCGCGTTTCCGGCCCTGATCGATCATCTCAATACCGGCGCTTATCGCTATGGGCCCGAACTGCTGCAGGTCGATCCGCGCTGGGGCGATCTCGATTGGGACGGGCAGCTTCGGGCTGAGCGCTTTCACCGGGTGAACTTCCGTTTCGACCGCCTGGTCTTCGAAAAGCGCCACCCCGGACCAGCGCTGCCGCCGGGCTGGTCGCTGCAGCCGCTTGTTGAGACCGCATACGATCTGCCCGACGTGCATGTCACGCCGCGCGCCTTCTGGAAGAACTTCGCCGCGTTCCAGGATCACGGCGGTGGCATGATGGCGGTGAAAGACGGCGAGGTCGGCGCCATCGCATTCTCCGCCACGCGCTTCGACGACTGGCTGGAGATCGGCATTGAGACCCGCGCCGCGTTCCGCGGCCAGGGCTTGGCGCGGGCCGTCGCGGTGGCGATGATCCGCAAAGGCCTTGAGAGCGGTATCACGCCTGTATGGGCCTGCCGGCAGGAAAACACCGGCTCGCTGCATCTGGCGCAAAGTCTCGGATTTGTGATCACGAAGGTGGTGCCGTTCTACCGGCTGGCGGGGTGAATAGCCTCGCCTGCGGGTTTTTCTCGCCATATGATGAACGCCCTTCAAGGGGGGGCGAATGCGCAGAACGCTTGTCATTGCAGCGCTGATTGCGTTGCTGCTCGGCATCGCTTTTGCCAGCATTGTTCTGTGGGTTGCGTTTCAGGAAAACAGTCAGGGCGAATACTTCGATCCAGTCACTGGGCAGGTCGATATCGCCTATTCCGCAACGTTGTTTTTGGCGGCCTTGCTGCCAGTCGCACTGGCCGCTTTTGTTGTCGTCGCTTTCGGGGCGTGGCTGTGGCGACAGGTCAAGATGCGGCGGCGGATATGAAAAAACCTTTGCCATCGTTGCGGTGCTGATTGTTGCGGCTGCGTGCGCGCACTCACCGCCAGCCAGCATCGATGTCGCGACGATGGATGCCGAAGGCGTCATCACGCTTCAGTTGACGGCCCGGGGCAATGGCGCCGTCGGGGACGCGGTCTTGGTCTATCGGCCGGGTGATCCTCGCTACAACGAAATCAAGGCTCATCACGATCCGATCAGACCGGGTATCTCCAAGCCGGTGCCGCCCTGGCCGAAGCAAATGAGATGAGCAGTCAAGGGGGCACTGATCATCGCCTCGGCGATGATCCGCAAAAGCCTTGAGAGCGGTATCACGCCTGTCTGGGCCTGCCGGAAGGAAAACACCGGCTCGCTGCATCTGGCGCAGAGTCTCGGATTTGTGATCACGAAGGTGGTGCCGTTCTACCGGCTGGCGGGCTAAATCGCTCCATCCTCTGGGGGCTGGCGTGGGCGTCATTCCTGTCGCAACTCCGCAGGGGCGCGACATGACGCTGCGTACCATCTTTCATCAAACCCTTTGTGTTACATTCCAACTATGAGCGATGCCGTCTCCCGCAGCAGAAAGAGGAAGGCCGTCACCATCTATGACGTGGCCAAGCGGGCGCGGGTATCGATCAAGACCGTGTCGATGGTGCTCAACAATCTGCCGGCGGTGAAGGCGGAGACGCGGGCGCGGGTTCA
This sequence comes from Alphaproteobacteria bacterium, assembly GCA_023259375.1. GTDB lineage: Bacteria > Pseudomonadota > Alphaproteobacteria > Micropepsales > Micropepsaceae > Rhizomicrobium. Next base: position 21,530 of record JAHFQC010000035.1, read on the forward strand.
GGACGCCATCGAGGCGCTGGCCTATCATCCCAATCAGCTGGCGCGCGGACTCGCCAGCAACCGCTCGTTCATGCTCGGCCTGTTCTGCGACGGCAATGCCATCGGCTCGAACTATATCTCGCAGATCCAGATGGAGATCCTGAAGACCTGCCAGAAGGAAGGCTTCCATCTGGTCATCGAATATGTCGAACCGTCGAGCCCCAATCTGGCGCGTCAGGTGCAAAGCCTGATGGTGCAGTCGGACCTCGCGGGGGGGATACTGACACCGCCCTTGAGCGATCATGCCGGCCTGATCGAGGCGCTGAAACACACCGACACGCCGATCGTGCGCTATTCGCCGGAGCACTCGATGCCGGGTTTCATCGATGTCGACATGGACAACGCGCAGGCCGGCTACGACATGACGGCGTTCCTGCTCGGTCTCGGTCATCGCCGCATCGGCTTCGTCCAGGGTGAGGCCGATCACGCCGACGCGCGGGCCCGTTTCGACGGGTTCCGGCGCGCCATGGCCGAGTGGAACGTGCCGGTCGATGAGAGCCTCTGTGTGGCGGGCGAGTACACCTACAAATCCGGCATGGATGCGGGCGATGCGCTGCTGTCGCTGCGCGAGCGGCCGACTGCGATCCTCGCCGCCAACGACGACATGGCCGCAGGCGTTCTGGCATCATCGCTGCGCTTCAATCTGCGCGTTCCCGAAGACCTGTCGATCGCCGGTTTCGACGATTCCCTGTTCTCGCAGGCGATGTGGCCGCGTTTGACCACTTGCCGCCAGCCGCTGACCGAAATGACGGAAGCGGTAGTCGCTGCGCTGATCCGCAACGAGGGCGCGGAATCCGCGACGCTGGTTTTTCCGCACCAAGTGATCGTGCGCCAATCGACGGCCGCACCGGCGGGGGAGTGAACTAGTCTTCCCCGAACTTCGCCTCGACCAGTGCCAGGATGGCGGTGAGGGCGTCTTGGGAGTCTTCGCCCGCGGCGGAGACTTCGATTTCGGTGCCGATCGGCGCGGCGAGCAGCATCAGGCCCATGATCGAACGGGCATCGACGCACTGGCCGTCCTTCGACACCGTGATGTGCGATTTGAAGCGCGAGGCGCATTCCACAAGCTTGGCCGACGCGCGCGCATGCAGGCCGCGCTTATTGACGATCTTCGCCGTCGCCTTGCTGCAGGACATGGACATTCTTTCCGCTTCAGCCGCCGAACAGGTCGGCCGAGCCGGCGCGCATGTATTTGCGTCCCGCTTCGATGGCGTCGTTGACCGCCACTTCCAGAGGCTGCTTGGTGCGGGCGTCGCACAGCTTGATCAGGCTCGGCAGGTTGACGCCCGCCAGCACTTCGATCTTGCCTTTCTCGAGCAGCGTCAAAGCGAGATTGCACGGCGTGCCGCCGAACATGTCGGTGGCAATCACCACGCCGTCGCCGAGGTCCACCGATTTCACCGCCGCCGCGATCTCGCGCTGGCGACGTTCGATATCGTCTTCGGGGCCGATGCAGACGGCGCGCAGATGGCTCTGCGGCCCAACCATGTGCTCCATGGCCGAAATGAACTCGTGGGCGAGCCGGCCGTGGGTGACGAGAACGATACCGATCATGATCCTGTCCAGAAACCGCCAGAACGATAGAGAACCATTCTAGGCCTGATAAGCATTAAATTGGGTTGATGTCTTCGCGATGCAAGCCTTTCGCATAGGCTGCCGCCGCGGCCGCTACCTTGGCCGGGGCCGAGGCTTCGAAGGGGCTCAGGCTTATAACCGGTGGCGCTGCCCCAGGGGGGAGGCGCAGGGCCGCAGGCAGGCGGAAAGAGCGGGTTTCGGGCAGGCGCGGGCCGGCTTTTCCGAGTTCTATGACCAATGTGACCTGCGTTTGCGCGGCGTAAGGAACTTTTAGGATGCCTACGCCGCGAACCTCGAGCAATCCGGCAATCCGCTTAGGCGGTTTTGCGTAGAGACGGCCGCGCGACACGTAAAGATCGGTGCGATCGTCGGCTACCAGCCGGGCCCCGGCCTGAATCAGCCGCAGCGCGAGATCGGATTTGCCGCTGCCGCTCTTGCCGATCAGGAGGACGCCGCACGAAGCGGGCGCACCGAAAGCCGCCCCCGCTTTGCCGAGCCGCAGGGCCGTCGCGTGAATGTTGATTAGTTCCACGGCGGCGCCAGCGGAAGTTGCACCACGAAACGGGCACCACCTTCGGGGCGATTTTCCGCCCAGACGTGGCCGCCGGTACCTTCGGTGATCTGGCGCACGATCGAGAGGCCGAGGCCGGAGTTCTTGCCGAAATCGTGATCCTGCGGCCGCTCGGTGTAGAAGCGCTTGAAGATGGTCTCGAGATTGTCGGGCGGGATGCCGATGCCGGTATCGTCGACGGTGATGACGATCCAGCCGGGATCGGTGTGGGCCGAGATCGTTACGGTGCCGTCCTTGGGACTGAACGACACGGCGTTGTCGACCAGATTGCGGACCACCTGGCCGAGGCGCTCGTCGCGGCCCATCACGGCGGCATCGGGCGGCAGGTGGAGATTGAGCGCCACCTTCACGCCGCGCGGCAGCTCCATCATCTGATAGATCTCGACGATGGTCTCCACGAGCTTGGCGATGTCGACCGGGGTCGCGGTCTCGCGGCTCAGCTCGGCGTCAAGGCGCGAGGCGTCGGAAATGTCGGTGATCAGGCGGTCGATGCGTTTGACGTCGGCCCGTACGATGCCGAGCATGCGCGTACGGCTCTCCTCGTCGGTGGCGCGCGTGAACATGTCGACGGCGCTGCGGAGTGAGGTGAGGGGGTTTTTCAGCTCGTGCGCCACGTCGGCGGCGAAGCTTTCGATGGCGTCGATGCGGTCGTAGAGGGCGCGGGTCATGGCGCTCATGCTTTCGGCCAGCTCGCCGATTTCGTCGCCGCGCTTCGACATGTCGGGAACGTGTTCGCGACCGCCTTTGCCGCGGCGGACGCGGTCGGCGGCTTCGGCGAGGCGCCGCATCGGCTCGGCGATGTTCCACGACAGCCACATCGACGCGATCAGCATCATCAAAGTGGCGAGGGCGAACACTTCGATCAGCTTGGTGCGTTCGACCCGCAGGATCTCGTCGATGTCGCCGCCTTCGGTCGAGACGAACAGGACGCCGTAGATCGCCTTGAAACGCTGCACTGGCGCGGCGGTCGACAGGACCAGCTTGTTGTGCTCGTCGACGCGCTTGGTCGATGTGGTCTGGCCGTCGAGCGCGGTGTTCACTTCGCGATAGAGCCGCCCGTCCTGGCCGCCTTCGAGATAGGGCTCGTAATGGGTGTTGGGGCGTACGCCCATCACCGATTCATAGACGCCGTCCAGCCATTGCTTGAAGCGGCTCCAGCGGTCTACCGGCGGAATTTCGGAAACCTGCACCGCATTGCGCGAAAGGATGTAGCGGGTGTCTACGATGAGCTGACCGTCGGTGTCGTAGAGCCGGGCCCTGAGGCGGGTCGGACCGACGAGGTCGCGCAACAGTTCGGTGGCGCTCTGGACGTTGATGCCGCGGCCTTCGGTCAGGGTGGCGTATTCGGCCAGCGTCGAGGCGACCACGCGGGCCTCTTCCTCGACACCGGTCTGGCGTTCGTCGACGAGATTGGCACGGCTCGCCTGCACCCAGGTCACGCCCGCGATCAATACCGCGAACACGATGGTGTTCAGGAGGATGATGCGCCAGCGTAGAACCGAATGGCGCGGCTCACCCTTGGGGACCAAAAATTTCATCCGACGTAATCCGCCGGACCGCGACAACTACACTTCGCGATACCGGTAGCCGACTCCGTAGAGGGTCTCGATCGCCTCGAAACTGTCGTCGACCTGCTTGAACTTCTTGCGCAGACGCTTGATGTGGCTGTCGATCGTGCGGTCGTCGACATAGACCTGATCGTCGTAGGCCGCATCCATCAGGCTGTCGCGGCTCTTCACGAAGCCGGGGCGCGCCGCGAGGCATTGCAGGATCAGGAACTCGGTCACCGTCAGGCGGACCGGCTTGCCGTCCCAGGTGCATTCGTGACGCTGCGGATCGAGCGCCAGCTTGCCGCGGATGAGGGCTTCCTTCTTGGCCTCGGGCGTGCCCGCCGGCGCAGCCTTGTGGGCTTCGGCGCGGCGTAGGACCGCCTTCACGCGTTCGAGCAGCAGGCGCTGCGAGAATGGCTTGCGGATGTAGTCATCGGCACCCGCGTTGAGACCCATCAACTCGTCGATTTCTTCGTCTTTCGAGGTGAGGAAGATCACCGGGATATTTTCCTGAACCTGACGCAGGCGCCGGAGCAGCTCGAGGCCGTCCATACGGGGCATCTTGATATCCAGGATCGCCAGATCGGGCGGGGTGGCCGTCAGGGCTGTAAGGGCCGAGGCGCCATCGGTGAAAGTTCGGATGTGATAGCCCTCCTGCTCCAGCAGCATCTGGACGGAGGCCAGAATGTTCTTGTCGTCGTCGACGAGTGCGATGTTCGCCATGGTTTGGGCTCAAAGAATGCTGGGTGCAGTATAAAGGCCTCGCGCGCAAAGCCAAATGTCGGATGAATGCATGTCACCTCCCAACCATTTTCAACCCCGCCGGTTCCGCACCACGGCGGCCGGATATGCGCGGTTTCGTCTCGGCTATCCCGACGCCCTGATCCGCCGGGTGATCGAACTGACCGGACTCCAGCCGGGTGATTCCGTCCTCGATCTCGGCTGCGGACCGGGGCTGCTGGCGCTGCCCTTCGCCCGGGAAGGCATGGCCGTCACCGCGGTCGATCCCGAGCCGGAAATGCTGGAAGCCCTGGAAAACGCAGCGAAATCCGAAGGGGTGCCGGTCCGGACGGTAGCGGGAAGCTCGTTCGATTTGCCGCCCGGACCTTTCCGGTTGGTGACCATCGGGCGGGCGTTCCACTGGATGGACCGGGCCGAAACCGCGCTTGCGTTCGACCGCATGATTGTCCCCGGCGGCGCCCTGGCGCTGTTCGATGACGAGTTTCCGAATACTGTGGAGAACCGCTGGCGGACCGCGCTGGACACGGTTGCGCACCGTTACGGCGCCGACTCATCACCCCATAGAATGGAACGCGCCGATCCAATCCACCGCTCGCACGAGTCCGTTTTGCTCGAATCACCCTTTCGGGTGCTGGAGACGGCAGGCGTGATCGTCCGGCGCGATCTCACGATCGAGGACATTATCGGCTACGCGCGGTCGTTGTCGGTGACTTCGGCCCAGGCCCTCGGTGAGGGCGCCGCGGCGTTCGAGGCCGACCTGCGCCAAGCCCTCGCCGAGCTGTCGCCCGACGGACAGTTTGTGCAGATCGCCGAGATGAAGGCACTGGTCGCGCGCCGGCGGAACGACTAGGTCCGCGCTCGTCGCGCCAGCCAGCCGCCGAGTTCGAGGATCATCATGGCGAACACCATCCAGCCGATGGCGGCGGCGGGGCCGAAGCCTTGGTGGATGATCCCGAGCGGCCATGCCTTGCCGGTGGCCACGATCATGCCGGCATAGAACACGCCGAACACGCTTTCGCCGACGATCATGCCCGACGACATCAGCACGGCGAGGCGGCGGGATTGTTCGGGCGTGCGGCCGCGGCGGCCGTCGCGCGGCTTGGCACTCCAGCGATCGTAGATGTGGCCGAGCACGGCGCCGATCACCACCGGCATGGTGACCGCCATCGGCAGATAAATGCCCATGCCGATCGCCAGCGGCGGCAGACGCATGAGCTTGCGGTAGCCGAGCAGTTCATCGAGCACCACCAGAGCAAGCCCGATGGCGCCGCCGATGCCGATCATGCCCCAATCGAGATGCTGATCGATCACGCCGCGGGCCAGCGTCGCGATGAGGTTGGCCTGCGGGGCCGACAAGGCGGCGCCGATGGCGTTCTCGGGGCGCGTTGCGCCGGCAAAGCCGTTGGCCTGATTGAGCAGGTTCAGCACCGGCGGGATCACCAGCGCGCCGGCCACTACGCCGATGATCAGCGCGATCTGCTGCGCCCGCGGCGTGGCGCCGAGGATTTGGCCGGTCTTCAGGTCCTGCAGATTGTCGTTGGAGATCGTCGCCATGGCGAAGACGATGGCGGTGGTGAAAAGAGCGAAGGCGACCAGCGGCTGGGTATTCGCCGCCGAAGGATGGACCAGGGCGACCAGCAGCGTGGCGCAGATCAGGATGGCGAGAATGCCGACGCCGGAAATCGGGCTGTTGGAGGCGCCGATCAAGCCCGCCATGTAACCGGTCACGGCCGCGACGGCGAAACCGCCGATGACGACGAAGGGCAGAATGGAGGCCGTCAGGCTCGAGGCATTGCCGGCGAACGGCGTACCACCGAGGAAGGTGTTGAGCAGGATCGCGGCCACCGTCAGGCACACCACCGTCAGCCCGACAATCCAGCGCGGCGACAGATCGCGATCACGGTCGTCGGTGGCGGTCTTGCTCTGGCGCGATGCCCGCACCGTCGCGGCGATGCCGCGCAAAACCGGCGCGATGAGTTTCAACAGAGTCCACAGCGCCGCCACGCCGATCGCGCCGGCACCGATGAAGCGCACATTGTGATACCAGATGTGGCCGACGTAGGTCGCCAGCGGCGCACCGTTCTGCGGGATGCTCAGCGTCAGCGCCGGCACGGCCGCGAGCCACGCGATGGCAAGCCCCAGGAGCATAGCCACGCCCACCGACAGGCCGACGAGATAACCGGCGCCGAGCAGTGCCAGCGAGAACGACATGGTGAAACTCGTCGCCGCCGGACCGACGCGGAAGACGCTGCGCAGTTCGGTCGACATCAGTCGTGTCGCCTGCAGGATCGCCACAATGAGCGAAGCCAGCGTGCCGAAAATCACCGCCTTGAGACCGACGCGGGTCTCGCCCTTGGCATCGGGGCTGATCATGTGCCCGACTTCAAGCACCTCCGCGGCGGCGACGCCTTCGGGATAGGGCAGGCTGGAATTCGTCACCATGGCGCGGCGCAGCGGGATCGTGAACAGGACGCCGAGCACGCCGCCGGTGGCGCATAGTGCGAACACCGTCCAGAACGGAAACCCGTTCCACCAGCCAACGATGACGAGGCCGGGCAGCACGAACACCATCGCCGACAACGTGCCCGCGGCCGACGCCATCGTCTGCACGATGTTGTTTTCGAGGATCGAAGAATTGCGGAAGACCGACAGCACCGCCATCGAGATCACGGCGGCAGGAATGGAGGTGGCGAAGGTGAACGCGACCTTCAAACCAATGTAGACGTTCGCTGCCGTGAAGACGAACGTGATGAGCACGCCGAGGAGGATGCCTCGAACGGTAATCTCCTTGAGGCGCAGGCCAGGAATACTCAACTTCGAATCCGACATTTAATGGCGTGCGGATTCTATTCGCAGAGATTCTAAGAAAAGGTGGCTGCAGCCGCATTTATGCGTCGCCGTGACGCGAGAAAACGGCGGCTGTCGTTACGTTTTGCACACAAAGAAGGCAGCCTGGCGCGGCCAGCTTTGGCACATTCAAGATTTCTTTACGCGCCGTACTTCCCAGCCATAGAGCAGCGCGATGATCACGCCGAACACGCCCCAGGCCACGGCCGTTGCCGGTGCGAAGTTGGCACCCACCAACGCCAATGGCGCACCGGGATCGGCGACTTTGATGTAGCCGACCTGCGCCGCAACGATCAGGCCCGCATAGAGCACACCGAACAGGCTTTCGCCGACGATCATGCCGGATGCGACCAGCACCGCCAGGCGCTTGGGATGTTCCGGATCTTTCTGGCGATTGGCCCACAGGTCATAGAAGTGGCCGATCACGGCGCCGATCACCACCGGCAGCGTCACAGCCATCGGCAGATAAATGCCCATGCCGACGGCCAGAGGAGGCAGACGAATCCATTTCAGCCGGCCCATGATCTCGTCGAGGATCACCAGACCGACGCCGATGACGCCGCCTTGGATGATGCGCATCCACGGGATGTTCTGTTCGATCACGCCTTGCGCCAGCGCGGCGATGAGGTTCGCTTGCGGCGCGCCGAGCGGGGCACCGACCTGGGTCGGCAGATGCGGCGCACCGGCAAAGCCGCTCGCCTGATTGAGCAGGTTCAGCACCGGCGGGATCACCAGCGCACCGGCGAGAACGCCGATGATGAGCGCCCACTGTTGCGCCCGCGGCGTGGCGCCGACCAACTGGCCGGTCTTGAGGTCCTGCAGGTTGTTGTTGGCGATGGTGCCGATCGAAAACACGATGGCGGTGGCGAACAATGCGAACGCCACCAGCGCTTTGCGTTCGCCGGGGCCGGGCGCAACGATGGCCACAAACAGCACGGCGCACAGCAGCACGGCGAGAATGCCGACGCCCGACAACGGGCTGTTGGAAGCGCCGATCAGGCCGGCCATGTAGCCGGTAATGGCGGCAACGGCGAAACCGACGATAAAAATGAAGGGCAGCGCCGTCCAGATCAGCTTCGCCGCCGACGCCGCCAGCGGCGTACCGGCCAGGAAGGTCTGCAGCAAGAAGCCGATCAAGGTCAGCGACGCGACGGTGAGGATGACTATCCAGATCGGCGACAGGTCGAGATCGCGGGTGTCGCCGGTGCCTTCCTTGGCCGCCTTGCGGGCGCCCATGGTGTTGATCACGCCGCTCACCACCGGACCGGCGAGCTTGGTCAAGGTCCAGATCGCGGCCACCGCAATGGCGCCGGCGCCGATGAAGCGAATCTCGCTGGAGCGGATCCCTTCGACAAATGTGGCAATGTCCCCGCCGTGGAACGGCGTCTGGGCGGTGAGGATCGGCAGCGCCGCGCCGAACGCGATGAAGATGCCGAACAGCATGGCGGCGCCGACCGACAGGCCGACGAGATAACCGGCGCCGATCAGTGCCAGCGAGAACTGCATGCCGTAGCTCGAATAGCCGTTCCCGGTCTTGAAGGCGCCGTCGGCTTCGCCGACCGCCAGACGCGAGGCGGTGATGAGCGACATCACCGTGGCACCAACGGCGCCCCAGATCACAGCGAGCAGGCCTTCGTTGGAATCCGCGCTCTTTTCTTCACGCGCCTTGGCGCCGACTTGCAGCACTTCGGCCGCCGCCACGCCTTCGGGATAGGGCAGGTCGGAGGTCGTCACCATCGCGCGGCGCAAGGGGATCGTGAACAGAACGCCAAGCACGCCGCCGCCGGCGCAGATGCCGAACGAGGTCCAGAACGGGAAACCCGTCCACCAGCCGATGATCACCAGGCCCGGCAGCACGAAAATGATGGCCGACAGCGTGCCGGCCGCCGAGGCGACCGTCTGCACGATGTTGTTTTCGAGGATCGAGGAATTCTTGAACGCGGCGAGGACCGCCATCGAAATCACCGCCGCCGGGATCGAGGTCGCGAAGGTGAGAGCGACTTTCAGCCCGATGTAGACGTTCGCCGCCGTGAACACGACGGTGATAGCGATGCCGAGGAGAATTCCCCGGACAGTCATCTCGGTGACTTTCTTCGCGCCAGTACTCACGGCAAAATCCCCACTCTTCTTTTGATCCCAGACATTGCCCGGTTCTCGGGCCCGCCTTTTTTGCGGGCGCACAGTGAACAGGTCCGGTCTGTAAGGAAAGAGTTTTTAACTTCAAAGCCTTGGCGTGCGGCAGTCGGTCTGGGACATATTCTGTCGATAAAGCACTTTACATTATGAAGTTCTTTTGCTATCTCTGGATCGAGATCATGAGACCGGACCTGAGATGCGCACGATTGTGACGATCAAGCCCGCTCACGTGGAACAAAGCCTGCGGAGCGCAACCGGAAGCTGGACGCGCTTCGCTTCTTAGCCAACGCCTGAAACAGCAACGGAGACACACTGATGGGCGACGAAACCACCCTGCGCGACGACATCTCGTTCCTGCGCCAGATGGCCGAGAGCGGCCGTAAGGGCCCGATTCTCGGCGGCATCTTTTTGGCCGGAGCCGGCATCGTGTTCGGACTGGCGAGTTTCATGGATGGGGCGATGCAGAACGGTCTGGTGCCGTTCCGGATCGGTGCGGGCCCCTTATGGATCGGCGCGGCCGTGGTCTTCACTCTGTTCTGGCTGGCGATGTATTTCCGCCTGATGCGGAACAAAAAGCCTTTGGCGTCGGCACAGAACGCAACCTTCGGCGTGATCTGGTCGGCCTGCGGTGCGGGGGTGATGGTCTGTTTCCTGACCACGATCCTGATCGCGCGCGATCTTCACAGCCCGGTGGTTCAGGCCGGTTATGTGCCGGTGATCTACGCCTTCTACGGCACCGCCTGGTTCGCCTCGGGCGCGCTGGCGCGGCGGAGCTGGATGTTCATTGCGGGCCTGGGCTCGTATCTGTTCGCGTTCATCACCGCCCTGGTGATCGATACGCCGTACGTGACCCTGACCATGGGCGTCGGCCTGCTGCTGCTTTTGACGGTGCCCGGTCTCAAGCTGGCGATGGATGAAGCCAAGTCATGAGCGACGATTTCGACATCAGCCGGATCGACGATGTGATCCACGGACGGCTGCGGCTCGGCGTCATGGCGTATCTGTCGGGGGCTGGGCACGCCGACTTCAACGAACTGAAGGCCAAGCTTTCCGCCTCCGACGGCAATCTCTCGGTACAGCTACGCAAGCTCGAAGAGGCGGGCTACGTCGAGATCGAGAAGACCTATGCGGGACGCAAGCCGCTGACGCGCGTGGTGCTGACCGACCAGGGCCGCGCGGCTTTCGTCAGCTATCTCGACGCGATCGAGAAGCTACTGCCCAAATAAACAGAAAGCGGCCCTCCCGGAGGAGGACCGCAAGGTGCATCCGTCTCGATTGGCAGCGGGGGAGCGAGGAGCTCCCCCGTTTTTGCGACTAGAACTCGACCCAGTCGTCGGGAGTGCCGGCTTCGGCGGGCGCCGCAGCATTGACCGCGACCTTCTCACGCTTGGGCATGGGCTTGGCGACGGCCTTGGGGGACGCTTTCGCAGCCGCTTTCGGCGCATCGACCGGCTTGGCTTTCGCCGCCGGCTGGCTCGCGATGACTCGGTTGTCGACACCGTTGACCTTGAAGCGGCCGAGCAGGTTGGCGAGGTTTTCGGTTTCGGTCGCCAGCGAGTGGCTCGACGCGGTCGACTCTTCGACCATCGCCGCATTGCCCTGGGTGACGCCGTCGAGTTCGGCCACCGCGGTGTTGACCTGGGCGAGGCTCGACGACTCTTCCTGGGCCGAGGCGGAGATCGCATTGACGACGTCGTTGATCTCGGCGACCTGCGTAACGATGCGTTCCAAGGCCTTGCCGGCTTCGACCACCAGACCGACGCCCTGGTTGATCTTGGTCGTCGAGGTGCCGATCAGCGCCTTGATCTGCTTGGCGGCGTCGGCGGAACGATGCGACAGCGCGCGAACTTCGCTCGCCACCACCGCAAAGCCCTTGCCCGCCTCGCCGGCACGCGCCGCTTCGATGCCGGCATTGAGGGCCAGGAGGTTGGTCTGGAATGCGATCTCGTCGATGACGCCGATGATGGCGTTGATCTGCGCCGCGCTCTTCTCGATCTCGTGCATGGCCGCGACGGCATCCGTGACGACGGCACCGGTGCGGGTGGCGTCTTCCTTGGCGGTCGACACCGCATCGCGGGCGTTGAGGGCGCCTTCGGCGGTCTTCTTCACCGTCGCGGTGATGTTGTCGATCGTGGCGGCGGTTTCTTCGAGCGTGGCCGCCTGATGCTCTGTGCGGCGCGACATGTCGTCGGAAGCGCGGCTGATTTCGGCCGAACCGCTCTGGACGTTGAACATCACCTGCCAGATGACGCGCAGGGTGTCTTCCAGTTTGTGCATGGCGGCATTGTAGTCGTCGCGCACCTTGGAATAGCCGCCCTGGAACTCGGCGTTGATGCGGTGGGTGAGGTCGCCCGCCGCCAGATTGTTGAGGGCAGACGCCAGCGAAGTAACAACTGTGTCGACCGCCTTGCGGGTCTCTTCCTGTTCCTTGCGGGCTTCGACGAGGCGCGCCTCGTTGTCGCGGAAGACCACCAGCGATTTGACGATGGCGCCGAATTCGTCGCCGCGTTCCATCGACTCCAGATCGACGTTGGTGTTGCCGCCGGCCAGAGACTCGGTGGCGTCGGCGATCTTCTTCACGTCGCGGCGGATCATCACCACCAGCAACGCCGCCAGCATGCCGACCAGAAGCAGCGTGATGATCGCGATGGTCTGGATCGAGGCTTCGGTGGCTTCGGAATGTTCGGCGCTGGCCTTGGCCCGCGCGTTGGTGGCATCGGTTGTCGACTTCACGACCTGATCGAGAGTCGCCAGCATGCCCTGGTAGCTCTTTTCGAACGGATCGATGAAGCTGACGGCGGCCGAGAAATCGGCGCTCATCATCGAACCGACGAGATCGACGGCGCTCTTGGTCTCATCGACCTGCTTTTCGAGCTTGACCACCATCGGTTTCTGCTCGGCGCTCATCTTCGGCTCGAGCGTCTTCAGGCTGGCCTCGATCGAAGCAAAGCTAGCGACGACGTCCTTGGTCTGCGCATCGATCTTGTTGACGTCGATCTTGCCGGCCTGGTGAGTCAGGAGCATGTAAACTTGGCCGTGTGCATCCTGAATGCGCTGGGCGATGTTTTTCATCTCCAGGCTCTTCACCATTTCGACATCGACGACGTTGCGCAGATCCTGCGCGGCGTTCTTTTGTGCGTTTATCGACACCCACGCCACGCCCGCCAGCGCAATCAACGCTACGGTCGGCGCGAAGGCGATCTTCACGAGAAGCGGCATATCCGCCAGACGAAAGCCCATTACTGCCAATCCTTTTGAATTCCCCCGCCCGGGTTCGGCCCGGACACGCCACTATCGCTCACAGAAGTTCACCATCGGCTTAACGGCGGAGCGTCAGAAGTGTCCAATATCCGGTAAAACACCTAGTCGACTGGTAACCGCTCGTTAATCAATCCGAACGGGCTTCGCTCTCGGGTTGGGCTGATCGACGGATTTTTAATCAGTGGAACTTATCGTTTGAGCGATCCGGCGCTCAGACCGGTAGGCTTTGAAATAACGGGTGGGTTGAAATGGGCACCATGAAGTATGGCGTGTGGTTTGCCGGCGCTGCTGCGGCGATAATGATCGCGACACCGGCAATGGCGGGCAGTCTGGCGGAACAGTTTGCGTCTTGTGCGAGCAAATTTGCCAGTTCGAAGCAGGCTGCCAGCGTAATGCTGGAATGCACGGCCGCCGACGGCAAACTCAGTGATTGCAAGGTTCTCGAAGCACCGGCTCCGGCGGCAGGATTCGACAAGGCTGCGTTGTGCGTGGCCGAAGCGCTTCCGATCGGTTCGCGTACCGGATCGATCAAGGTTCCGATCAAGTTCGAACCGAGCAAATAGGTTTTACGTTCACGCGACGGATCGCCTCTGCGGCAGTCCGTGGAACGGTTTGCGTGAATGCGCGCTTCCTGCCCGTGTGGCGGGAGGCGCGTTTTTGTTTTTAGTTCGCTTTTCTCCCCCCGCTATTCGCGCAGAAAAATAAGCCCGCAGAGTTGTGCTCAGCGGGGGAGGAATGATCGGGACCGGTCAATGCGCAACTGCGCAGGTCAGATCCACTGGACTTTCAGAATCTCGTACGACCGCGCGCCGCCCGGCGTGGCGACTTCGACGGTATCGCCCTTATTCTTGCCGATGATGGCGCGGGCGATGGGCGAAGAGATCGAGATGCGGCCGTTCTTCGCATCGGCTTCGAGGTCGCCGACGATCTGGAACTTGCGCTCTTCGTTGGTGTCTTCATCGACGATAGTCACGGTGGCGCCGAACTTCACGGTCGATCCCGACAGGCGGGACACGTCAATGACGTCGGCACGGCCGATCTGGTCTTCGAGCTCGATGACACGGCCTTCGATGAACGACTGGCGTTCCTTAGCGGCATGATATTCGGCGTTCTCGGAGAGATCGCCGTGGGCACGTGCTTCCGCAATCGCCTTGATGATTTCGTGGCGCTCCACGTTTCTCAGCTGATCGAGCTCCACTTCGAGGGCTTTGTAGCCCGAGGCGGTCATCGGAATGCGTTCCATGGTTTCCCTACTATCGACAAAACCTCTCCTTCCCGCTGACGCGAGGCCCGACGGCCGGACGCGGAAATGAAAGGGCTCCGCTAACGCGTTGGACTTACGGGAATTCCAAATTCCCGTCCGAAGCGGATACGCATCAAACTTTAAAGCTGCTTGCGGGCGACTGCAAGAGTGGCCCGGCGGCGGGTGCTCCCGAGTAAGCCCTTGTCAATCCGACAAGAAATCTTCTTGCGGGGGACGGTACTGCAACGGACGGACGTCGAGGGTGCCGGCCCGTAAAGCCGCGATGGCTTCCGTTGCTGCCGCCGCGCCAGCCATGGTGGTGTAATAAGGCACCTTCATGGTCAGCGCCGTCCGCCGGATCGACATCGAGTCAGATACCGCGCGGGCGCCTTGCGTCGTGTTGAAGACGAGCTGCACTTCGCCGTTCTTGATCGCATCGACGATGTGCGGACGGCCTTCGCGTACCTTGTTGATCGACTTCACCGGCAGCCCGGCCGCTTCCAGCACCTTGGCGGTGCCGCGGGTGGCGACGATCTTGAAGCCCATGGCGATGAGATTGCGGGCCGGATCGATCACGTCGGCCTTGTCGGCTTCGCGCAAGGAGATGAACACCGTGCCCGTTTGCGGCAGCTTGGCGCCGGCGCCGATCTGACTTTTGGCGAAGGCGCGGCCGAAATCGCTGTCGCGGCCCATCACTTCGCCGGTGGACTTCATTTCCGGGCCGAGCAGGGTGTCGACACCGGGGAAGCGCGCGAACGGCAGCACCGCCTCTTTCACGCAAATGCGGGTGGTGCGGGCCTTGGAGTGCGGAATCTCGGACAACTTCTCGCCCGCCATGACGCGCGCCGCGATGGCCGCCACCGGCAGATTGATCGCCTTGGCCACGAACGGCACCGTACGCGAAGCGCGCGGGTTCACTTCCAGCACGAACACGTCGTCGCCGTTCTGCACCGCATATTGCACGTTCATCAGGCCGCGAACCTTGAGGGCGCGGGCCATGGCGATGGTCTGGCGCTCAATTTCCTTGATCGTTTCGCGGCGCAGCGAATGCGGAGGAATGGCGCAGGCGCTGTCGCCCGAGTGCACGCCGGCCTCTTCGATATGCTCCATGATGCCGGCGATGAAGACGTTGCCGTCGGTATCGCAGATGGCGTCGACGTCGACTTCGGTGGCGCGGTTGAGGAAGCCGTCGATCAAAACCGGGTTCTTGCCGGAAATCGCGAACAACTCGCCCGATTTCACCGCCGCTTTGGTCTGCTCTTCGCTGGTGACGATGACCATGCCGCGGCCGCCGAGCACGTAGGAGGGGCGCAGGATGACCGGATAGCCGATCTCGCGCGCCGCCGCGATGGTTTCTTCCGCCGTCATGGCGGTGGCATTGCGCGGCTGCTTGAGGTCGAGGTCCTGCAGCAGCTTCTGGAAGCGCTTGCGGTCTTCGGCGAGATCGATGGCATCGGCGGAGGTGCCGAGGATCGGAACGCCTTCTTCGACCAGGCGGTTGGCGAGCTTCAGCGGCGTCTGGCCGCCGAACTGTACGATCACGCCCGCCAGCGTGCCGTTGGTCAGTTCCTTGTCGACAATTTCCAAAACGTCTTCGGCGGTCAGCGGCTCGAAATAGAGCCGGTCCGAGGTGTCGTAGTCGGTCGACACCGTCTCGGGATTGCAGTTGACCATGATGGTTTCATAGCCCTGCGCCGAAAGCGAGAAGGCGGCGTGGCAGCAGCAATAGTCGAATTCGATGCCCTGGCCGATACGGTTGGGCCCGCCGCCGAGAATGATGATCTTCTTGGCATCGCTCGGCGCGCTTTCGCATTCCGGCGCCGGACCGACCTCGTAAGTCGAATACATATACGGCGTCATCGCCTTGAATTCGGCGGCGCAGGTGTCGATGCGCTTGTAGACCGGCCGCACGCCGACATGGACGCGGGCGTAGCGCACTTCCTTCTCGGTCAGGCCGGTCAGCTTAGCGAGGCGCTTGTCGGAGAAGCCCATGCTTTTCAGGCGGCGCAGCGCGGCGGCGTCTTTCGGCAGGCCGGAAGCTTTGACGTCCGCTTCGACCTTCAGGATGGCTTCGATTTCGCCCAGGAACCACGGATCGTACTTGGTGATCTCGGCGACTTCGGACACCGGGAAGCCCTGGCGGATGGCTTGCGCGATGCGGCGCAAACGGTCGGGATGGGTTTGTCCCAAAATCTCGGTGATGTCGGCGGGATCCTCCGGCATCTCGACTTCATCGAGACCGGTGAGGCCGGTTTCGAGCGAGCGCAGCGCCTTCTGCAGCGACTCCGCAAAGGTGCGCCCGATCGCCATGGCTTCGCCGACCGACTTCATCGCGGTGGTCAGATGCGGCTCGGCGCCGGGGAATTTCTCGAAGGCAAAGCGTGGGATCTTGGTCACCACGTAATCGATGGTCGGCTCGAACGAAGCCGGGGTGACGCCGGTGATGTCGTTCTGGATTTCGTCGAGGGTGTAGCCGACCGCCAGTTTGGCGGCGACCTTGGCAATCGGGAAGCCGGTGGCTTTCGAGGCCAGCGCCGACGAGCGCGACACGCGCGGGTTCATCTCGATGATGACCATGCGGCCGTCGGCCGGATTGATCGCGAACTGCACGTTCGATCCGCCGGTCTCGACCCCGATCTCGCGCAGCACGGCGATCGAGGCCGTACGCATGCGCTGGAATTCCTTGTCGGTGAGGGTGAGGGCCGGGGCGATGGTGATGCTGTCGCCGGTATGCACGCCCATCGGGTCGATGTTCTCGATCGAGCAGACGATGATGGCGTTGTCGCGCTTATCGCGCACCACTTCCATCTCGAACTCTTTCCAGCCGAGCACGGATTCTTCGATCAGCACTTCGTTGACCGGACTGGCGTCCAGGCCGGCTTCGACGATTTCGAAGAACTCGTCGCGGTTATAGGCGATGCCGCCGCCGGTGCCGCCGAGCGTGAACGAGGGCCGGATCACGGCGGGCAGGCCGACATGATCGAGCGCTTCGAGCGCGTGGGTGAAGGCTTCCGGCGACAGCTCCATGATCGGATTGTTCTGGTCGTCGTAGAGGAAGTTGCCGTGGCTGTCCTTCTTGTGGCGCAGATAGCCCTTGAGGGTCATGCCGCGCGGCACGTCGAGGCCGATCTTGATCATCGCCTGACGGAATTGCTCGCGGTCTTCGGCCTTGTCGATGGCGTCGGCGGAGGCGCCGATCAGCTCGACATGATACTTGTCGAGGATACCGCGCTTGCGCAGGGTGAGCGCCGTATTCAGCGCCGTCTGACCGCCCATGGTGGGCAACAGGGCGAAGGTGCGGCCCTCGGGGACGTTGGCGCGCTCGCGCTTGATGATCTTTTCCAGGAAGGTGGCGGTGATCGGCTCGATGTAAGTGGCGTCCGCAAGCTGCGGGTCCGTCATGATCGTGGCCGGGTTCGAGTTCACCAGCACCACGCGATAACCTTCCTGCCGCAGCGCCTTACAAGCCTGGGCGCCGGAATAGTCGAACTCACACGCCTGGCCGATGACGATAGGCCCCGCACCGATGATCAGCACGGTATGGATGTCTTCACGTTTCGGCATTTTGTTCTCGCGCGCGTGGACGGGCGCACGAATGTCGCACCCGGTTCCGGCCAAATTGCAGGTTAAGAGGATGCTCTATCGCCAACCGGGGGGAGAGGCAACCCTGCTGTCACAATATGTTGTGCAACCGCGGGACAGATTGCCGGAAGCATCCCGGCTGCTACAGTCCGCTGCGGAAAACCGGGGGAAATGGCATGTTTCCGCGCATGGCCGTCTTGGGGTTGGTTGCCGTGTTCGCGTCGGCCGCCGCCGCGCCGATCGATTCGCTGGAAGACGTCACGCTGGGCGGCACGCGGCAGAAAATCCTAATTCAGGGAAATGACACCGCCAATCCGCTGCTCCTGTGGTTGCACGGCGGGCCGGGCGAACCGGCGATGCTGATCTCGCACCATTTCTCCGCCACCCTGAAGCAGCGTATGACCATCGTGCATTGGGACCAGCCGGGGGCAGGGTTGTCCTACGACCCGCAGCATCCGCTGACCTCCCTGACGGAAAAGCAGATCGAGGACGACGCGCTGGCGCTGACCGACAAGCTGCTCAAGCGCTTCGGGCGAACGAAACTTTACCTCATCGGCCATTCCTTTGGCTCGCTGATCGGGACCCGGCTGGCCGCCGCCCATCCCGACCGGTTTTGCGCCTATATCGGCATGGGACAGCTCGTCAACGGCGAGCGTTCGTTCCAGATCACGCGGGACTGGCTGAAGGCGGAGATGAGCAAGGCCAACGATGCGGCGGGCCTGAAGGCGCTGGCGAACGCGAGCGACATGGATGTTTTCCAGATGGTCCGGGCGCGCGGCGGCGTTCTGCATCAGAAGGTGGATTACCGGGGCATCGTCAACGCGTCGCCGTACTATTTCGATGGCTATTGGGAGCAGAAGGAAACGGCGAAGCACGAGGTCGTTGAATTGCTCGGCGCGCACGTCGGCGTCACCCACTCGCCACCGGTGGAAGGTATCCGGACGCTGAAGGTTCCGGCGTTCTATTTCGAAGGCCGCTACGACCGCATTCCGGCGACCGCGCCGGAATTGGTGGTGGACTACGTCGCCAAGCTGAAAGCGCCGTACAAGGAAATCGTCTGGTTCGAAAACTCGGGGCATCTGCCCAATATGGACGAGCCGCAGGCGTTCCAAGCCGCTATCATCGATCATGTGCTGGCGAAAACCGCCCATTGCGGTCTGGCAAATTAACGCGCGGGAGGCGTAGTCGCGAAGATGCGGGAAATCTCCATGAAATCCTTTATTGCCGCTTTGCTGGCTTCGGTCGCGGTCACCGGGATCGCTTCTGCCGCGCCGCTTAATCCGGGGATGCTGGCGAAGCTCGGAACCGTCGATGCGCGGTTCCAGGGCTACAATGTCGAGATGATCGAGGTGACCGGCGGGGCGTTCTGGAAACCCTATGGCGCCCCGGATGTTGCGCCCGAGGGCCCGACCCCGGCCGGGATGGACCCGAAAATCTACGCCTACCGCACACCCAAGGACCTTTATAACCCGCGGCTCAGGATGCTGGCGGCAGCGCTGGGACCGGCTTATGTGCGGGTCAGCGGCACCTGGGCCAACGCGACCTATTTCGCCGATACCGATACGCCGCCCGCCAAGCCGCCGGTCGGGTTCAACGGGCTGCTGACCCGGGCACAGTGGAAAGGCGTGGTCGATTTTGCCAAAGCGGTGGACGCCAAGTTGGTGACCTCGTTTGCGCTGTCGGGCGGGATGCGCGATGCCAATGGCGTCTGGACGCCGGAAACCGCCAAGCCCTGGCTCGCGTATACCAAAAGCATCGGCGGCGAGATCGCAGCGGCGGAATTCGCCAACGAGCCGTCGCTGGTTACGTTGATGAGCGTGCCGAAGGGCTATGACGCCGCCCAATGGGGCCGCGATTTCAAGATCTGGCGCGCTTTCATGAAAGCCGAATTGCCGAACACGCTGGTGCTCGGCCCTGGCTCGGTAGGCGACAAGCCGGATGCGCCGCCCGAAAGCAGCCCCGATCACATAAATACCGCGGCAATGGAAACCGCGACGGGGCCGGGTGTTGATGCGTTTTCCTATCACCACTATGGCGACGTCTCCGAACGCTGCCACGGCAAGCAGACGCTCGACAAAGCGTTGAGCGAGGAATGGCTGGGACGCACCTCGCAATCCCGCGCCAACTATGCAGCGCTGCGCGACAAATACGAACCGGGGAAACCGTTATGGCTGACCGAAGTCGGCGATGCGGCCTGCGGCGGCAATCCGTGGGCGAAGACGTTTGCCGACAGCTTCCGCTATCTCGACCAGCTCGGCCGGTTGGCGAAAGATGGCGTGCAGACGGTGATGCACAACACGCTGGCGATTTCCGACTACGGCCTGATCGATGAGAAGACTATCCTGCCGCGGCCGAACTATTGGGCGGCGCTGCTGTGGCGGCGATTGATGGGTTCGACCGTGCTCGACAGCACGATACCGATCCAGCAAGGCTTGCATGTCTATGCCCATTGCGAAGCGGGCGTGAAAGGCGGGGTGTCGCTGCTGGTCATCAACAACGATGTCAAGCCGTCGTCGCTGGCGCTGACCGAGCCTTCGCAACGCTTCACCTTGTCGTCCTCGAAGATCGACGGCGGCACGGTCGATCTGAACGGCAAAGCGTTGGCGCTGAAAAACGACAAACTGCCACCGTTGAAAGGCGCCGCGCAAAAGGCCGGCGACATCACCTTCGCGCCGGCTACGATAACCTTCCTGGCGGTTCCGGGCGCCCACAACGCGTCCTGCAAGTCATAAAAAAACGGGCAGGAGGTCCTGCCCGTTTTCATTTGGTCAGATGGTGACCTGTGATACCCAGGCCGAGGGCTCGTGGGTTCCGAGCTTGAGCCGGATGTCCACCGCTTTGCCTTTCGGCAGATGCAGCGTGCAGTTGGCGGCGCCGGGTTGCGGTGCGCCTTTCAACGCGCTGGTCTCGATCTTCTCGATGCCCTGACGGGCCATCAGCGTGATGTCCTGGTCGCGGAACGAGGTCACGGTCAGCTCGACCGTGCGCGTGTCCATGTCCCATGACAGCTTGTTGATGCGGGCGAAGGTGCGCGCCAGCATGCCGTAGATCGCGCCTTTGGTCAGGGTGTGCGGCAGCGCCGGCAGCACTTCGATAATGCCGGGGCGCGAATACAGCAGCATCTCCAGCATGATTGCCGGAATGCCGCCTTGCGCATCGGGCATCGGGAACGCCCACGGATCGTGCGAGCAGCGCATCGTCGGGGCGACATAGCCCTGTTCGATCAACTGCCGCAGCTCGGTGTCGACCATGTACTCGTCCTTGAGACGGGCACCGACCAGGGCGCGATGGCAGCGGCCGTGGGCGGCGAGGCGTTCGGGCACGCGCTTGCGGTCGGCCAGCATCGCAGCCAGCGCCAGCTTGGGCGTGCGGTCGGGATCGATGTCGTCGCCCGGCCAGACGCCGTAGAGATGCGAGACATGGCGGTGGGCATAACGCTCCGCCAGGCCCGGCCACGACCATTCCTTCAAGGTGCCGTCCGGCTCCAGCAGATACGGCGGCATCTTTTCCAGCATCGCCTTCCACTTCTTGATGCCGTCGGCATCGGTGCCGAGCACTTCGCAGGCCTTGATCAGGTTGGTCAGCACTTCGCGGCAGACCGCGATGTCCATGCTGGCATTGATCACCATCATGCACGACGCGTTCAGATTGCCGGGGTTGTTCTCGGGCGAGAAGGACGGCGCGAAGACGTAGTTGCCGTTCTTGTCGGTGACGGTGAGGAAGTCCTCATAGAACAGCGCCAGTTCCTTGAGCACCGGAACGACGTGGGTCTTGAGGAATTCGCGGTCGCCGGTGCAGAGATAAGTGTCCCAGAACGGGCGCACGCACCAGCCGCCGGCTGAAATCCAATACGGATGCGGCCAGATCTCCTTGGTGGAGTCGGCATAGCTGTAATGATAGCTGACGCCGATCCCCTTGTCCGGCAGCAGCGAGTACGACGTGCCGCGGCAGCCGAAGATGTTCTTGGCGTTGGTGCGGAAGTCGGGCGCCAAGGATTCCATCCAGGCGAAGTAGGCGTTCATGCCTTCGCGCAAATCGCTTTGCGGGGCATGAGCGATCTGCAGATTGATGTTGGCGTTCACCTCCGCCATCATCGTCGGATACTTGCCGCTGGTGTAGATGAACCAGTGGCGTCCCATGCCGAAAACGGCTTCGAGCAAACCGGGCGAATAGCCTTCGCGCGAACGCTGGTCGGCCAGAAGTTCTTCCGTCGACATGCCGTATTCGCTGGCGCCGCCGAAATCGACGGTGACACGATTGAACGCTTCGGCCAGAACCGGGCGATGGCGGGCGATGAGGGCGTCGTAATCGGGCTTTACCGCGTCCAGCGCCTTGCACAGCGCTTCGACTTTCTTATCGCTGTATTCGGCGAACCATTCGATGCGGGTCAGCAATAGCACCGAGGCCGCGTTTTCGATCACCAGCGTATCGCCGTCCATCTTGGCAGACCCGCCATCACGCACAACACGAACGACCGCACCATAACCGCTGTTGTCGGCGGAGGGATCGAGCCGGCCTTTGACGATCAGATGTTGCGGGGTGAGATCCTGATGCAGATCGCTTTCGCCCGAGGTGACGTTGCCCCACCAGCGTGGCGGCTTGTCAGGCATCTTGACGGTGATCCGGGCACTGACGGTCTGGCCCTTGGGCGCGGTCAGGCGTTGCACCACGACGTCGTCGGGGCGCGACGCGAAGCTGTTGCGCTCCCAGTCGCCGCGGGCATCGGTCCAGTGCACGGCGATTTCGCCGCTTTCAAAATCGACGGTGCGCAGATAATTGGTGGCGGTCTCGGCTTTCGGAATTGCGATCGCCATCTGCATCGCAGCGACGGTCGAGTGCGGGAAGGTGTTCTTCTTGACCGGGCTCTCGTCCATCACCTTGAAGGCGTATTCGGCGGCTTCCTGGTATTTGCCGTCGAGCAGCATCCGGCGCAGTTCGGGCAGGATGTGGCCGGCTTTCGGCGCCTCGATCGGCCGCTTCCACGGCATCAACAGGCTTTCGTGGTGGAAGACGAGTTTTTCCGTATACGGATCGCAGGTGGCTTCGATGTACATCGGCCCGTTGCCGGTGGTGAGCCCTTCGCTCACAAGCTTGCCGGGACGGATGCTGCAGAAGCCCTTCTTGGGGACGATGCCGCGTTTGCGGCGTTCGGCCAGCGGCATCGGCGCGATGGCGGCCTGCGGATCGGTGACGGCCGGAAGCTTCGGCAAGAATGCGTCTGACTGCGCCTGGGAAAGGTAGGCCGCGGAACGGACATCCTCGGGCGCTAGCGCCGGTTTGATCGCCGGTGGAGCCGATTTTGCTTTGGCCGCGCTCTGCGCGACGAGACCGGCCGCTCCGACAAATCCGACCGCCAATTTGCTGGTCTTTAAAAATTCTCTGCGT